>JABTTW010000002.1:300000-600000 GCA_015075745.1 Planctomycetia bacterium
GGCCGCGGCGCCCGCATGTTCGGCAAGCCCGATCACGACATCGGCCTGGTCAACAGCATCGCCAAGGATTGCCAGGTCGCCGGCTTCTTCGCCGCCGGCGAGATCGGCCCGGTCGGCAATCGCACCTTTATCCACGGCTTCACCAGCAGCCTCATCCTCTTCCGCCGCCCCGGCTAGCATAGGCTTCCAGCCTGTGCGATTCGCATGAAAAAACTGCGCAGGAAAACCCGACGCGCGCACAAAACTCGCCTTTTCATCTAGCCTCCAAGAATTTTTTCCCACCCCAACACTCGCCCGCCACAAGACATGGCACAATCCCTAAGAAAAACCCCCAATTTCCGCCTTGCCCCCGCAAACCCCCGTGCTAACGATCCAAGCGATCAGTCACCCACGTGACACTCATTGCCATTGAAAAATAGCTCGGGCCGCCCAATGAAAAAAAACGCCCCCACTCAAAGCACCCCCTCGAAGCGGCTTGCCGTTTGGCGATGGACCACCAGCAATCCCGCCCCCCGCGCAAGCAATGCATTTGCCTTCTCCCTCGACCCCGCCAGCCGCATCCCTACAGCCTACAGCCTGCAGCCTTCAGCCTCTTTCACCTTTTCCGCGCACCACCCCAACACAAGCCCACCACAACACTTGCCAGCGTCCCCCAAAACTTTTTTCGCCTATTGTCACCTGCAATCCCTCGCTCCCCGGGCCCTGTCTGAGATCTCAAATTTCAAATCTGAAATCCCCCCGCTGTCTCAAGCCCCGAAAGAGGCGCCGGACCGTACCCACGAGTGCAGCCTCGCCGTTCGAGCCCCGGCAGGGGCGCCGGCCTGTAGCCACGGGTGCAGCAAGGCGCAGCGAAGCAAGCCAAGCGCAACCCGTGGTCAACGACCCAGCGCCCACCCAGCCCCGGCAGGGGCGATGGAGCCTCACGAATGCGCCCAAAAAACCACCCAAACTGCGCACCACCCCAACACAAGCCCACCACAACACTTGCCAGCATCCCCCAAAACTTTTTTCGCCTATTGTCACCTGCGATCCATCGCTCCCCGCGCGAGCAAAAACGCGGCTTGCCGTTTGGCGACGGAAAACCAATCCATCCGCAAAACCACCGTTTTACCCAATCCCAATCAAACCATTCGCTCACCAAAAGGAGGAATAACCAATGTCCAATCCACTCATCCAGGACCGTGAACCCCCGTCATCCGTCGAGAAAAAGCTCCCACAGGAGGCCCGTCGCAAGCTCGACCACGCCTTGCGAACAATGAACGGCGCAACCTACCAAGACATCTTCGACCAGTTCCAACTCGCCGCGCAAGGCATCAGCTTCTCCGCCTTCTACCGCTACGCGCGAAGACGCCGAGCCGTCGCCCGAATCGCCGACCTCGCCGGCGAGGACAGCGCAGACGGCGCAAAAAGAACCTCTCGAATGCAATCCCGCGCGAGCTCCGAAGCGGCTCGCCGTTTGGCGACGGAAGACCAACCCAGCCACGAAAACCTCGATTCACTTGAATCCATCATCAGCCGCCGCACCGAATTCGACGACATCCGCCTCGAACACGTCGCCGCGCGTTATGTCTGCAAATACATGATCGGCCTCATCCACAGCGGCAAAGCGTCGGCGCGGCAGATCGAGCGTCTGGCCAACGCCTACAGCAAGACCGCCAGCGTGCAGATCAACCGCGACCGCATCAATGCTCACATCGAGCACCAGCGCGAGCGCATCGAAATCGCCCACAAGTCGCTGCAAATCCGCGCCGAGGCCGTGGCCGCGCGTGCGAAAGACGCCAAGCCCGACGGCGCAAAGAGCAAAACCAATCAGCACCCCGACGCACCGACCGCCGACGCGCCGTGGGGGCGCAAAGCCGATGGCACTCCGACGACGCGCGAAGAATTCCTCACGCGGCTCGATCAGGCCGTCGCCGACATCTACGGCCTCGACCTCAAGTACGGCCCCACGCCGATCGTCAAGCGATTCCCCGGCGACCACCTGCCGCCCGATCAGCGCACGCCGGAGAACATCGCCGCAGGGCAGCGCGGTTTGCTGCCGCACGAGCTGGAAGGCGAGCGCAAGGCGAAGGAGGACCGCGTGCGCCGCGCCGAGTTCGACGCCAGGCGCGACGCCGAAGAAGCGGCGAGCAAAGCCGAGGAGGCCGCGCGCTTCGCCGAAGAGGCCCAGCGCCGCCGCGAGGAATTTGAAAGGCAGGTAGCGCGCGGGGCCGCGGCGATCGAAGCGAACAAACCGCCCGCGTCGTGCGATTCCGCATCGCCCGGCGACGACATTTCACCCGCATCGCCCGACGCGAATGAGCCGGCCGCATCTACCAACTCCGCCAAGTACCATCCCGACCCGAGTCCTTCGTGCCACAGTGGCGGCACTCTTAATCTGGCGGGGGAATGTGCGAAGGAGTCGAGTGCCGACGGTGGGATGAGAACCGCCCGGACTGAAGTCCGGGGCTCTTCGGGTGCCGGCACCGAGGCCCAGCGCCAGGCCAAACTCCGCGCCGACCGCCGCGCCGAATGGGAGGAAAAGCACAAAAAGGAATTCCCCGCCCCACAAAAGTGCGAGCGGCCCGACACCCTCGACGATTTGCTCAAACCGAAGGACCGCACCTGCGACTTGCCCAATTTCTGCGTCGACTGGAAGCACAAGTGAGGATTCAGCGGTTTACCGGATGAGTGGACGACGCTCCACGGGCGATGCGTTGCGGCCCGCTTCCTGACGGGCGCGGCTCTGATCGTCCGCAGACGCGGCTACAGCTTCAGCCCGCCGCAAGTTGGTCGATCTTCGCGGCCAGAATGAAATCGCTCTCGGTCAGGCCGTCGATCTTGTGGGTCCAGGTGGTGATGCGCACCATGCCCCAGGACAGATAGATGTCAGGGTGATGGCCCTGCTCCTCGGCCAGCGCGCCGACCTTGTTGACGAAGGCCAGGGCAGTCACGAAGTCGGGAAAGGGAAAGCTGCGAACCAGGTGATGATTCTTCTCGACGCCCCAGCCATTAAGCTGTCCAAGCAGCTCGCTGACCCGCTCCCGGGCAAGTGGCGGCACGCCTCCCTGACAGGGCACGCACTTCATCGCGGCAAGATCGCTCATGGCTGCTCTCCTTTCGGACGCATCATACCCCACTACGCCGCCCGCGCGAATCGCCGATCGCTACCTCGCGGCGGCCGGCCTGTGGACAAGCCGGTAGAGCAGCCCATCCGGCTCGGTGGTGAAGGCCTCGCGCATCCACTTTGACATGTAGTTGGAGTCCGCCACGGCCGACCACGCCGCGCCGCGATCGACAAACGCCGAAATCGCCGCGACCGTCGGCTCAAGCCTCGGCGGATCGGGCTCGATGTCCCAGGCCCCGAACAGCACCACATCCGGCTCGACGCGCCAGATATCGCGGGCATAAATGAGGGCGTTGATGATAGTGGTGTCGGCATAGATGAGCCCATCGGGAGCGGCTCGCTCAAGGGCTTCGCGCACGTATCGCTCGGTGCCGCGATAACCGTTCTTGCGCGGGCGGATGAAGTATTCGTAGTTGTCGCGGTAGGCGACTTCGCGCGACACGCCGATGGACACCTTGCGGGCGCTCATCACCGGCGGCGCGAATTCATAGACGGCGACCGGAAGCATCGCCAGGACAAGACACGACGTGCGCATCGCCGACGAGGCCTGGATCACCTGCGCCGCACCGATCCCAATAAAGAGGGAGACGAGTGCATAGCACGGCGTGAAGAAGGCGAACTGATCGGGCACGGTATAGCGAAAGGCAAAGACGAATGCGACGACGAACATCCCGCCGGCGAGCCAGGCAATCCACCGCAAGGACGCCGCGCGCAGGGCCGCCGCGAAACCGACGGGGGCAAGGAGGATGATCGGCGTGGGAAAGTTGAGGCCGAAGTAGATAACGGAGTTACGTATCTGCCGCAGCCACGGGAAGGAATAGGCGAGGACATGCTCGGCGCGATGCGGCGGCCCAACGAGCGCCTCGCGGAAGACCTCCACGAAAGGCCGACCGGCCAAAAGCTCCAAGCCAATAATGTACAGGTACAGCGAACTGCCGACGGCCAGCGCGGCAAGAATGCCAACGGCGTGCGCGGGCTTCAGCAGGCGCTGACGCGCGGCCCAGTAAAGCAGGCCGGCATAGGCGGGCCAGTGGAGAATGGCCATGAGATGGTTGGAGAGGTTGAGCCCATTGACGAGGGCGGCGAGGACGAGCCACTTGATTTGCCGGGTGCGCATGAGGCGTTCGATGAGGCAAAGCTCGGCGAAGAGGCCGACGGTGTAGAGGTTGTAGACCTCGGCGATGACGGAGTGGGTCCAGAAGGTGTGACTGATGGCGAGGGAGATGACGCCGATGAGGCCGGCCCAGATGCTGGAGGTGAGGCTGTAGAGCAAGTCGGCCAATAGCGCGAGGGCAACGGCGCCGCAGAGGGCGGAGAAAAGATTCACGCGAAAGGCGGACTCGCCGAGCGGCAGGAAGGCGACGAGCTTGGCCAGCACGATGTAGAGCGGATGGGCCAGCGGCAGGCCGATATCGCCGGCGAGGTTGAAGCGCTCGACGCGATACTGAAACATGGCGCTGTCCTGCCAGAGAAGGCCGGGCGCGCAGGTGAAATAGTAAAGGGCGAACGAGCCGAAGAGGCAGGAGAGGACGAGACGAACGCGGAGTGATCGATGACGGGCGGGGTCTGAGATCGGACCGGTGTCGGCCATGACGGAGGAACCCGACGGGCTAGACTTCGACGCCGTGATCACGCAGCAGGTCCTTGAGCTTGAGGACGGACTGGTACTCGGCGAGGTCCTGTGCGACGAGGGAGACGCCAAACTCCTGCTCGAGTGCGCCGACGAGGTTGATCTGATTGAGCGAATCCCAGGTGTCGATCTGATCGGGGGTGAGCTTGTCGGTGACCTCCTGCGGCTCGCAGCCGAGGATGGCGCTGACGGTCTGGGCGAAGCGCTCTTGATTCTGAGACATACTTAGGAGACCTCCGTGGCCGGATGCTGAATCGCGATCCAGTCCGGTATAGTCGTATCGACGTTTGGCAATGAGAGAATCCACTCGTCGGGCGCGCTATCGGGGGAATTGGCGGCGAAACCACAGGATTTGTAGAAGCCGGCGAATGGCTTGTTCTTGGTCGTGGGCACGAACTGTCCGACGAGTCGGGTGGCGCCGGCGGATTTGGCGCGGCCGGCGATCCAGTTGACGAAAGCCTGCTCGACGGTTCGGCCGAGGATGCGGCAGCTCATGAGGAGCTGGTGCAGGACCCACTCGTGCGGCGACTTGCGGACGATGGCGAGGCCGACGACGCCGCTGTCGCCGAAGCGATCCTCGAGGGCGAGGGTGATGACTTCGTGATCGCCGGATGTCATGAATCGGCGGATGTCATCTTCGCTGCACCGGATGGTGTGCATGTTGAACTGGTTGGTGCGGTTGGTCATCTGCGCGGCGCGGGAGATCTGCGAGGACTGGTTGACGCCGAAGGTGACTTTCATGGCCAGTTGGCGGTAGAAGGTGGGCATGTCGACGACGGCGGACTGCAACTGGCGGCGGCCGGACTCGGCGCGGTAGAGCTCGCCGCGGGCGCGGTCTTCGGCGGAGACGCTGAACTGATCGAAGCAGTCCAGAGCCTCGACGACGGCGGCGTAGCGGGCGGGCTCCTTCGGCAGACAAACTGTCAACACCTGGGGCAGGGCCTCGCGCATGAGGGCGCACTCGACGTCGCTGTCGTCGAGGAAGACGAAGCTGTCGATGCCGAGGTTGAGATCGGCGGCCATCTCCTGAAGGTTTTGCGGCTTGGGGTTCCAGTTGACGCGCATGGCGGCGAAATGCTTTTCGCGGAGGACCATGTTGGGGTGGGTCTTTAGGGCCTCTTCGACGATGCCGGGCTGATTTTTGCTGGCGATGCAGAGGACGATGCCGCGGTGGTAGAGGTCGAGGACGCGCTTCTGGAAGGCGACGAAGGCGCTACCGGGGTAGTCGGGGCCGAGTGCAATGCCATCGACACCGACATCGCCGATGACGCCGCCCCAGAGTGTGTTGTCGGCATCGAGAACGAGGACCTTTTTGGTGAGGCCGTACATGGGACGGAGGTAGCGGACGATGAAGCCGGCGAAGGGCCAGTAGTGCTCGGCGGCGACGGGGATGCGGCCGTAGAGGGCCATGCGGCGGTCTTCCCAGGTTGCGCGGCCTTGAGCGGCGATGAGGGCGTCGTAGTCGAGGACGTGAGCATTGGCGATGGCGGCAGCGATGGCATCGAGCGATTCGTTGGCGGTGCGGATCAACTGCGATTGAGAGTTTGCGGCGGCGCGGTCGGCGATTCCGAGGGCGGGGGCGACGGGGGTCTCGTAGTTGAGGATGAGCAAGTGGGCCTGGGAGTGCTGGCGGAATGACATCAGGGCGGACTTGAAGCGCGCGAGCCAGTCGTCGAGCGTCGCCTTTGCTTCTTCAGGGGCAAGGCTGTTGAAGGAGTCGTAGAGGGCGGGGCAGACATCGCGGAGGCGGACGGCGATGAGCACGACGTCGGGGTTGAAGGAGGCGACGCCGGACTGGGGGTTGATCAGTTCCTGGTCGATCTGGCCGTAGGGGGCGACGTGGATTTGCAGATGGAGGCCGGCGCGGAGGGCCTGCAATTCCAGGGGGGTTTTGAGGAAATCGATGGTGAAGGACGAGACGCACGCCAGGCGCTTGTGGACGGCGGCGAGGGACGAGGCGATCGGGGCGATACGTCGCGCGGCGGTGTTGATGTTGACGAGGGTCGGCTGTGCGTCGACGGCATCTAGGAGCTTTACCGCTTCGACGTGCGTCAGAGTCTGTGATGGCAAATGGGTCTTCATGTGACGGGTCAGCGAACGAGGCTCATGACCTGGGTGCAGCGGTCTGGTCCCCCGATTCTCGATTTGAACCGGCCTCAATCAACTCGAACATCATTCCCTGAAATACCACAAAGGCGACGCGCCGGCCACCAAATGCGACGGCCGGCTTGGGATGCGACACGAGACGTGCCTGGGTGGTCGAGAGCCTGCGAAGCTGGGCATCGAGGTCGGGTACTTCATAGGCAACATGATAGATGGCGACGCCTCGTTTGAGGACAGGATCAAGCGGACAAGGATCGGCCGCCGGGGCGAGCAATTCGATCCGCAGTCCTGCCACCGTTACAAACTGAATCAACACGCCCTGTACGGGATCGCGAACGATCTCTGAATCGATTTGCGCGCCGAACAAAGCGGCGAGTTGTTCCGTCGCGGCGCTTAGTTCCCGTACGGCAACGCCGACATGGTGAAAAACTCCGTCAAAGAGATCCATGGACCATCACCCATTCCCGGAGCCGCATGCCGAATCCGGCTCGCCGCGCAGGACGGCATCAACGATGTCGCCGTCCGGACGATCCTGCTCCTTTTTTTTGTCGAACTCTCCGGACCCGATCGTGTTTGCATCGAATCGATAACAAGCGGACCACGCCCCCCTTAGAACAAACTTGAAGAGGCACTGGCCGCCATACTTTTCATAGAAGGAGAGGCCTTCGGGATTGTCGGTAAAGACGAGATACGAATCGACCTTGTTTGCAGCCATCTTCTCCGACCACACCTTGAGAAATCTGCGACCGACGCCCGCGCGGCGTAACTCGGGTGACACCACGATGGAGAGGAGTTCAGCCGGCTCGCGGAACTTCTTCGACAGGCTTTTCTTTTTCAGAGCGCGGAGTATGGCAAATGGATTGAGCCGGAAGGTGAGAAATCGCCATAACGCTTGAAGCCGGACGACGCCGCTGCGATGCGACTTCTCGAACAACTTTCGATCAGCGGCACAGCCGAGAAAGCCGCAGACTTTTCCATCCAGTTCGGCGACCCACAAGGAAGCGCCGCGACTGGTGATCATGGCGACATAATAGTCAAATACAAAAGTTCGGCCGAGTTGGGTGGTGATGCCCTGGGGGAACGCCTCAAAATGGAGGTCAACGACCTGTGCGATGGTTGCGACATCGTCGGCGCTGCCTACCTCACGGATCACGGGAATACCGCGGGTGTGTGGCGACTCGTTCCAGAAGGGATCGAAGTCGGTCAGCGCGGAGTTCATCGCAAGTTTCGGACTTGCTCGCCGCGGGCGACGCCAGCCGATTTGTTTGGCGCGTCCCGGCCCGGCGACGTTTGCAAAGGGGGGGACACTCTTCCAAATCTCCGTCGAAGAGTGAACCACCGCGCCCTTTCCGATTCTCACGCCGGGCATGATGCGCGTCATCATGCCGAGGAAGGCATACTCCTCGACGATGATCGGTTTTTCGATGACGTACTGCTGATCGGGCGGGGCACGATGGGACATGCTGATCAATTGGCCGGGGTCTTGAGGCAACTCGATGGTGTTTGTGGCGCTATAGAGATGTGCCATCGCCGAGACGCCGACATAATCCTTGATGACCACGGTTCCTCGTCCGGCGATGTGCACGCCGGGGCCCAGGTGGACGTGATTGCCGATTTTGATAGAGCCTTTCTGGCGATGGCGGCGCTCGCCCGCGGCGAGTCGCACGTTGGTATCAATATGGCAGCAAGAACCGATGGACACGGCGGCAGGCCCCCAAATCTCGACATTCTGATCGATGATGGTGTTTTGTCCGAGGTACCCTAGTTTTGCCTTCCAGTAGCAGGCTCGCAGAAAAAAGCCGACCGCATTTCTGGAAAACACTCTGGCGATCGTTTCCAGAAGGCTAGAAGTGATTGGGATCCATGCCAGGACCATGATGCATGCCTGGGCGATCGCCATAAGGCTCTGAGCGAGCATTCCGACGATGATCCAGCCGGTCGATTGGCTGATTCTGTCCGGATCGGCCACTTTGCCCTGCAGCGTGGCCAGAATGAAATCATGTGTGTAGACGAGCCAACCTCGGGGATGTTTTTTTCGGGCGGGAACATACCATTCGGCCGCGATCAGCCTGGGCATGTACTGTTGTTCGGGTTGCGTCCGATCGCTCATGCGCGGGCTCGTTGTTGTTGAGACGGTTGCGTTCCACGAGGGCCGGCGTGAGCCAGCACATCCGAGATAATTTCACGGAGCGGCGCGAAAGAAAAACGTCTCAGGAGCGCCCGAACCTTTGCCTCGACATGGCTCCGATTCCTCAATTGCAATTTGTGGAATTTCATCACCGTCAGTTGCCGATCCGCGGAGAGATGAGACATCTGAATCGGTGGACAATCCGTTTCGATCTCATAGGGGTGAAGATACACGATAGCAGGACGATGTCGAGCCACCTGGCCTATCGCGTATTGCGTCACGAATCCTGGAAAGTGACGGAGGTATCCGCCCCCGCAGGAGGGGAAACGCCGGCCGAAGATGCTGACGGTTGAGAGCGGGGCTTCGATGATGCGGCGACCGCCCTCGAGCTGCATTTCGTGGATGTCGAGGGGAAAGCCGGGCCAGCCGTATCTGCTTCCCTTGATTGGATAAATGCTGGAGTCGTATTCAAAGCCGACATCGGCGAGGACTTCGAGGGCCCAGCTTGTTTCGGGCATGATGGAGAATGCCGGGGCGCGATGGCCGGAGACGGGCGCGCCGGCGATGTCCTCGATGAGGGCCTTGGCGTCGGCGACCTCGCGGCGAAAGGAGTCGGGATTCAATTTGAAGACCTGACGATGGTAGTAGCCGTGGACGCCGAGTTCATGGCCGGCGGCGGCGATCTCACGGATGAGATCGGGAAAGGCCTCGGCGACTTCACCGAGCACGAAGCAGGTACAGCGCACGTCACGCTCGGCGAGCCAGCCCAACATGCGGCGCGTGTTTCTGACCACGGCGTCGGTCGGGGGTCCATCGCGCTCGAGCCAATCACGGCCGAAGACGCTGTGGTAGTCCTCGACATCAATGGTCATCGCGTGGATCATGTCGCGTAGGTCTCAACGTTTGCGAGGCGGCGTCGCGGCCCTCGCGAACTGCCGGGAACGAGCCTGAGGATTATAAAGCCGATCGGCCGGGCGTGAGAGCTTGTGAGCTATTCATGCAAATCAAAACAATGATTGCCATTCGCACGGCCCAGAGGGCCATGCTACCCAATCCGGTCGCAAGAGGATCACGAGCACTGACGCCCCTACCGCAGAGCCATCGGAACGCGGTCATGTTGGCTATCGGCACTTCGTCCACTCATCTGAGCCCCCAGACCATTTTCGAACAGCGAGGTCCCGAAATGACGAGTATTCGACATGGCCGGTAACGAACCAACGGGAGCGGGTCCATCACAGTCCGAAGTCAAACCCGTTCCCAAGCGGCGGCGATCGTGGATCAGCCGGATCGCGCGGGCAGGCGAACTATTCTTCGCGGGGAGCGGGTTTATCGCCCTGCTTCTGGTGGCTACGCCGGTGACCAACTGGTTGTTCGATGTGCTGGCTTGCGAATCGGAGCTCAAGCCGGCGAAGTACATTATTTGTCCGGGGGGGGACGCGGCACGGATCATCGAGAGTGCCCGACTGCTGAGCGAGGGCTTTGGCGAGTATCTGATCGTGAGCAATCACGGGCCGTTTACGGCGGCGATGCGCGACCTGGCGGTGGAATGGGGCGCTGATCCTGAGCGGATACTGATGGACAACGATTCGGTGAAGACGCGTCATCATGCGCGGTCGATCATCGAGCACCTCGGTGTCGATCCGGCCAGGGATTCGTGCATTGTGGTTACGAGTTACACGCACATGGCCCGGTGCAAGGCGTGCTTTGAGAAGGCCGGCTACAGGCATTTGATAATGCGGGAGCCAAGATGGGAGCGATCGATGCGTCCGATTGACCGGAATTGGAAGTGGCGATTCAAGATTCTGCCGGAACTGATCTACGAATACGCGGCGTGGGGCGAGTATTGGGTGCGCGGCGAGGTATGAGGGCTGGGAGGAAACGGGGGATTCGGTCGATTCATAGGGATGTCCACTGTTTCCGGGAGTCTCGGTCGCATCGGCGCATCGCGTCGATCATCGGTCGCGCAGCGCGAATCGCATCGCGGCGTGGTGATGCTGTCTCAGCTTCACGAGCGGCTTCTTGGGCGCGAGACTTTTTCGCTGGCCGCGGGGCTGGAAGTTTCTCAATGGCAGTCACGGGAAGCGACCACGGCGCTGCAGATGGAGAAGCTGCGCCGACTGGTTGCTCATGCGGCGAGATGCTGTCCCTATTATCGAGCGCTTCACCTGCTGCCGCCGGAGGAACTTGCGCGACCTGGCGATCTGGCGAAGCTACCGCTGCTTACACGGAACATGCTGCGCGAACATGCCGAGGAGATGCGATGGTCGGCGATGCCGGGGCGGATGCTCACGGATCGGACGCACGGGACGCGGGATGAGCCGTTTGCGTTTTACTGCGACCGGAGGCGGCAGGCGTGGGACAAGGCCAATCGGCTGCGCGGTCATCGGTGGCAGGGTTTTGAGCCGGGCGACCGGGAGCTTCATCTGTGGCCGGTGGACCCGCCGATGCGACTGACCGGGCGCGTCAAGCAGCAACTGCGGCACCTGCGCGATCGATTGCTTTGCGAGCGGCAACTGGACATCCTGACGATTGACGATCGCGGGTTTGATGAGGCGTGGGGTGAGTGGCGGGCGTTTGATCCGGATCGCGTGACAGCGTATCCGTCGAGCCTGGCGCGGTTTTTGAGGGGCGGCGGCGCGGCACTGGAGAACGCGGGCTCGTCGAGTCTGCGCACGGTTTTTCTGACGGGCGAGGTGACATTCGCGTGGCAGGAGCGGGCGGTGCGCGAGCAGCTTGGGGCGGCGGCAGCGCAGTGCTACGGTTTGCAGGAGGCGGGGGCGATTGCGTTTGAGTGCGAGCAAGGGAGTTGGCACGTCTGCGATGAGTCGGTCATGGTTGAGATTGTTCGCGAGGGGCGGGCGGCTCGGGCGGGCGAGCTGGGTGAAGTGGTTGTCACCGCGATTGAAAGCCGTGCGATGCCCGTCATCCGATATTGCACGGGGGACGTGGTTCGGGCGGGAGCGGCGGCGTGCGCGTGTGGGCGCGGGCTGTCTGTGATGCCGCGGGTGCTGGGGCGAACGGGGGATTTTCTCAATGCGGCAGACGGCGAGATGATTGAGCCGGCGAGCGTGGTTGCGTCGCTTGCGGGGGTGCTGGAAGATGGCGCGTATCAGGTGCGGCAGGATGAGATGGGCAGCGTGGAACTATCGACGCTGGAGCGTTTCGGCGACCGGGGGCGCGGGCCGTTTGAGGCGGCGCGGCGCCTTGCCAAACTGATCGGCGCGGAGAATGATGTGTCCGTGCGGAGGGTCGCCGACCTGGAGCGATCGCGTTTTGGGAAGTGCCGGTATGTTCAATCGGCACAGACGGAGCTATGCCTGGCGCAGCCGCGTGACGAGTCTATCAAACAATCGTGTCAGATAAACCGACAACCACCGACTCCGCGGAATATCCCACCGCGACCCTGAGCGAACTGCCGCAGGACGAATTGCTGCGGTATGGGCAGGAACTGGGCCTGACACTCGACCCTGCGCTGGGCGGGGAGGAGATCGTCCGGCGGGTCCGACAGCATCGCGAGCTGCTTATGGGGCTCGATCGTGAGGCGATGCTCGACATCGTGGCGTGGGGGCGGCGGCCTGTTCGACGCAGCGCCGGGCGGGAGCACCTGGCGCGGGAGATCGCCAAGATTCAGCGGACGAATTACGAAGATTTATCGATTCGCGGGCTGATGACGCTGGCGCGGTTGCGAGGGTTGCCAGCGAATTCGACGGACGAGACTGAGAAGCTCATTGACATTCTGCGCACGAACGACGGGATCTGGCGGCGGATCGCTGACAAGCGGCGGCGATGGATCGGCTCGCTGCTGACGCGGGTGATCGAGGGTAAACAGGAGGAGTCGACCGACGAGTATCGCTTTCTGCCGGAGGACGGGCCGCACAACTCTGAGCCGGTGAAGTCGTCGCTGAAGTCGCAGTTTGAGACTCATGGGATTGTCGGGGGCATCGCCCACAAATTACGCGGCGCGGCGGATGACTACATTCAGATCAAGCTGGACGAGATTGAGGCGCGCATCGACGCCAAGCTGGACCAGATTGACGCACGGCTGAGTGAGTGGCGCGACCGGGAAGTGGCGAACCGGCTGCGCATTCTGCGCATCACGCTGGTATTCACCGTGCTTGTCGCCCTGCTGAGCCTTGGGTATAACTATGCCAAGCGAAACGTTGAGAAGACGGGGCAGGCGACGAGTCAAGCCGGCGAAGGCGTCGTTCCGTGAACGAGCGACGCGGCCCGAACGAACAACCACTTTTTTAAGTGATGCAGGCGGTCGAAGATGTACGAACGACTTTCAAGCCGGGTCGATAAGATCATCAAGCTCTCCCAGGATATCGCGCGGGACTATGATCAGGACTACGTCGGGACGGAGCATCTGCTGCTGGCGATCCTTCAGGAGGGGACGGGGGTCGGGGCGAGACTGCTTAACGAACAGGGGATGGGTCTGGCGCGGGTGAAGGAAGTGGTGGATCGTCTGATGCTGAAGAGCGCCGAGGAGACGTGGGTCTTCGGGCGGCTGCCGGGGACGCCGCACTTTCGCAATGTGATGGCGATCGCGATTGAAGAAGCGCGGCAGTTTGAGAGCAAGGAAGTTTGCAGTGAGCACATGCTGCTGGCGCTGGCGCGCGAGGAGGGAAGCGTGGCGCAGGCGACGCTTCTGGAGCTGGGCATCAAGGCGGGGACGCTGCGGGCGAAGCTTCGGGCGTATCTCGACGCGCAGGAAGGCAAGAAAGGCGTTTCGGAGCCGGAGGCATCCTAGCGGCGGCGGCGCATTCGCGTGACGGGGCCGAGCGTCACACAATCCAAGTGGACATTGAGTATCAACGGAAGCGCGTGCGGACCGATCAGGTCAGCATGAGGAATTCCTTCATGTGCTTGTCGTAGACTTCCTGAGCCTGGGGGTCGAACATGGGCAGGCGCAGTTCGTTGATGACCTTGGTGCCCATGCCAACCCATTCTTTCCAGCAGGCCTGACAGACGCTTGCGAGAATCTCTTCGCCGAGCGCGCCTTTGAAGGGACGCTCATTGAGGGCGGGACCGTTGCCGCCGCAGCGTCGACATGAGAAGCCTGGGGTGCCGCCGCCCGGCGAGATCTGCGAGATTTGCTTTTCCGCGACGGTGGGGATCGGGGCGCCGAGGCTTTCGAGCAGCTCGCCCATTTTTTTCATGGGCATGAGGTCGCCGTTTTTGTGGGCGACGCGGTAGCCGTTGGTGAGGGTCTGGATGGCGAGATCGCGGAGGCCGGCGCCGATCTGCGACTCGCCGAGGAGTTCGTAGGCCTTGGAGTTTTTGCTGTTTAGGGCGAGGACGCGCTGGAGGCTGGGGCCGGCTTCTTCGGGCCTGCCTGCTTCGAGGAGGGCGCTACCCAGTGCGAAGTTGGCCAATTCGTCGCCGGGGTTGGCTTCGGCCTGCAGTTTTAGTTTTTGGATACGCTCTTCGTTGGACATCTGGCTGTCTCCATCGCGGCACTCTCCGAGGCCGCATGTGGGATGAATGTTGATTGATACGGAGGGATTTTAGCGTGCGACCGCGGCGAGGTCGACCGCGCGGCGGTCAGGTCGCGGCGGCGGGCTCGGCGAGGGCGAGTTTGGCGGCTTCCAATTCCTCCTTGGGGCGCGTTTTCCAGCGGCGGTGGATCCAGAGATATTGCTCGGGGGCGGCGCGGATCGCGGTCTCCATGGCCTTGGAGTATTCCTGGGTGATCCAGAGGAGCGGGTTTTCCTTGTCCTGCCATTCGTGGGGGTAGATGATGCGATCGACGCAGATTTCGTATTTGAAACCTTCGGCGATGCGGCGGGCGCATCCGCAGACGATGGGGACCTGCAGGTCCATGGCGAGCAAGCCGATGGATTTGTAGGTGGAGGCCTTGCGACCGAGGAAGTCGACGAAGATTCCCTTGCTGCCGGCGTTCTGGTCGGCGATGAAGCAGAGGGCGCCGCGGGACTGGATGACGTCTTCGGCGGACTGGGTGGCGCCTTTTTTGTAGAGGAGACGGAGGCCGCTTTGCTCGCGGCGATCGAGGAGGTAGCGGTTGAGGTATTCGTTGTCCAGGGGCCGCATGACGGCGACGATGTCGAAGCCGAGGATGGCGAGGGTGTAGCCGAGCAGTTCCCAGTTGCCGTAGTGGCCGGTGAGCATGATGCAGCCGCGCTTGCCAAGGAGGACGCGGATGGCCTCGTCGAGGCTGCGGAGCTGAATGTGGCGGGCCCAGGTCCATTGGGTGATGAGCCGCGGGGCGAGGAGGAGTTCGACGGCGAGCATGGCGAGCTGCTGCATGGACCTGAGGGCGACTCTTTTCACTTCTTCATCGGAGTATTCGGGGAAGGCGGCGCGGATGTGGGTTTCGGCGCGGTTGCGGTGGTCGCGGAACTTTCCGAGGAGGCGGTTGAGGGCGTATTCGACCTTGGCGAGCCAGCGGAAAATGGCGATGGACTTGAGCCAGCGGGGGAACCTTGTCTCGGGGAGGGCGTGCGGGAGCCAGAACCAGAGCCAGCCGAGCGAGCGCATCATGCGGAGATTCGTCTCGATGGGCACGCTGGAGAAGAGGGTCGCGACGAAGCGTACGGCGACGTACTGCGCGTAATCAATCCAGGGGCGGCGGGCTCTCATCTTTCTGATTCTACACGTCGCCGGCCATGCGGCGAACAGGCGGATCGGCGGCGGTCTTTGTAGCGCGTCAAAATGCGGGGCGGGCGGCATTCGCGCATCACGGCTCGGTGATACAATCCCGGCCAATGTCGATTTGGCGATCGAAACCCAACCGCGAGACGGTCTTCGTGATCCTGATGATTGTTTCGGGGCTTTCGCTGCTTGCGCCGCCGGGATTGAGCGACTCGGTCAAGCATATTGTGCAGTTCATGGTGCCGGCGCAGGACCTGGGGCGGACGGCGGTGATGACATTCATTGGGCGGGTTGAGGCGCTGAGCGACAAGGATTCGAAGGATGAGCCTTCGGACCTGGTGCTGAGGGAGCTTGCGGCGGAGCGGGCGCTGAACCTGCAACTCGAGGGTGAGGTGAATCGGCTGCGCGGTTTGCGCGAGGGGAATGTTCCGCCGGCGGTGCCGCTATTGGATGCGCGGGTAGTGGCGCGGGATATCGCGGCTTGGCGGGATTCGGCGCTGGTGGCACGCGGGTCGCTTCGGGGAGTTGGGTGGAAGGACTGGGTGGCGTCGCGCTTTTTCATTAATCGCGGGAGTGCCAGCGAGGTGCAACCGGGGCAAGTTGTGCTGGCGCGCGAATGTCTGATCGGGCGAGTGGATCAGGTGAGCCCCTACATGGCGCGGGTACGGCTTCTGTGCGACAAGGAGAGTCCGCGGATCGCGGTGCGGATTGCATCGCGGGTCGGGAACGAGTTTCGATTCATCAATTTCGAGTGCAGCCTGCGCGGGTCGGGCATGGGCAAGATGTCGATTGAGAATGTGGAGGCGCGATACATCGAGAGCGCCGGCGAAACGGAGGAGCCCGGGGCGGAGACGGAGCTGCGCATCAAGGTGGGCGATCTGGTGTATACGTCGCCGGACCAATTCGGGCTGCCGGCGCCGATGGTCGTCGGTCGTATCACCGAGATTACCGAGAATCCCCTCAAGCGGCTGGTCCACAACCTCGTCGTCGAGCCCCTGGTGACGATCGATCAACTTCAGGATGTGTTCGTGATTCCGCTTTTGGGCGAGGCGCCGCTGAAGATTCCTTGATACGTGAGGGGCCGCGCCGGCTTGCCGCCGAGGTGAGCCAACTCGCCAGAATCGGCTACAATGAACTCGATGAAACGATTTCGACGACACGATAAGCCGGGGCGGCACTACCCGACTCGACCTGATGCCCACGAGCGAAAGACATCGCGCGCCGCGGAAGTTCTGCACGTTGACGAGCATTTGATCATTGTTGCCAAGCCTCCGCGGGTGAGCCTGGACATTGCGTGGGACGACGAGCCGACGATCCTCGATCAACTGACGACGCTGGGGCACGCATCGGCGGATGACACGCTGCTGCCGGTTTACATGATGGACCCGCTGCTGAGCGGAGTCGCGGTGCTGGCGCGGGACGAGCAGTTGTTTGCAACGCTTCGCCCGCAATTCGTGTCGGGCACGGCTTCGATCACCTGCGACGTGCTGGTGCGCGGGCGCGTATCCGAGCGGGAGGGGGCGATCGAAAACCGCATTCGCCCCAAGCGATCGGGTAACGGCATGCTTTGCGTCGACGACACCGACGGGGCGGAGGCCAAGACGGCGTGGGCGCTGAAGGACAGTTTTGTCGGCATGGCGTATCTTGAATGTCGACCGAGGCCGGCCGATCCGAACGTGGCGCGGGTACACCTTCAGCACATCGGACTGCCGCTGATTGTCGACGGTTCGTACGGCGGCGGAACGGAGCTGCGGCTCTCGTCGTTTAAGGCGGGGTATCGACCCAGTCCTCGGCACCCGGAGCGGCCGCTGCTCGATCGGGTTTCGCTGCACGTTTCGGGCATCAGCTTTGCGCATCCGGTCACGGGAGCGAGCCTTTCGTATCAAGTGGAGGCGCCGAAGGATTTTCGGGCGGCGCTGCATCAATTGGAGCGGCACGGTCGGATTCCGCGATGACACTGGTCAGCGAGGATCGTCGATGACAGGAGGCGTCCGGCGAACTCGAGTACTGTTAGGCATAGTTCGGTCCTATTCCAGGAGCTTTTGCATTGACCATGAGCAAAAAAGACTTCCCCCCGCTGCGTGTCGTTCATGCCGATGAGGCGCTTCTCATTCGCGGCCATAAGGCGGTGATTGACGGGGTTCGAGCCAAACGGTCGCGCGTGCTGCCGGACGAGCGCGGGCGGCTGGGGGAGATCATTCGCGCCGACGACCCGTGGTTTGAGAAATTCGGGCAGGTCTATTTCACCACGACCTTTCCGGGAATCGTGAAGGCCTGGCACTATCACAAGCTGCAGACGGATCACTTCTACTGCATTCGCGGGACAATCAAGCTGGCGATGTACGATGCGCGCGAGGGCTCGGCGACGAAGGGCGAAGTGAACGAGATTTACATGAGCGAGCATCTGCCGTCGCTGGTGTGCATTCCGCCCGGGGTTTATCACGGCTGGATGAACGTGTGCGACGTGGAGACGATCGTCGTGAACATGACGACGGAGTGCTACGACTACAAGAAGCCGGACGAGTTTCGGGCCCATCCGCACGAGAACGACATCCCCTATGACTGGACGCGCAAGGATGGTTGAGATGGGAGAATTGCCGAGCGGAGAATGAAATGTTCCCCGGGAACGGGCAGTCGCTGGCCTGCGCACTGATCGCCTTACTTCCAATCGTCTGTCTTGTATATTTCCTCCGGGGATTCCTCCGCTGCCGAGCGACTCTCAAGAAGAAGGAGCATCGCGTCGAAAAAACGTGCAAACGCTGCGGTTACATTCTTGCCGGGCTGACTCTGCCGAGGTGTCCCGAGTGCGGGACGCTGATCGGATTTGAAGTTCCCATGCCGGAGTTGGGCATAGACGAAGAAGAAATCCGGCGTTTTCACGACCGCAAGCCAAAGTGAGCGCTCCATCGGTCTGACAGGTTGTCACGACGGAGTGCTACGACTACAAAAAGCCGGACGAGTTTCGGGCCCATCCACACGAGAACGACATCCCCTATGACTGGACGCGCAAGGACGGTTGAGATGAATCCCGCGCGGGTCAGAGCTTGCTGAAGGCGTCGAGTGCTCTATCGAGGTGGGCGGTCTCGTGGGCCGCGGAGATCTGCACGCGCAGGCGGGCGCTTCCCTCGGGGACGACGGGATAGCCGAAGCCGATGACGAAGACGCCGAGCTCCAGGAGGCGCTTGCTGGCGGCGATGGCCTTGGCGGTGGGACCGAGGATGATGGGGGTGATGGCGCTGGGGCCTTCGACGGTTTCGAAGCCGCGCTTCTTGAGGCCTTCGCGCATGTAGTGGACGTTCTCGCGCAGCTTTTCGACGCGCGAGACATCGCTCATGAGAATCTCAATGGCCTTTCGGGCGGCGCCGGCGGTGGCCGACGGGACGGCGTTTGAGAAAATCTGCGGGCGGGACTTCTGCACCATGAGTTCGATGAGATTCTTTTTCGAAGCGACGTAACCACCTGCCGCGCCGCCGAGGGCCTTGCCGAGGGTGCCGGTCATGCAGTCGATCTTGCCGTGGAGACCGTAGTGCTCGGCGACGCCGCGGCCGGTCGGACCGCAGACGCCGACGCCGTGAGAATCATCGACGATGAGCATGGCGCCGTACTGCTCGCAGAGGGCGTGAACCTTATCCAATTTGGCGATGTCGCCCTCCATGGAGAAGACGCCGTCGGTGATGACGATGCGGCAGGAGGCGGAGGCGGCGTCTTTCAGCTTGGACTCCAGGTCGTTCATGTCGGAGTGCTTGTAGACGGCGGACTTCGAGGCTTTGTTGATCTGCCGGCCGAGGCGCACGGCGTCGATGATGGAGGCGTGGTTCAACTCGTCGCTGATGGCGCACACACTGTCGCCGCCGATGGTCATGAGGGTGGCGATGACGGCCTCGTTGGCATTCCAGCAGGAGACGTAGCTGGTCGCGGCCTGGGTCGCGGAGAGGTCGGCGATGGTGCGCTCGAGTTCGTGGTGATAGCCGAAGGTGCCGCAGATGAAGCGGACGGAACCGGTGCCGGCCCCCCACCGCTTCTGGGCGTCGATGCCGGCGGCGACGACCTGGGGATGATTGGCGAGGCCGAGATAGTCGTTCGAACAAAGGACAACAACCTTGCCGACGCCGTCGATTTCGGACTCGGCGCCCATCGGCTGCATCAGCGTCTTCAAATGCTTGAACTGTCCGGCGGCCTGGAGGGTCGCCAGATCGCCGTCGATTTGCTGCCAGATTGATGTCATCGGCAAGGGCCTCCGGCGCCGTGCGCGATTATTTGTCGCGATAGCGCTTGATGATTGCGGGTATCAAATAGTCGCTGAAGGCGCGGTCGAGTTCGTACTCGGGCGCCCAACCCCAGTCGCGGCGGGCCGCGGAGTCGTCGACGTCGGCGGGCCAGGTATCGACGATACGAGCCCGGGGGGCATCGGGCTTGAATCGGATGACGGCGTTTGGAAAGGCGGCCATGACTCGGTCCTTCAACTCGCCGGCGGTGAGGCTGAAGGCTGAGACGTTGTAGGTGCGCTGGGTGAGGCGGTCGGCGGGGGCATCGGCGAGGACGATCAGGGAGCGAATCGCATCGGGCATGACCATGAAGGGAAGCTTTGCTTCGGCGGAGACGAAGCAATCGTATGGTTCGCCGCGGGCGGCGGCGTGAATCATCTCGACGGCGTAATCGCTGGTGCCGCCGGTGGGCATGGTGACGGCACTGATGAGGCCGGGGAAGCGGAGCGATCTGAAATCGACGCCGCTCTTGGACTTTTCGGCGGCGAGCTGGCGATAGTGCAGGGTGTAGTAACGGCCGAGCTGCTCGCAGTAGAGCTTGTTGCAGCCGTACATGGTCGTAGGGAAGTTCCACTGATGTTCGAGGACGCGGCCGGCTTCCTTTTTCTCGCCGGGACCGGGCAGGCCGTAGACGGCGATCGAACTGGGGAAGATGAACTTGACCGGGTTGCCATGCCATCGGGCCTGCTCGTGGGCGAGTTGGAGGAGATTGAGCGTGCCCTCGACGTTGACGCGATGGGCGGTGTCGGGGGTGTATTCGGCGCGGGTGGAGAGCAGGGCCGCGAGGTGATAGATGGCGTGAATCTCGTACTGGCTGATGAGTCGCTGGAGGAGGTTGTTGTCGAGAATGTCGCCGATGATCGAGGCGGCGCACTTGGCGCGGAGGGCTTCGTCGACATCCTTGATGTCGAGGGCGATGAGATCGCGTTCATTGGATTGGCTGAGGCGCTCGATGAGGCCGTAGCCCACCTCGCCGCTCGCGCCGGTAATGAGGACCGCAGGCTTTCGAAGACCTTGAGCGCCCAAGGGTCAACCCCACAAAGAAGAACATGGTCGGTCGAAGCGAACGCCGATACGACCTTGCGTCAGCGACCGGCAGCCTGGGCAGCGGCGCGGTTTTTCTGCTCGATGGACGCGAGGGAATCCAGGCGCTTAACCATGGAGTCGTAAAGGCGATTGATCGGCATCTTCAACTCTTCGACCTTTTTCGCCTTCTCGGGGCCGTCGACCATCGCGGCTGCTTCGTCCATCGCGGCCTTCGACTGGGCCAGGAGTGCTTCAGCGGTCTTGATCGACTGATTCACGACGCCCTTGGCGGTTTCCATCTGGGTCGCGTCGAACTCATACTTTTCGCTGGCGGTGTTGAGTGCGGCGTTCCACTGCTCGAGCAGCGGGGCCTCTGGAAGCGGCGCGCCCGGGGCAACGCGCGGGGTGGCCGGAGCCGGCGGCGGAGGCGGCGTCGCGGGGCGGGCCTGGGTGACGGCGGGCTGAGCGGGATTGGCCGGGGGCGGCGTGTCGTCGTGTGTCACGACGACGGGCTGCGGGGCCGGGCGCTCGGGCAACTGAATCGCCGGGGTGGGGCCAGGGGGTATTTCGCCCATGACAAGGCCGTCGATCTTCTCGATGTCGAATGGTTCGCCGGCGGCCTTGACCTGCTCAGAGAGTTTCTCGGCCATTCGGGCGCGGCCGGCACTGACCATCTCGCTGGTCAGCGAGGCCTCAACCACGCGAATCGTGTTGCGAAGACTGAGGGGCGCTTTGGCAAGGATGGCGTAGTACTGGCGGTGGAACTTCTTCCAGCGGGCCGAACGCTGATCCTGCGAGACGTTTGAGTCGTGATAGGTGATGGTCATGGCCAGGCGAAGGCGGGAGAGGGTGAGGGCCGACTCGCGCTGGTACTGGGCCTGGGCGGGCATGAGCTCGCGGAGGGCGTCGAGAATCTTCGCGCTTTCGGAGCCACCGGCCTGGTACATGTCATGGACGAATTTGTTGCGGTCGGCGACGAGCCGCTCGATGTCCTGCTGGTCGGACGACAAGTAAGGAGGCTGCGCCGCGGAGACATTCGCGACATGCGACAGGGCGCCGCCGGTGATCGTGACAAGTAAGAGCCATGTAGGGATGGTTCGTGCGATCATGCCTGGTTTCCTCTTCAAAGGACCGCTCGATGAACGGAGCAAAGTTGCCAAATTCCGAGCCCGAGATTTTCGCGCCGGAGGCAGAGGAAGTCAATCGTCGTAAATCCTCATTGTTACAAGGCTTTGACATTTGACGGGGCTGTTGCGTCTTACTCGAAACTGGACGCCGAAAAGAGCCTGCGGTGCTCATCCTGACAAAACTGGTCGGTCATTCCGGCGATGTAGTCGCAGATGACGCGGCCGGGGCCCTGCTCGGGGATTCTCGCGGCGAATCGCTCGGGCATGAGGGCCGGTTCGGCCCGATAGGCGTCAAAGAGCTCGCGGATCAGGCGTCGGGCCTTGGAGTCCATGCGGATGACGCGGTGATTCTTGTAGAGCGACTCGAGCAGCATCGAGCCGAGGCGCTCCATCTCTTTTTCAAGGGCCGCAGAGAAGCCGATGAGTTGCTGCTGAAGGGACCGGACGTCGTCGACGGTCTTGACGCCGGCGGATTTGATTCGGCGGGTGCTCTCTTCGGCGGCGTCTTTGACGATGCGGCGGTTGATCAGGTCGAGGATGGGCCGGCGGATCGCGGGGAGCGGGGAATCGGGAAAACGCTTGCGAACATGATCGGCGGCTTCGCGCCAAAGGGCGCTGGCGGCGATGGCTTCCTCGGCCAGGGCGCCTTCGACGAGGCCGTCTTCGATGTCGTGAAGGGTGTAGGCAATGGTGTCGGCGAGATTGGCGACCTGACCTTCGAGGGGGGCGGAGGGGCCGGAGTTAATCAGCGCGGCGACGCCGTCACCGAGCGCGCGATTGCGGTCGGGTTTGTCGTACCAGGTCTGGTGTTTGAGGAGGGACTCGCGCAGTTCGAAGCTGAGATTCAACCCGCGGAAGGCGGGATAGGGATGCTCGAGATAGTCGACGACGCGGAGGGATTGCAGGTTGTGCTCGAAGCCGCCGGCGTCGGACATCAGTGCGGCGAGCGCCTTTTCGCCGGCGTGGCCGAAGGGCGGATGTCCGAGGTCGTGGGCCATGGCGATGCCGCCGGCGAGTCGCGCGCTGAGGCCGAGCAGGCCGGCGAGGCGCTGGGCCTGGGCGACGACTTCGAGGGTATGGGTGAGTCGGGTGCGGAAGTGGTCGCCGTGATCGGCGACGAAGACCTGGGTCTTGTGGCGCAGGCGGCGGAAGGCCATGCAATTCAGGATTCTCTGGCGATCGGTCTGGAAGGGGCAGTCGTCGAGCAGGTCGGTTTCGGCGTGGGCGCGGCCGCGCGAGTTTGCCGCGGAGACTGCATAGGTTGCCAGAGCCTCGCCACCAGACATCGGACGCCTAAGACCTTTCCGGCAGGCCCAGCATGGCTGCGCCGGCCTTGAGTCGTGCATAGCTCTGATTCAAGCCTTCCGGGATGACGCGGACGCCGCCCAGGACAGCCATGAAGTTTGTGTCGCCGTTCCAGCGCGGGACGACGTGTACGTGTAAGTGGTCGGGCAGGCCGGCGCCGGCACAGCGGCCGAAATTGATGCCGAAGTTGAAGCCGTGGGCCCCTACCACATGGGTCAGAAGCGTCTTCGCCTGCCGCGTATGGCCCATGAGCTCGGCGAGCTTTGCATCGGCGAAATCTGGCAGGTCGCCCTTGTGCGAGCATGACGCCACCAGCAGGTGGCCGTTGGTGTATGGGAAGCGGTTGAGGACGACGAAGAAATCGTCGGTTCGCCACAGGACCAAGTTCTCCGAGTCCTTTTCCGGCGCGGCGGCGTAGTCGCAGAGGAAGCAGCCGCCCGACTCTTCGGCCAGAGAATGGATGTACTCCATTCGCCAGGGGGCCCAGATATTTTTTGGAAATTCGTCCATGGCTTTTCGCGCTGCCTGGGGTAACTGGCGACTTTCGATGCCGATTGCCGCCGATTCGGTGGAGGGCCCATTTGAAGGCCGCCAACCCGAGCCACGAGATTACCTCGCCGTATCGGGAGCGTCAAAATCCGAGGATGACAGATTATTTTGCGGCGGCCACGTCCTGACTGGAGAGGGGCGGGCCGAGCTTTCTGCGGAGGGCGAGCTGATGTGAGACGACGGCGGCGCGGTCCTTTTGAGCTACGAAGGTGCCGGAGATGTGGCACGGGCCGAAGAGGTCGGCCGGGGCATTGACGAAACGGGCCGGACAGAGGGCGGCCGACTCCAGCATGCCGGTGACAGTTTGGCCGTCGTGAGACTCGTTGAAGGAGACGAAGCCGGCGCCTTCGTAGGTGATGCAATTGCGGCCGGTGGTGAGGCAGTAGACGATGTTCGCGTTGGTCTGCGTGCTTTCGGCGAAGGTCGAGCCGGGGATGGCGCGCCAGAAGACCTTGAGCTCAAGGGTCTGGGACAATCGGACGGGCTCGCCGGGGGTGGGAGTCGATTCGGGGGCTTCGTCCGGCGTGTCGACTTCGCGCGCTACGTAGGTCGGCGAGACGGTGAAGATGAAGGTGTGGTTCTTGCTGGAGTCGACGCAGAAGTATCCCGCGTCGAAGACCTCGCTGTAGCGTTGGGGGGCTGCGCTGTCTTTGAATGACTCAATTTCAAATTGGGTGATCGGCTTGGTGCAGCCCGACAAGAGGCAGAGCGATGCCGCAATCATTGAAATGCGGACTCCGCGCTGACCGCGCGAGAGAACTTCCCACCTGCAATGACCATTAGCCCTCATGGGTGTCAATCAGCTCCGCCTGGCCGGCCCGTTTTTGTGAGGACTGTCCGGTGATCCCGAGGAGGCCGATGGCGTCGCGTTCGACGATGCCGGCGAGGTGTGCCCGGGGGACGGTGGGCAGGTTGGTCCCGGTGACCAGTTGGTTGATTCGGTAGAGCGACTCGATGGCGGTCGTCGCTGTGGTGAAAGGGAAGTCGCTTCCGAAGAGGAGCTTGTCGATGACGCCGAACTGGTATGCGGAGAGCAGTGAGTTGTAGGCCTGCCAGGGACGATGGAGGAGCGAGCTGATGTCGGCGAAGACGTTGGGATGCTTGCCGAGCATGACGACGCACTCCTCGACCCACGGGTAACCCATGTGGGAGATGACCAGCTTCAGGTGCGGCAGTTCGCGGGCAACTTCGTCGAGCAGGACCGGCCGGGCGAATTCCATTTTGCTTTCGATGCGAAGGTGGCCGTGATCGATGATGACCGGCATGCGCAGGCGGGCCGCCTCGGCGAAGACCTGCATCGCCCTGCTGTCGGCGGGGTGGAAGTCCTGTGCGGCGGGCGAGACGGTAATGGCGCGCATGCCGTGAACTTCGTAGGCCTCGGAGACGTCCTCGATGGCCTCGGACAGGTTGGTCGGGTCCACGCCGGCGACGCCGATCAACTTGTCTGGATGCTGCCGGACGTATTGGGCGACGAGCGAGGTGGGAATCTCGACGCCGAGGTATCGGCTCTTGAAGCTGAGGACGAATGACTTGTCCACGGGATCGCTGGCGGCGAGATGGGTCGCGGTCGAGGCATCAGGCCATCCCCCTTCAAGCGGCATGGCCGAAATCCCCCGGCCCTGCCTCATCGAAGCATCCGGCTGGCGCAGACCCAGTTGCTCCGGCGATTCCCAGACGTGCGTGTAGCAGTCGATGATCATGATGGGTTGGTGCATCCTCCAAGGAGCCGGATTTCGGTCAGAGCATGGGTGGAATCTATCGGGGCGAGGGGGATTTCTCAAGAAAAGCGGCGGGAACTCCGGTTGACGGCGACGGCGCTGCGAATGGTCGAGCAAATCAATGGCTCGTTCCAATGGAGTGCTCGTCGCGCTGACCTCTGTTGTGTGCTTGCGGTCGATCGCGTGCGCGGGACTGCGGTTGATGGTATTGGGAGGGGCAAATTCGATGCGAGGGCGGGGGTCGCCCTTGATTTTTGGGGCGGGGTGCCCGATATTGCCGGGCTCGGCCTCCGGCGGGTGAATGAACCGTCGGGGGCGTAAAAAATCCCGGGGCGTGTGTCCGAGTGGCCAAAGGAGACGGGCTGTAAACCCGTTGGCTTATGCCTTCGCTGGTTCGAATCCAGCCGCGCCCAATCTTATATCTTTAAGCCCTTTTTGAAGAGCATTCGGCGGCTCGATCGCTCGGGTACGGATGAACATCCCCAATCAGATTACGACCGGTCGCCTTCTCCTGTCTCTGGTATTTCTCGGGCTCCTTTCGCAGTTTGAATGGTCCCATCGGGACGAGCACCTCTGGCTGATCAATTGGGCGTTCTGGATCTTCATCGTCTGCGCCGTGGGCGACATCGTCGACGGCTACCTTGCACGGCGGCACAACCAGATCACATCGCTGGGGCGGGTTCTCGATCCTTTCGCGGACAAGATTCTCGTTTGCGGCGGGTTCGTCATGCTGCTGGGGACCGGCTTCTACGACGCCGAGGGCAGGAGCGTGACCGGGCTTGAGGCGTGGATGGTCGTGGTGATTGTCGGCCGCGAGCTACTCATCAGCAGCCTGCGCGGATTCTCCGAGGCGTCGGGCAAACCGTATGCGGCGAACTATTGGGGGAAGGTGAAGATGGTGATCCAGTCGGTGACGGTGCCGTGGATCATCCGCACGCTCGGACCGGCGCGCGAGGTACCGTGGCTGATGACGGCCCGGGACGTGCTGATCTGGTCGACGATCATCGTCACGGTGCTTTCGACGCTTTCATATCTCTCTGCATCGCGTGCCGCCCTGCTGGAGAAGTCCCGTGGGTGACACCCTGCGCGCGGTCATTCTGGGGATCATCGAGGGTCTGACCGAGTTTCTTCCGGTGTCCAGCACCGGTCACATGATCGTGGCCATGCCGTGGCTGGGGATCGACGGCGAGGCGGCGCCTTGGCCGACGTTTCTTTATTTCATCCAGACGGGGGCGATCCTCGCGGTGGTCATTTATTTTTTTCGGCCGCTGATTGCGGCGTGCCTGACCAAGCCGGCCAATGGCTGGCGGAGTCATCTCATCAGCAAGCTGATCATCGCGATGATCCCGGCGGCGGCGATCGGCATTCCGCTGAATGACGTCGCCGAGGCCTATCTGGAGAAGCCGGTTCCCGTGGCGGCGGCGCTGATTGTCGGCGGCGTGGTGATGGTGTTGATTGAGCGCCGGTATCGCCGAACGACGGGGCCGCATGTGAATGACATCACGATCAGGCAGGCGTTTCTCGTCGGACTGGCGCAGTGCGTGGCGATCATTCCCGGCACGAGCCGTTCAATGGCGACGATCATGGGCGGATTGATGGTGGGGATGACCGGGTCGGTCGCGGCGCAGTTTTCTTTTTATCTGGCGATCCCGACGCTGCTGGGGGCGGGCATTCTGCGCATCTTCAAGCACCGGGACGCCCTGACCGGCGAGCACGCCCAGGTGATGATGATCGGGTTCGGTGTGTCATTTGTGGTGGCGCTGGCCGTCGTGGCGGCGTTTATGAGGTACATTCAGACCAAGCCGCTCTGGCCATTTGCCATTTATCGCATGGCCCTGGGGGCGGCGGTGCTGGCGTGGTTCTTCCTGCGGGCCGCGAATTCGGCCGGGCAGACGGCGCTCGCCGGGCTCTAAAGGCTGTCTCGACAGGCACTTACCCTCGCGGGCGGGCACTGGCGGAAATTCTCCATCTATTCAACTAACTTTTCCCGGCTGCTTCTGTCTATCTCATTGAGTTGTTCGGAGCCGGGGCTTTGAGCCGTGTGGCGACGAGTGCTTTGAGGTAAACTTTCTTCAGGTGCGCACTGGAACGGGAGGTATGACATGAACAGATTAACGCCGAGGACATCAATGGCCGCTGCTGCTCTGGTGGTGGGCTTCCTTTGGAGTACGCAGGATGCCAACGCCGACTGGGGCCGTCGTCGCTCGAGCGGTTATTACTACTCAAGCGGCTATTCGAGCTACGGCGGCTGCGCACCTGTGCGAATCGCCCCCTCGTATTGCGGGACGCGATCCTATTACAGCTCGGGCTATAGCTCCGGCTTCGGCGGCGGTTATGCCCGTCACGGTTATTACTCGCGCGGCAGCTATTGTGCACCTCCGGTTCGATCGTCCGGCTTCGGCTTCTCGTTCGGTTACTCCCGCGGCTCCTACGGCGGATATCGCCATCATGGCTACAACCGCAACTTCGGACATCGACGCCACCACCGCTCAAGCTGGCGCTAAGGCGCGACAGACGGTCTAAAAAATTACGTACACTCCGACCCGAGTCGATGACTCTCGCCGAGGCGGGATTCATTGGCTCGGGTTGTTTTCATTTCAGTGTGAACCATCGCAGGAATAAAATGGACCGCCGGCCGAGGGCGGCCGACGGTCCTGCGACGACGATAGGATTTTTTTTGCCGTGAGCCGGGAAGTGTCCCGTGCTCGTTCTTCGTCAGCCTTGGGGAAGTCCAAAGCCACCGAGAATCGCGCCAAGGATCTGCTGAAAGATTCCGAAGAAGCTCTCAAACAACGCCTGGAACGGGGCAAACAATCCACTCAGATCAAACAGCATTGAAACTAACTCCTCACGAGCCCGAACAGGGTTTGCGGCCCGGCACTATGTCGGGCGATTCGGATTGGAGTGAGGCATCAGCCGTGCCAGAGGGGGCGATTCGATAATGACCGGGGTTTTTTGGCTCTGGCGGGGTATGGACTGATGCGATTGGGAATAATTGCCCACCAGCCGCGGCGGCGGCAGAGAGGCCCGACGCGGAGGCGATTGGACCGCCCCACCGCCGGATGCCGCGCTTAGCGAAGCTGGATCACGCGGAAGGTGCCTGGGCACCCGATTTCCGCCGCTCCATCCGGCAGCGGCCTATCAACCGCCCCGTCATCGACAAAGGCGTAGGCGGGGCCGTTGCCGGGCAATGTTTGGGGGATGGTGTCGGCGTCCGACTCGATGAACTCGTTGACCGGTCTTCTGGACAAATAGCAGGCGCCGATGAGGACGAGCTTGGCGTTGTCACCGGGGCGCGTCACGCTGAGCACCCTTGCGTCGTTTGGCAGATGCTCGCGCTGCCAATTGGCCAGTTGCTCCATCTGGTCGACCCTGGCGATGGCCCGGGGTGCGCGACGATTCAAAGCGGCGTGGGTGTAGGGCAGTTCGATGAGTTGTCCGGCGAGACACACCGTTCCGATCGCGGCGCAAGCGATGGTGAGCGGCCTTTGATTGGAGGCGCGTT
Organism: Planctomycetia bacterium; assembly: GCA_015075745.1. NCBI lineage: Bacteria > Pseudomonadati > Planctomycetota > Planctomycetia > Planctomycetia bacterium. The sequence continues at coordinate 329,075 of JABTTW010000002.1, forward strand.
TCAAAACGCCAAGGAACAGCCAGCACGCGTAACCGCAGAGTATCGGGATCAGCGGCGTGACGAGACGGACGCCTTCGTTCCACGGCCAAAGCGCCAGCATTCCCATCGTGAGCAGAAAGAACAGATCGATCGGCGATCGAAGGCGGACAAGCCTGACCAGGGCCGCGACGATGAGACCACCCCCAATGATCCAGCGCGCGGTTGACGCGTGCGGGCCGGAGATGAATCGCCAACCGAGATGATTGGGCACGATCGCCTGGGTGAGGTCGGCGAGACGCTGGGGCCCGAAGACTGCCAGTCGGCGCGCCTGGAGTTCGATGCCTGTCGCGTCGGTTTGCTCGATTTCCCGTGGCGTCGTCCAGATGGTGCCATAGCTGTAGCCGGCGGGATAGGAGTTTTGTCTGAACGACCAGGCGGCCTGTGGGATCACGAAGCCGGCCACCACGAGCATCGTTGCGACGAGTTTCGCCTGACGGGTTGATCCGCGATTTGTCAGGCAGGCCAGGAACATGATCGGCGCGAGGACGATTCCCGCGGAGCGGACGAACGTGGCAATCGCCGCCAGGAGGCCGCCGAAGATCGCTTCCCAGTGCGAGACTGGTTTGTGTGTGCGCCATCTGGCGGCGAGGAGCAGACATGCGAGGGCGATGGGTGTGAAGGCGATCTCGGATTGCAGGGTCGCGGATTGATTGATCATTGGGCCGCTGGTCGCCACGAGCAGCGCCGCGACGGGGGCGCCGTACTTGCCAAGTTCAATTTGGAAGAGCTTCCATGTCAGCACGACCGTTGCGGCGAAGCATGCGGCGGCGGCAATTCGGAAAGCGCCGAGCGGCATTTCGCCGAGGGCCGACAATGGCGCGAGGAACATGGGGAAGCCGGGCGGCGCAATAAGTCGCTCCGCCGGAAGCCCGCCGGTGTCGTAAATGGACCGGGCGGCTGTCAGGTAGGTGAAGCTGTCCGGCGAGAGAATGGACCAATTTCCCCAAGTGGAGAGTGCGATGGCCGACGCGACAACCGCCAGGGCGATCGGCACTGCCCGGCTCCAGGCGCCGATGTTGCTGACAGCCTTTGTTGCTGACGCGGGGATGAATGTCGGTTGGACCAGGTTGGCAAATGCGGATCGGCTCATTGAGGGCTCCGGGACATCGGCAAGTCTTGCGCAGGGTGGTCGATAGCGCTCCGACTAGTTGTCATCGACGAATCGGCCGATACCTCCGAAGCGGTGCCCGTATTGATCGAGCACGATTTGCCCCATCCAACCTGGAGATCGCAGTTGGCAGACCCCTGTGAGACCATCGGGCCGACCCGACCGGAATTGTCCATCCTGATACCCGTCTATAACGAGCGAACGACGGTTTTGCGGGTGATTGAGAAGGTGCGCGCCGTGCCGTTCCCGGACGCCTTCGAACTTGTGCTTGTTGATGACGGCTCGACCGACGGCAGCCGGGAGCTTTTGCGCGGCCTTCCCGCGTCCCGCGACATGCAGGTGCACTTCCACGACGCGAACAGCGGCAAGGGTGCGGCGATCCGGACGGCGCTGGGTCACGCACGCGGGAGGATCGTTGTCATTCAGGACGCGGACGAAGAGCTCGACCCGCGCGATCTATTACCCATGTATGAGATCGTCTCATCGCGCCGGGCATCGGTCTGCTACGGCTCGCGATTTCTTGGCAAGGCGAACGGCTTTCCGCTGCGGCCGATTTATCTTGCGAATCGATTCTTGAACGGCATCTCAAATCTCCTGAACGGCCTGCGACTGACCGACATGAATACGTGCTACAAGATGATGCGCGTCGAGCTGGCGCGGCGGCTGGATATTCAGTCGCGCGGCTTTTCCATGGAGCCGGAGATCACCACCAAGCTTGCGCGGATGAACGTGGAGATCGTCGAATGTCCGGTGACGTATCGACCGCGTGCCCGAGCCGAGGGGAAGAAGATTCGGGCCGTGGATTTTGTCCGCTATCTGGCCGCGATGCTCCGGTTTCGGTTTTCGGGCAAGGCGCTGGAATCCCACATCCTGTCCGTATCTACGGCGCAGCCTGAATAAGAGGCGGCGTTCACGGCAACCCGACCTGGTAAAAAAGAAATCGCGGAGCGCGAACCCTATGACGGGCGGCTCCGCGATATTGAGGCGGCTGATGCGACGGGTGCGCCGATTCGGTCACGAGTGTTCGGGCCGGAGAGAGGAAGGAATCGTGACCGGACCTTTGGATAGCGCACCCGCCGCACATCCTCTGGCGTAAAAACGTGGCAACGATCGTGCCACGTCCGGGCGATCGGCAGGCGGGGTCAGTGCACGTCCGTTTCCGAGTCATTGCCGCCCAGAAAGGTTGAACATTGGGGAGAATTGTCTCGATGCAGATTGAAAACCGAGTCGGCCGTTGCAAGGGCGCTACTCTCCGCGTGCAAAGGCACCGGGAATTTTCAACAGCGACCCGTGAGAATCCGCATGGGCCCCGTCGGCGCGAGAAAGCGGTAGTAGGTTGGCGCGGAATTTCCTTGAATCCGCGACCTCCGATTGTTATTGTGCAGACCCATCGACCGGGTTGAGTCCGACCCTTGCGGCGTCGTGGAGTCGCCGCACGAATTCTCGGTCCGCGGACGGCCCATCGCCTTTTTCCAGAAGGAGTATTTTATGAGGCTGCGCACTTTCCCTGTTCTGGGAGTGTGTTTCCTGTTCGTTACTGCCTCGTTACCGGCCCAGGAGCCGGCTGAGGAGGGGCGCACCATTGCGCAGGAAAGCGTCGAGGTGGGTGATGGAGTTCCGTTTACGATTGAGGGCGTGACCTATCCGGACCAGGCGGCATTTGTGAATGCCGGGGCGAGATGCTCAACGGCCACGCCGTCGCTTGTGTCGCAGGTCGCGGTCGAGCAGAGCCTGCAAAACTTTATCAATCTTTTCGGGGGCGATGACGCGATGCCCCGCGGTTCGACGAACATTCAGGTGTGGTGGCACGTCATTCGCAAAGGAACCGGCACGTCGAACGGCGACATTCCGCAATCGCAGATCGACTCGTCGATTCAGGTGCTCAATAACTCCTACAACGGCCTGACCGGCGGCGCGGCCACGCGCTTCAACTTCGTTCTGGCCGGCGTCACACGCACCACGAACACCACCTGGTACACCATGAGCGACGGCTCTTCCGCAGAGTCGCAGGCAAAGAACGCGCTGCGACAGGGCAACGCCGCGACGCTCAACATCTATTCCTGCGCACCGGGCGGCGGCATCCTCGGCTGGGCCACTTTTCCGTGGTGGTACACCGGCAATCCGAAGGACGACGGCGTGGTCATTCTCTATTCCTCCGTGCCGGGCGGGACGGCATCGCCGTACAACCTCGGCGACACGGCGACACACGAAGTGGGCCATTGGCTCGGCCTGTATCACACCTTCCAGGGCGGATGCAGCGCGAACAATGACTACGTCTCCGACACACCGCGCGAGCGCTCCGCGGCCTTTGGTTGCCCGGTCGGACGCAACACCTGCTCACAGAGCGGCGTCGACCCGATCGAAAACTTCATGGATTACACCGACGACTCTTGCATGTATAAGTTCACCGCCGGACAGGCATCGCGCATGAGCAGCCTGAGTCTGCAATACCGAGGCCTTTAGTATCCATTCTCCCCAATTCGATCGATCTGGCGGCCGTGGCGATGCACTCGTCACGGCCGCTTTCATTGCCGATCCTCGCGGCTGGCCCTAAAGTATCGGGTGCCCGATGTTGATTGGTCATTGCTTCGAGGAAAAACGACATGGCTTCGCACGCGAACAACCCCATTGCCGACCAGGACCCGGAACTTTGGAAGGCCTTCGTGGCGGAAGAGGATCGTCAGGCGAATACGCTTGAATTGATCGCCTCCGAAAACCACGTCAGCGCCGCGGTTCTTGCGGCCGCCGGCTCGGTCTTCACCAATAAGTACGCCGAGGGCTACCCCGGCAAGCGATACTATGGCGGCTGCGAGAACATGGACGCGGTCGAGCGGCTGGCCATTGACCGGGCCAAGAGCCTGTTCGGCTGCGACCATGCCAATGTGCAGCCTCATTCGGGCAGTCAGGCCAATCAGGCGGTACTTCTGGCGGCGATGAATCCCGGCTCTCGTTTCGACGAGGCCGAGCAGAAAGAGAAGAACCCCGATCAGCCGGTTCGCACGCCCGGCGACATGATTCTGTCGCTGCATCTGGACCACGGCGGCCACCTGTCACACGGCAAGAACGTCAACATCAGCGGCAAGTGGTTCCGCGTGACGCACTACTTCGTCGATCGAGAGACCGGTCTTATCAACATGAGCGAGGTGCGGCGCATTGCCGTCGAGTGCAAGCCCAGGCTGATCATCACCGGCGCATCGGCGTATCCGCGAATCTGGGACTGGGCGGCCTTTGCGGAGATCGCCAAGGAAGTCGGCGCGATGTTCATGGCCGACATTGCGCACATCGCCGGGATGGTCGCGGTCGGGCTGCATCCCAGCCCGGTGCCGGTCGCCGATTTTGTGACCACGACCACGCACAAGACGCTGCGCGGCCCGCGCGGGGGATTGACGATGTGCAAGGAGGCGTGGGCCAAGAAGATCGACTCGGCCGTCTTTCCCGGTCTTCAGGGTGGACCACTGATGCATATCGTCGCGGCCAAGGCGGCGGCGTTCGGCGAGGCACTGAAGCCGAGCTTCAAGCAGTATCAGCAACTGGTTCTCGACAACGCCAAGGCACTGGCGGAGTCGCTCATGAGCCGGGGGCTCAATCTTGTCTCGGGCGGCACGGACAATCACCTCATGCTCGTGGATCTTCGCAAGCAATATCCGAACGTCAGCGGCGCGATGGCCGAGGACTGGCTCGGTCAGGCGGGTATTGTCGTCAACAAGAACATGATTCCCTTCGATGAGCGCAAGCCGATGGAGACCAGCGGCCTGCGACTGGGCTCGCCTGCCCTTTCGACGCGCGGCATGGGGCCTGACGAGATGCGAACCATTGCCGGTCTGCTCGACAAGGCGCTCGCCTCCTCCGGCGACAGCGGAAAGCTCTCGGCCATCAAGTCAGAAGTGCGGCAACTGTGCAAGCAATTTCCCATGCCGGCCCACTGATTTCTCTGACGCGAATCGTTGTGAGCCGAATGAAGCACTCCAACCACTTGGCGAATGGGCGGCGGGCGGCGACGTTCGCCTCATTGCTCGTGGTGATGTTTGCTTCCATTGGGTGCAGCGGCTCGGCCCGATTCGGTCTTGTGTCGCTCAACACGCGGGCGATAGATCCGCCGCGCGTCGAACCGTTTGAGTTTTCCGCGGACGAGTGTTACTGGTGGACCGACGACTCGGGTAATCTGCGCATTGCATTGCATGCGCGGCAGCGGAACCTCTTTCTCGGGAAGCTGGGGGTCGTGGATATTGATTTGTCCCTTTGTCTCGACAAGCCGCCGGCCGGTTTGGGTCGAGACTACCCGCTGCATCATCACGAGCCCCGCGTCATGATTCGATCCGTCATGCAGACTCAGCGATTCGCATCTGTCTCGGGCATTGCCAGCGTTCTGGTGAAACCGCGGGATCAGATGCACGGCAGTTTTCGCATTCTGCTAAATCCCATTTCCGAGCCGGGTATGATTTCGATTCTCCCTGCTAAGCCCGGTCCGGTCCTTTGCTATGGGACGTTTCGCGCGGTTCACGATGCAAAGCGCGGCGCCGCTCTTCTGAGTCAATCCGATGCGTCGATGTCCGGCAATCCGGCGGCGAGTTCACGGACTTCCCCCGGTGCGACGACCCGTCCTGCCCTCAAGGTTCAATAACAGTTCGCGGATAGCAGCAAGGGCCCGGCCGTCTCGCGGCTCGGAGACGCAGACGACCCTTCGCGTGGGTCGCGGGTCCGCATTTGTGATGACAGGGAAGTCGGAAAAAAGGCAAACAATCCCCCCCTGCTTAACCGTTCTAAATGCCGTGGAAGCCAATCGTATCGTACGTTTTTAATGTGCATGGCGCTGCCTCGGGCCACAGGTCCGTCGGCATCATGTCGCATTCTTGATCGGGCGCGCTGCATCGCTCGGTGGACGACGCGGCGACAGGGGGAATCCTTCATGCTGACAGACCGACCGGCAGTCAAGACCAGGCTCCAAGCGGGCTTTTGCGCATCCTTCCTTTTGCTGGCGGTTGTCGCGGCCTGTCTTCACCACTACATCGTATCGGGAAACGAGAGAACCGCTCGACTCGACGCCACAGGGCAAATCGGTCTTGCCCTCGCGAAGGGAATTCTCGACGACAACCTGCCTGCACCCGCGGTTTACGAGAGCATCTGCAAGCGGATCGCAAGCAGCTCCGCGGAGGTTCTCGCCGTTCGGATGTGGAACACAAAAGGGGAGGTGCTGAGCGAGACAGGATTGGAAGTCGACGGACTCGATCATCTGACTGCGCCGACCCTCGGCGCGCGGGGCGGCCCGATTTTGCAAAAGCAAATCCCCGACTGGACGGCCGCCGGCACCAAGGCGCTGATTTCGAGAGTGGATATCTCCATTCCGGGTCTTCCGGGAATTCGTCCGCCGTGCTCGCTTGCCTTGGCCGTCTCGGGCGTTCGTCCCGCGTGGACAGGGGCATTCTGGTCCTTCGTCGGCTGGTATGGCGGCGCATGTCTGCTCATTGCCGCGGGGGCCTGGGTGGCCATCCACCGGAGCATCTTCGCGCCACTGGAGGCCCTGGCCGGCACAGGCACGGACACCGGCGATCCCGGGACGGCCACAAACCTCACCGAACGCCAAGACGAATGGGGCATGATCGCCCGATCGCTCAGCGCCATTCGCCGGGAGATGCTGGAATGGCGGGATCACGCGAATAGAACTGAACGACGGCTAGAATCCCGACTCGCTGCGCAGACGCGGGAGATTCTCCGCGACCTGAAGCGATTTCAGCGGGAGGCATGGATTGACGCGCTGACCGGCGTGAAGAATCGGCGCCTACTCGAAGAAAAGCTGCCGGAGGTGTTCGCGGCGCAGCGGGCCGCGGGCCACGACCTGGCCATCGCCATGATCGATCTGGACAATTTTAAGAAACTGAACGACACCTGCGGTCATCAGTCCGGTGACGCCGTCTTGAAATTCGCGGGCGAACTGTTCCGACAATGCCTGCGCGGTCACGACATTGCCGTCCGCTACGGTGGAGACGAGTTCGTCCTGATTCTGCCCGGACTTTCGGCCAAGGAGGCCTACGCCCTCGTTCGTCGCATCAGCTCACTCTTCGTTCAACGAGCCAAGACGATGGCGGACGTTCAGATTCCCATCGGCTTTACCAGCGGCATCGCCAGCCTCGAGAACAACGAACCGCGAACGCCCGCCGATCTACTGGCCTGCGCCGACCACGCACTGTACCAGGCCAAAAAGTCCGGCCGAGGCCGGGCCCGAATCTGCGAGCCCAGTCACCAGGGCGCGGTTCGGTACCCTTAACAATCGCCTCGCGTGATGCTTTGTCATTCAGCACTTCCTGTCGCCGCGCTCGACAATCGACAAGTCACTACTATAATGCCCCCGAGATAAACCCTCGCACTCTTGCTAGATTGAGACGCCCATTGACGCCTACCCAACGATGCCTTTCGGCATGCCGCCTGTTATTCACCTTTTCGCTGCTTTTTGCCATCGCCGGTTGCGGAAAGGCGGTGCACTTTGTCGCCAATGTCGCGACGTCGGGCGATCCGTCTGAGGGAATGACCTACTACCTCGGCGGCGCGGGCCCCATCGGCAACGTCGGGTCGTTTGATGTGCCGCACGGACTTCAGGAAGGCGGCTATACCGGCGCCGTTGAAGTCATTACCTGGCAGGGCCTTACTCACGCCGGCGATCAAATGAATCTCGCCCGAAACCGCGAAAAGGGCACCGAGTTTGCCGCCAGCATTCGTACCTACCGACGCGCCCACCCGAATACGCGTATCAACATCATCGCCCTTTCGGCGGGCACCGGTATTGCGACATGGGCGCTGGAGTATCTGCCCGAGGGCGTCATGGTTGATCAAGTCGTCTTCCTGGGTTGCAGCCTTTCCAGTCGCTACGACATGACCCGGGCACTGCGGAGGATTCAGGGGCAACTCTATGTGCTCTACGCCCCGGGTGATCCCATTCTGGCGAAGGTCGTCTGGTACACCGGGACGGTCGATCGCGCGCCGGCCGAAGAGGGCGTCGCCGGGCTGCGCGGCTTCAGGCTTCCTGCCGTTCGGGGGCCCGATACCGAGCGCCAGTATTCCAAGGTACTCAATGTGCCCTGGCGGATCGACTTTTCCGACGTCGGCTATAACGGCGGTCATATCGATTGCACGTCCCGCCTATTTGTCCGAACCTATATCGCGCCGGTCATCATGGGGAATGACGAACCCCTGGTCGGCGAAGGCGACAGGCATGCCGAAAGCCCATTGGGTTTCACCGCGACGACGACGTCCCAGCCTGTATCTGTCAACGTTCAGCCCGTCGAAGGTCTCGTTCCGTGAGCAAGAAGGGAACCGGGCACCTAGGTTCGGAGCAACCGGGCAAGCTCACCGGGCGACTGTCGGCCCATGCGAGACGGCAACAACTGCTCGAGACTTCGATCGCCTGCTTCGCAGAGTTCGGCTATGAGGGAACCACGACGGCGAAGCTGGCGCGAGCGGCCCACGTCAGCGAGCCGGTGCTCTACCAGCACTTCCACAGTAAGCGGGATCTCTTTGTCGCGCTGGTCGATCAGGTCGGCAAGGAAGTCATTCGGGAATGGAAGAAGGCGATCGCCCCTTTGCGGTCGCCGCGCGACCAATTGCGCGTGCTGCTTCGGCTGAACCCGGCGACCACGGACCCGCGCACGCGGCTGCTCTACCAGGTGATCTTCGCAGCGCAGGCGCAGATTCACGAGCCGGAGATCGTCGCGGCACTTCGCGGGCACTACGAGCAGTATGCCCACTTTCTGACCAACGTTATTAAGAAGGCTCAGCGAGCCGGACAGGTGCGTTCCGACGTATCGGCCGTAGGTCTGGCCTGGCAGCTCATCCACGCTGCCATCGGGTTTGCACTCATTAAGCCATTGGAGATCGAGGGGCACGCCACGCCGGCCACGGTCGAACAGGCGATCGGCCTGCTCATCGAGCAGCTTGCGGGGCAGCGCGCTGAGAATGAGTGAAGGGGAAGCGACGAACGATGTCTAGTCGCGCGAACTGGACGCGGTGGACTCGACCTTCTTCGACTCGGTGGAATCAAATCGAGGGATTTGAGACTCCGCCTGCTTTTTGACTTCCTTGATCTCGTCGCCGGTGTCGGCGAGGCCCTTTTTGAATTCGACGATGCCCTTGCCCAGGGACCGCCCCACTTCCGGCAGCCGGCGCCCGAAGATCAGCAGGGCGAGCAGGCCGATGATGAGCATCTCGGGCCAGCCCAGGTTATTGAAGAATGCGAGGGATTGTGTATGCAGGGTCATAGTGGGGCTCCGAACAAGTCAGGGATCGAACTCCCTTTCATAGGAATCATATCTCGAATCGGCAGGAATGGCTAAGCCGGCGTCCTTCTTTCTCAAAAACCGCCGATACAAACAGGGCGGAAGCGGTCGTGGGGACGAATTCCGCCTTCGCCGGCAGCACCGAATTGGGGAGTTGACCGGCCCGTAGAGTTGGTTTCCTTGAGTTCCAGGCCGGGAGCATCGACCGATGTGCGGAATTGCCGGGATTGCCGCGACAGAGCCTCGGACGGCGATAATTGCCCCGCGCCTCGACGCCATGCTCAGACTTTTGGAGCATCGAGGCCCGGACGGGGTGGGCACCTGGCGGGATGAATACTGCGCGCTGGGCCATCGACGGTTGGCGGTCATTGACCTGCATACCGGCCGTCAGCCGCTGACGAACGAGGGCGGCGATGTGCATGCCGTCGTCAACGGGGAGATTTACAACTTTCTCGAGTTGCGCGAGGGGCTGCTGAGCGCGGGGCATCGCTTCTCGACGACCGGCGACAGCGAAACGGCGATCCACCTTTACGAAGATCATGGGGACCGGTTTGTCGAGCATCTTTCCGGCATGTTTGCCGTCGCCCTTTGGGATGCAAAGCGGCGTCGACTGGTTCTTGCCCGTGACCGGCTGGGCGTCAAGCCGCTGTACTGGCACTTCGACGGAGACCGGCTTGTCTTTGCGTCGGAAATGAAGGCTGTACTCGCTGCGTGCGGTGAGCAGGCCGTCGAACCGACCAGTCTGATTGACTACCTCACCTTCGGCTTCATTCCCTCGCCGAAGACGATTTTTAGGGGCATCCACAAACTTCCCGCGGGGCACATGCTCACCTTTGAGAACGGTCGCATCACCGTTCGCGCGTACTGGGATCTTCAGTATCACGGCGTGCTGGATGGGGATGCGGAGTCGGTGGGCGAATCGCTTTGGGAGGGTTTGCGGTCGGCAACGCGGCTGCGCATGATCGCCGATGTGCCGATCGGCGCGTTTCTGAGCGGCGGGGTGGATTCGTCGGCGGTCGTGGCGTGCATGGCCGAGCAGATGCGGAGCCCTGTGCGGACGCTGACGTGCGGGTTTGAGGATGCCGCGCATGATGAGTCGGCGCATGCCCGTGAACTGGCTGCTTCGCTCGGTTGCGATCATCACACCGAGCAGATTCGACCGAGTGCCGCCGAGGTGATTGATACGCTTGCGTGGCACTTCGATGAGCCGTTCGCGGACTCGTCGGCGATTCCCATGTATTACATCTCGCAGGCGGCGCGGCGGCATGCCAAGGTGATTCTGTCCGGGGACGGGGGTGACGAGGTTCTGGCGGGGTATCGGCGGTATCGGTTTGACGCGTTCGAACATCGGGTGCGCCGGGCGGTTCCCGCGCTGGCGCGACGGGTTGTGTTTGGCGCGCTGGCGGGAATCTATCCGCGGACTTCGGCGCTTCCGCGCATTTTGCGCGGGCGCAGTACGCTGGGGAACCTGGCGTGCGACGATGCGACGGGGCACGGGCTGTCGGTCGCGACGATGGAAACGTCGGAAGCGATGGACATGCTGCACCCGGACATTCGCGGCGGGGTGAGGGACTATGACCCGCTGGATCACGTTCGGCGGTTTTACAGGGCATGTGACGCTCCCGACCATTTGAGCAGGTGCCAGTACGTTGACATCAAACTGGGGCTGGCCGACGGAATTCTGACGAAGGTGGATCGGGCGAGCATGGCCCACGGGGTGGAAGTGCGATCGCCGATGCTGGACTTTCGGTTTGTGGAGTTCGCGTGGCGGATCGCACCGGCGCTTCGCATGCGCGGTGGGCAGGGCAAGTATCCGCTGCGGGTCGCGGCGGCGCGGCGGATCGGCGCGGCGGCGGCGCATCGGGCAAAGCACGGATTTGAAGTGCCGATGGCGCGGTGGTTTCGCGGCGAGTTGGGGGAGACATTCAGACGACGCGTACTGGACGGCGCGGGGCCGGCCGGCGAATGGCTGAGCGAACGAGCCATTGGTGAGACATTCAGGAGGCACGCGGCGCGGTCGCGCGACATGGCGCCGACGCTTTGGAAAGCGATGATGCTCGATGCGTGGCTGCGCCGGCTAGGCGAGGGATTCGAGCGAACCGGGAACGTGGACAGGGCCGACTCCCCCACCGCGAAGGTGCCGGCCGGAGTTTGAGTCGTCTGACGGGTCCATTCGGCGAGGATTGGTAAACGTTGCATCCGCTGGCGGTACGAAAACTGATCCTGCCGATTCACGAGATGATCCTCGGCCGGCCGACGCTGCGCTATCTGCGGGAGCTTGAGACGTCGCAGTGGTGGTCGGCGGACCGGCTTGGCGAGCTTCAGCAGCAGAAGCTTCGCAGGCTTCTGGCGCATGCGCATCGAAGCTGCGCTTTTTATCGAGAGCAAATCGAGGACGCCGGCGTCGATCCGGAGACCGCTACGCTCGGCGATCTGGCGCGGATGCCGACGACGACGAAGAATGACATTCGCGGGGCGCTCGACGACATGTGCGCACCGCTGACGCCGGGCGGGCTGCGCGATGCGGCGACAGGCGGATCGACCGGCGCGCCGCTGCACTTTCGACTGTGTCGCGGGCGGCAGGCGTCGGATCAGGCGGCGCGGGCTCGGACACGGCGATGGTTCGGGATCGAGCCGGGCGAGCGCGAGCTTTATCTGTGGGGTTCTCCACTGGAAGTAACGGCGCAGGACCGATTGAAGGCGGCGCGCGACCTGCTGACGAATCACCAATTGCTCGATGCCTTCGACATGACACCGGCGCGGATGAGCCGGTACATCGGGCAGATTCGCCGGTGCGACCCGGTGCACATCTTCGGCTATCCCAGCAGCCTGGCGCGGCTGTTTCGGCACGGACGTGAGACGGGGCAGGCGATGACGACGCCGTCGCTGCGGGCGGTCTTCGTGACGGGCGAGGTCTTCGGCCGCGACGATCGGGCGCTGATTGAGGAATGCACGCCGGTTCCGGTGGCCGACGGCTATGGCTCGCGCGAGGGCGGTTTCGTGGCGCACCAGTGCCCCGTCGGGTCGTATCACGTGACGATGGAGAGCCACATCGTCGAACTGATCGACGCGGACGATCGGCCGGTCGGCGACGGCGAGCCGGGCGAAATTGTGCTGACTCATCTGGACGCATACGGGCATCCGTTCATTCGCTATCGCACCGGAGATATTGCGCGGGCCGCGCATTCGCCCTGCCCCTGCGGGCGCGGACTGGCGGTGATTGCCGGGATCGAGGGACGGCGCACGGACATGCTGCGCACGGCCGGCGGCGGGCTGGCCCACGGGCTTTCGGTGATCTATGTGCTGCGCGAGTCGGAGCATGTCAGCGAGTTCCAGATTGTTCAGAAGGCGAATCTCGATCTTCTGGTGCGCATCGTCGCGCGATCGGAGATGCCGACGGCGGAGCGCGAGCGGATCGTCCGGCAGCTTCGGCAGCGCATCGGCGGGGATATCGCGGTGACGCTGGAATTCGTGGAGCGCATCGCGCCGGACCCGTCGGGGAAGCATCGGCATGTGATGGGTGAGCGATGAGGGGGTGGCGAAAACTACGCCTTACCAAATGGTCTCCCGCCTTGATCATCGCGGCTGGATCGATACTCATTTCTCCATTCCACGGATACCTGAAGAACGAACTGGGGTGGAGCGCCGAGTCCCGTTCCATCCTTCTCTTTTTTTTGCTGTTTACGGTTTTACTCATTATCTGGCGTTTGGCGCTGCGGCGCGAGCGAACCCTCGACTTGATCTTGTCGGAGTACATCTGCCTCAAGTGCGGAGCCAGCATTCCAGAAAAAAACGACGGCGGCTGCCCCAACTGCGCGAAACCGGATTCTGACAACATCTCCCTTATCTGCGAGGAATGCGGCGAAAGCGTGGCACTGTCTGCGGAAACACGGGGCACGGTCCAGTTGTGCCCGCGGTGCGGCAAGCCGGGCGACGTGCCGAAGTTTTCTCGGGGCGAGTAAGCCGGTTCGCTGCCAGGCCGTCGGCAGCCCGAATCGGGCGTGTGAAGCTGTCGCTTTTGAAGTGACATAAGGTGACACACACCTTTCGGGGACTGTGCCAACACTTGTGGCGGGCATGGGTTGCGATGTTGCGCGAATGGGGTGGTTTTTTGCGCGCATTCGAGTGACTCCGCCACCCCTGCCGGGGTGGAAGATCTTTCGCAACTGTAACCACGGGTTGCGCTCGGCTTGCTTCGCTGCGCCTTGCTGCACCCGTGGCTACAGTCCGGCGCCCCTTTCGGGGCTGAAAAAAGGCACAAGGCTTCGATGGTTCGAAAGGTGACAATAGGCGAAAAAGGTTTTGGGGGGCGTTGGCAAGTCGCGTGGCGGGCATGGGTTGGGATGACTCGCGGTTTGGGTGGTTTTTTGCGCGAAAAAACGCGCGGCGGAGCCGGGCCTTGGGACCTGGGCTGGAACGCAGCAGTGGAATAGTGATCGGGGAACGGCGCATAGTTGTTGGGTCAAGGCAATCATTCCCATAGCTTGATGCTTGCTCACCGTGCGCGCGGATTTTTCATGGGAACGAGCGGCGTTGGTGGGCGGGGAAGGGCCCCCGGTCATGGACCGCAGCTCAATGGAGATTGCTGGGGCGCTCCATATTTCGCGCGGCGCATCGCGCGATCGGGAACGGTGGTTCGGTGAAAACCAGACATGGGAAGGGATTCCCATTGGGGTGGGTGCGAGAAAGGAATCTCGCAACAGCGTATGCACCCTCGCCCTGCGTTTCGGGCTGGCATGAGAGGGTGCGAGGATCAAAATTCGCCGAACACAAGAGGTGGCGCTACGGAGGGCGCGGAGGGGGCCGCGTGTGCTTGACGGCGGGGGCGGGGCTGGATAGTGTGGGGTCCTTGGTTACTTGTCTTGTGGACTGATGGAAGCGACGGGAACGTGATGAACCGGAAGCCGATTAAGCGAACAATCGTTAAGGCGATTCCGCTGATTATTTGGCGGAGCCGGGGAGCTTCCTGATCGGGACGAGATTCGAATTCGATCAATAAGAACCCTGGGAGCCCGAGCGTTTCCGGGGTTTTTTTATTGGCTGACGGATTGATCTGCGCATGGCGACGATGGTTGAACCAGTTTTGACGGACGGCCCCAGCCGGTCGGCTGTGGAACCGGCGCTTCGGGAGGAAGTACGGCGGACGTTTCGGCTTGCGCTGCCGATCGTGGGGTCGACGATGTCGGGCATGCTGCTGGGGTTCACCGACTTCCTCATGGTGTCGCGGCTGGGGACGGCGGCGACGGCGGCGATCAGCCCCTGCACGATGCTGCTGTACAGCGTGCTTTGCCTGGGGCTGGGGATGGCGAACAGCGTGCAGACGTATGCGGCGCAGTCGATGGGCCGGAGGCGGCCCGCGGAGGCGGCGGCGTATGCGTGGCAGTCGGTGTACATCGGGGGTGTGTTCGTGCTGATTGCCTATCCGGTCTCGCGCCTGATGCCGCTCTTATGGGGGGCTGTGGGCCACGAGCCGACGGTGCAGGCGATGGAGGTCGCGTACAGCCAGGTGGTTTTGTGGTGCATGCCTCCGGCGATCATGTGCGTGGGGCTGGAGGGATTCTTCAACGGGATTCAGCGGCCGAAGGTGGCGCTGGTGTCGGTGCTGACGGCGGTGGGCTTCAACGTGCTGGCGAACTATGCGCTGATCTTCGGGAGGCTGGGGATGCCGGAGATGGGCATCCGCGGGGCGGCGGTGGCAACGCTGATCTCGTGGATGATTCGGCTGATGATGCTGGGGATGGTGTTTCTGTCGCGGGAGTTTCGATCTTCGTTTCGGACGAACGAGTCGTGGCGGCCGAGCGGGGAGCGGATTCGCGCGATCATCCGACTTGGCGGGCCGACGGGAATTCAGTGGATGCTGGACGTCGGGTCGTGGTTTGTTTTTCTCACGGTGCTGATCGCGGGGTTCGGGACGCGGACGCTGGCGGCGTCGAACATCGCGCTGCAGATGATGCACGTTTCGTTCATGGCGGCGCTGGGGATCGGCGGCGCGGTGATGTCGCTGGTGGGACACGCCATCGGGGAGAAGAAGCCGGAGCTGGCGGCGATGCGTGCCCGAGCGGGGCTGGTTTTGACGATGTCGTACATGGCGTTCATCGCGGTGGTGTTCGTGACGACGGGGCGTCATTTTGTCGGATTGCTGTCGAGCGACGCGGAGGTGATCACGATCGGGACGCACGTCCTGTTCTGGGCGGCGGCGTTTCAGATCTTCGACGCGATGGGGATCACCTATGTGCATGCGCTGCGCGGGGCGGGCGACACGCGGTGGCCGTCGATATTGGTGATCATCTGCAACTGGGGCGTGTTTATCACGGGGGGATATCTGGTGTCTCGGCACGTGCCGCAGCTCGGGTATCACGGACCCTGGATGATGTGCACGACGTACATTATTCTGATCGGCTTGGCCCTGCGGTGGCGGTTTATGCGCGGGGCGTGGCGGAAGATCCGGCTGTTTACGGATGACGAGCCGGTACTCGGGGGAGACGTGGCGACGGCGGTGTGCGAGGTGGAGCAGATCGGCGTGGGCGCGTAGGTGAGGCAAGGAGCCCGGGAACGCATCCGCGGGCTTGAAGCGCGTTGGGGCTTTTTTTGAGTCGCGGCGCGGCGGAGTCTATTAAGCATGTTCAAAGAAGTGCCGAGCAGTTTTGACTTCCCGAAGATGGAGAAGGATATCCGTACTTTCTGGGAGTCGAACAAAATATACGAGCAGTCGCTGAAGCAGCGCGAAGGCGGCAAGCCTTTCGTCTTCTTTGAGGGCCCCCCCACCGCCAACGGACTGCCGCACCCAGGGCACTGTCTGACCCGGGCGATCAAGGATTTGTTCCCGCGGTACAAGACGATGACCGGGCACTACTGCCTGCGCAAGGGCGGGTGGGACACGCACGGGCTGCCGGTCGAGGTGGAGGTGTGCAAGGAGCTTGGCATCCATACGAAGGAGGAGATCGAGAATTACGGCATCGAGGCGTTCAACCGCAAGTGCCTGGAGAGCGTGTTTCGGTATACGAAGGAGTGGGAGGACCTGACGCGGCGGCTGGGGTTCTGGGTGAATCTGGACGAGGCGTATGTCACGTATCACCAGAGCTATATCGAGAGCGTGTGGTGGTCGCTGAAGACACTGTTCGACGCGGGGTTGCTTTATCAGGGGCACAAGATTGTCTGGTGGTGGGCGCAGGGCGGGACGGCGCTATCGAGCGGGGAGGTTGGGCAGGGGTATCGAGAGGTGGATGACCCGAGCGTATACGTGCGCTTCCCATTGGTGCCAAACGTCGAAACGTCGAAAGGTCGAAACGTCGAGATTGAGAAGGCGCTGGCCTCGGGTAAGCCGGTGAGTCTGCTGGTTTGGACGACGACGCCGTGGACGCTGCCGTCGAATACGTTTGCGGCGGTGCATCGGGATTTTGACTACGCGATTGTGCACGATGAGGAAACGGGCGAGCGGCTGATCTTCGCGGCGGGGCTGGTGGAGGCGATCGGCAAGAAGGCGAAGAAGAAGTCGTGGACGGTTGAGGCGACGATCAAGGGGGCAGACCTTGTCGGGCTGAGCTATCGGCCGCCGTTTGACTACTATCGCAAGCGGCCGGCGAAGGACTTCGTTGCGCACGCTGAGGCGGGGATTCCGCTGGGAGATTATAAGTCGGAGCTTGTCGCGGGCGGCACTGACTTTGCCTGCTGGCGGATTCTGCACGCGGACTTTGTGACGCTCGACAGCGGCACGGGGCTGGTGCACGAGGCGCCGGCCTTCGGCGAGGTGGACTACGAGCTTTTGCAGGAGGAGCGCAAGCGCTTCAAGAACCCTGAGTCGATCCCGCTGCTATGCGCTGTCGCGCCGAACGGGAACTTCACCGCGGATGCGCCGACGTACAAGGGGCGATGGGTGAAGGATTGCGACAAAGACATCGTGCGCGAACTGAAGGAGCGGACGGTGCCGGGCTCGAAGATTCCGCTCCTGATGCATCAGGAGCAGTATCGCCACGATTACCCCTTCTGCTGGCGGGCGGAGCAGGACCCGTTGATTCAGTATCCGCGGAGGAGCTGGTTCATCCGCACGACGCAGTTCAAGGATGCGATGCTGGAGAACAACCAGCACATCAACTGGCTGCCGGATCACATCAAGAACGGGCGCTTCGGGAAGTTTCTGGAGAGCAATGTCGATTGGTCGCTTTCGCGCGAGCGGTATTGGGGCACACCGCTGCCGATCTGGGTGTGCGAGAGGTGTGGGCAGATGGAGGCGGTTGATTCCTATGATTCGCTTCTCTCCAAGCCGGGTATCGATGGGCTGGGCACATGGGAGGCGGCGAAGAAGGAGGACCCGGGGCTGAGCGAGCATCTGAAGGTGCATAAGCCTTACATTGATGCGATTACGTTTGCGTGCGCGAAGTGCGCCGCTAGTGGGTCGGAGTCCGCCCGGACTGAAGTCCGGGGCTCCTCAGAAGGCACGCCGGGGCGGATGCGGCGGGTGACGGAGGTGATTGACTGCTGGTACGACAGCGGTGCGATGCCGTTTGCGCAGTGGGGTTGGCCGCACCAGGGCGGGGAGATGATGTCGGCGCAGTTTCCGGCGGATTTCATCAGCGAGGCGCTGGATCAGACGCGCGGGTGGTTTTATTCGCTGACGGCGATCAGCACGATGTTGTTCGGCGAGAAGGGCATTGCGCGGATGCAATTGGGGAAGGAATATCCGGTGCCGTTTCGGAACTGCATCGTGCTTGGCCTGCTGATGGGCGAAGACGGGCTGAAGATGTCGAAGTCGAAGAAGAACTACAAGGAGCCGACGCACATATTCGAGCACGAGGGTGCGGACGCGATGCGGTGGCTGTTCTTCTCTGGGCAGACGCCGTGGACGAGCATTCGCTTTCAAGAGGCGGCGATCGCCGAGGGGCAGCGGGAGTTTCTGATTCGGCTCTATAACTGCTACAGCTTCTTTGTGATCTACGCGAACATCGACAAGTGGACGCCGGACGGCAAGGTCGCGCGCGGATCGGCGAGCGAGCTGGATCGATGGATGCTGTCGGCGCTGGATGCGTGCAGCGTTCGCGTGTACGACTGCATGGAGGCTTACGACAATTACAACGCGGCCAGGGCGCTGGTTGAGTTTGTCGATGCGCTGTCGAACTGGTACGTCCGCCGGAGCCGGGAGCGATTCTGGCGAAGCGGGATGGATGAGGACAAGCGGTCGGCCTATGCGACGCTGTATCACTGCCTGGTGGAGACGGCGAAATTGATTGCGCCGTTCACGCCGTTTATCGCGGAGGCGATGTATCAGAATCTTGTCGTGGAGGGCGGCAGGGAGAGCCATGGAAAGCAGCCTCAGAGCATTCATCTTTGCGACTATCCGGTGACGGCGGAGACGCGCTCGCGGGTCGAGGCGCGGATTGAAAAGACGCTCAACGAGGAAATCGAGATGGTCCGGCAGGTGGTGTCGTGCGGACGGGCGGCGCGGGCGGCGACGAAGCTGCGCGTGCGGCAGCCGCTGCCGAAGATGGAGCTTTTCCATCGGCGGGCCGACTTGATTCGCAAGCACGAAGCGCTGATCCGTGACGAATTGAACGTGAAGCAGATCGACTTCGTCAGTGCGGCGGCGATCGATCAATATGTCCATTACGACATCAAGCCGGACTTCAAGAAGATCGGCCCGAAGTTCGGCCCGCTGGCGCCGAAGATCAAGGCGGCGCTGGGGGCTCATCCGAATGTGGATTCGATCGTGAAGCAGCTCGAACAGACGGGCACGTACACGCTGACGGTTGATGGGCAGGAGGCGGAGCTTTCGACGGACGAACTGCTGGTCGAGCTTCATGCCCGAGAGGGATGGGCGGCGGAGCGTATACCGGGTCAGGGGATTCTCGTGCTCGACACGCATCTGACGGACGCGCTGCGGGATGAAGGGGTGGCGCGGGACTTTGTGAACGTCATTCAGCAGACGCGGAAGAATCTGAACCTACAATACGAGCAGCGGATCGACCTGGCGATCGTCGGCGGACCGGAGGTTCAGCGGATCGTCAATGGATTCGCGGAGTACATTCGCGGCGAGACGCTGGCGCAGAACCTGCTTTCGACGCCGATGCCGGACGTTGCGCCAGCGAAGGCGGAGTCGGAGGGGCTGACGGCGGAGATCAGCGTGAGGCCGGTTTAGCGCGGGTCGCCGAAACGATTGCGAGGTCAACATGACGAGACTTGAACTGCTGATCGATCGACTTCAGGTGGCGCGGGGATGGACGCAAAGCCTGATCGCCGACATTGAGGAGTCGCGCTGGTTTGAGATGCCTGGCCCCGGCGTGGGGCATCCGGCGTGGCAGATCGGCCACCTTGCGGCGTCACAGGTCGCGCTGGTTCACATGCGGTGCTTCGGGAAGAAGTCTTCGGATGTGGTGGGCGAGTCGATCATTCCGACGTTTGGCCGGGGCTCCACGCCGGTGGCGGACAAGTCGAAGTACCCCCCGCTGGCCGAGATTCGATCGATGTTTGACGGCATCCACGCGGATGCGATCGGACTCATTTCAAACATGAAGGACGCGGAGCTGGACGAGTCCGTGAGCGGCGATCCGCATCCCCTGTTCAAGACGAAGGGCGGCGCGATCGGGATGACGGCGATGCACGAGACGTTTCACGCGGGACAGATCGCGATGACCCGGCGCATCTTCGGCAAGGCGCCGCTCAGATAATGTTATGAATTGCCGGGCGAGGCGGCGTTGACCTGGGCGCCGCGCTGCTCTTTCTTGACGACTTCGCGCACGCGCTTCAGCGCTTCGACGTACGGCTCACCGATGGTCCGCTCTTCGGCAGTGGTGTGCTCGATGATCCATTTCTGCATTTCGTCCTGCGACTTGGGCCCGCTGCCGCGGAAGCTGCCGGCGACCTTCTTGGTGAATGCGGCGTCCTCGGCATACTGCGTCAATCGGTCGCGGATGAAGTCGTTACGCTGCTGGGGCGTTGACTGCTCGGCATACTTTTTGGCGTCGTCCATGAAGGCCCGCTTGGCCTGACGGAAAACGGCGTCGGCGAAGGCCTGGCGCTGCTCTTCGTTGATCTCGTCGAGACATTCCTTGAGCTCGGCATCGCGGCCGGGCTTCATCATCTGGGTCTTCCACTGCTCGAGAAACTGCTCCTGCTCGACCTGTGCGAGCCGGGCGAGTCCGCGGGAATCGGCGATGTAGTTCACCAACTCGGCGGCCTTGGCCGTGGCGATGTCGGGGCGCGACGGTGTCATGGCGATGTCATATCCGAACCAGCCCGCAATCAGCAGGACGCCGGCCATGCCGCCGATGAGGGCGGCCGGGCGATGTCGTTTCACTACTTGTTTCACTTCACCTGTCGTCATCAAGAGCCATCTCCATTCGGCCGTTCGCGTAGGGCGTCCGGGCGAGTCCATCATTCATACGAGGAAGCAGTCTATCGGGCAACCTCATCACGGGCGGTGCGAGGTTTGAGATCGGCGTTGAGGGTATTGAACGAGCCCTGGCCGTCGCCTTTGTGAAAGGGCTCGAACTCCGAGATCAGCGGCATGTCGGCCCGACCCATGCCGAATCCCTTGGCGGAAGCCAGCGATTCCTGCCCCACTTTTTTCCCGGCATAAACATCGCCCATGAGCCATTCGTAGCTGGCGCCCTCGGTTTCGCGCCAGGTGGTGCGGGACCCGAACTGAGCGGACAACTTGTGATCGGACGGCAACAGGCGCCGATCGGCGGGGCAGAGGAGCACATCCGTTTCGCCGGAAAGATAGGGCTTCAACACGTCGCCCAATGTCGGCCAGGCAGGATCATGGATTTGAACTGACCGGAGCTTTGAAACGGCCGGCCAGATGTCGCCCGAATCCTGAAGATAGGCCGTCAGGCCTTCGCCGATTGCGCCCAGATTGGACAGGCAACGGGCCCTATCTTCGGCTACGCCCTTCGCCCGATAGCCGGGAATCAGGAACATCCCCGCGAAGCAGATGACCACAACGCCGATGAGGATTTCGATCTTGGTAATGCCTTGTCTCACAGACTCGAACCAATCCGATCCGCCGCCGGGACCTACGGGTCCCGGGGCCTGGAAATCAAACGGGCTCCAGCATCCTAGTTAACGGATGTGGAGCCCTCACATGATTGAACTTAGGTGGGCGGCGGGCCCTCGTCAAGGATGGCCTGCTCATAGACCCGACCGATCTCGTAAGATCATTCTTCAACGCGGTTTATTGCTGAGCCCGGAGCAAGGCCGGGGTCTAGCTTCGCGACGTCAGGGCCTCGATCGGCTTTTTCGGAGCGCCACCGGGCAGCCAGGTGCGGATTTCGCTGATTTCCGGCTCGATGGATTTAACTTCCTTGCCGCAGAAGGTGCGGATGACCATTCGGCGGGTTTCCCGGGGGAGGAGCGGCCCGCGCCATTCATCATCGAGCTGTAGGGGCGTTGCGGCCCAGACGGCTGATTCGGTGGCTGCATTGCCATCTCCATCCAGTCCCACGAGTCGAAGCGAGAGCATGGAGACGGTCTTGTCGCCCGTGTTCTCGACGCTGACTGTAGCCCTGCGATAGCCCCAGCGGTCGGTGGTTTCGCCGATGCCGGTGCAGATTTTCAATTCGTCGCGGTATTCGGGGGCCCGAACATCATCGATCGCGTCGGCCAGGACCGGGGGCAAGGCGGCCCTGATTTCCGGCAGGGTCTGCGCTGCCTGCTGGACGAGATCCACGAGATTTGTCGACTTCTTGTCGAGGAGTCGAATGCCGTACACCGCGACCCCGGAAACGCAGACGATCGCGGTCACAAGGACCGAACTGAGCCCCAGTGCGGTTACGGCCAGGAAGCCCATGGGCTTGCGGACGACTGCGGTGGATGGATCATTAAACATGGCGAAACTCCCTTTATTGCGCACACTGCCGAACGACGGCGCTGTCGTTCCGACTGAGTGAACCACGCTACCAGTTGTATTGGCCGCGACCGGGATATTATTTCCGCGATCGCGGCAGGGAACCGGCCAAACCGGGCAGCCGGGCCTGTTTGCGCCCATTGAGGGCTTCAGGCATCCTTAGAGCTTGTCCGATAAGAAGGCGTGACCGGGTGGGAAACTCGGCAATAACGGCCGACCACTGGCGTCGCCTTCCGGAAGATTATGGCGGACATCCTCGATCAAAGCGAAGTAGACGCCCTGCTGGCCGCCGTGTCCAGTGGAGACACGTCAACATTTGAGAGTCGCGGCGGCGAGCCGAGCCCGCGCGAGTTCAGCGTCTACGATTTCAAGCGTCCGGAGCGGGTGAGCAAGGACCAGATGCGCTCGCTTCAGGCGATCCACGAGGGATTCGCCAGAAACTTCGGGGCGTCGCTTTCGGCATTTTTGCGGACGATCGTTGAGACGCGCGTGGCCACGGCGGAGCAACTAACCTACAGCGAGTTCATTCACTCGTTGCCCAGCCCGACGTCGTTCAACATGCTTTCAGCGCCGCAGCTTGCCGGGCAGGTTTGCCTGGAGTTGAGCCCACTGATCGTGTTCCCGATTGTCGATCGGCTTCTGGGTGGCACGAATTCGGACATCTTCATCCCGCAGCGACCGCTGACTTCGATCGAGCAGCGACTGGTGAATCGGATCATCGATCGAGCCCTGGGCAGTCTGACCGAGGCGTGGTCGGAGCTTGTGGAAGTCAAGTTCGAGCTGGCCGGTTCGGAGAGCAACCCGCATCTGGTGCAGATCGTCGCGCCGAATGAAGTCGTGGTGGTCATCGGCTTCGAGATCAAGGTGGGCTCGCGCGCGGGGACGATGAGCATCTGCATTCCATTCAATGTGATCGAGCCGGTCATCGGCAAGCTCGCGGTGCAAAGCTGGCTGGTCTATTCGACAGGCGGAAGCACGTCGGATCAATCGCGCCATGTGACGCGGAACCTGCGGAAGGCGGAGTTGCCGCTGACCGCGATGCTGGGCGAGACGACGATCACGGTGAACGAACTGATGGACCTGGCGCCGGGCGACATCATACAACTGGAGAAGCTGATCGATCGCGACTTTATCCTGGAGGTGCGCGGTCAGAAGAAATTCGCCGGAAAGCTCGGCAAGCTGCGAGGCAAGCGCGCCCTGCAGATCACGCGCAATGCCGACTCCGAAGAGCCGCTCTGACACGATCTGTATCTGCGCGACAGCCGCAAGCCGAATTGCGATTCAGAGAGCGCCGGCCGATTCCAAGAAGAACGACTCACGGACAGGCCGTACCCGCCCCGCCGTTGGCCAGGACTCTTGCCGTGAAGAGCTGGATGTCCTTGCCGTTGATGGCGCCGTCCATGTTGACGTCGGCGCAGGGGTCGCCATTCTTGGTCAGCAGGGCCGAGACCATGGGCGCGATGTCGTTGAAATCGACGCGGCCTGAGCGGTCGATGTCGCCGCGGCAGAAGCACACGTCCTCGCAGGCATCGTCGATTCCGTTGAAGTCGAAGTCGCCGAAGCAGAAGGAACCGCCGCCCTGAGCAATGCCTCCGAGGTCGTCGCAGCAAAGCGGGTCGATATCCAGACAGAATCCGCCCGGCAGGCAGCAGGCCTCATTAATGGTGCAAACCTCGAAAAGCCCCTGAGGCACACCCCCCATTCCCAGACAAGTGCCGACTTCCATCTGGTTACAGGTTGAGTTCGGGAGGCAGCACGGCTCTTCGCAGGCATCATCGACGCCGCTTAAGTTGTTGTCTCCGAAGCAGAACGAGCCCACGCCGCGCGGCGTGCCGCCCATGGTGAAGCAATTGAAGGGATCGAGGTCCATGCAGGTACCGTTGGTGAAACAGCACGCTTCATCATCGAGCGGGCAGGTGGTGTTGGGGCCGAGTGGAACGCCGCCGAAGTGCACGCAACACTGGGGATCGATATCTTCGCAAGTGCCATCCAGATACATGCATGCTTCCGGGGCCTGGCAGACCGTGCCCGCACCCATGGAGCTGCCGCCGGCGACGCCGCAGGCCGCGACCGTCAGGTTGGCGCACGAGCCATCGGGCAGACAACATGCCTGAGTCGCCATGCACACCGTGGTGAGACAGGTTGAACCCGGCGCCTGCGGCGTGCCGAACAACGAGCGGCAACTGGCGGGCGGGAGATTCATGCAGACGCCTGAGGGGAGACAGCATGCCCGATTGGCCGTGGGCGCGTCGCCAGTTGCGGTGAAGAAGAAGGGATCGGTGCTTTGGGCATTGAGCCCGCCGAGTCCGCGTGCGACGAAGGCGCCGTAGTAGCGGTTAGCGATGGACTTCAATTGCTGATAGTCGCCGAGAATGCGCTGTCGTGTGCCGAGCGGACCGGGATCTGGGTTCGGCGAGAGCGGTGACGGAGCGACGAAGTTGGCGAAGTCGGCAAGCTGCGAATTGGTGGCGATGGTGGCGAAGACATCCTGCGACTGTACGAACCGAACCTGCCATCGCTTAGTCGTGGGGTTGTAGGTGGTGAACATGACGCCGATTTCGCCGGATGCGAGGACGGCGATACAGGGCAGCGCGGCATCGACGCCGGCGGGAGAAATCGTGCGCTCTGGACCGGGCGTGTAGGCACCGCCGGCGGCTGGGACGAGGGCGCGGAATCGCAGGCGATTTGCGCCGGTTGCGTCCTTGGTACCGTAGGCGACATAGACGACGTGGGTGTTGGGATCGACGCCGATCGAGGTGATGCTGCCAAGCAGCGCGTTGTTGCCGCCCATCTTCACGCCGGGTGCCTGATTACTGAGTCCAGCGCCGATGTTGAGTCCGTTGTTTGGCACTGCGGCCGGCCCGATGCCCCAGTTCTGGCCGCCATCGGTCGTGCGATTCAGGACGTAGTTCATCGCCTTGAGGCCCGTTGCAGCGAATGAGTTCGTCCCCTGGGCGTGGATGTTGTAGACATTTCCATTGGTGCCCATGGTGATGCGATTGCCGGGGTTTGTCGCCATGGTGCCCGCGGTATGGACGGATCGGTCGCGCGTGAAGTTTGGAGGGTTCGCGCCCAAAGAAACGGCGTTGCGGATCAGCGGCATGGCTCCGAAATTGTCGTAGGCGACGTGGACGTTCTGCTGGGCGGCGTTTACGGGATCGCGTCCGACCCAGAGCCAGGGCTGATCGGAATTGCCGAGAGATGAAGCGACGTTGTTGTTCGTCGCCTGGGTCACGCCGAGATTGACGCGCCAGCTCCACGCGGCGGCACTTGCGGGATTTGTCGTCCGGCCGCTGTAGATGTTGCCGTCGGCCTTGAGAAAAGTGATGTAGAGCACACCGTTGGCGTCGTAGTGCGGGGTTTGATCGCATGGGCAGCCGTCGGCGGCGATGCCGGGCGGCGCGGGAATGGTCAGATGCTGGGCCCAGGTGGCGCCGCCGTCGTTTGAGTACCAGAGCGGGGCATTTCCATTCTGATGCCACAGGGTTCCCGCGAAAGATAGGATGACAATCTGATTCGTGTTGGTGGGATTGATCGCGATGCTGGGCTCGGCGCCGAAGGTGGCGTTGGGGACGCTGAACCCTGACGCGGCAAGAACGTCGACGACCGTCACACCGGCGCGCGGCGCGGCGCCGAAGATGTCCTCGGCGGCCAATGGCTGCGCTGCCTTCTGCGGAGGCGGTCCCTGTTCGGGCCAGTCGCCCTTGAGGCGCTGGCAATCGGGATCGCCGGCGAAGGCCACGGTGCAGATCGGCAAACTCAGGACGGACAACGATCGTGACAATGCGCAGGATGACATGGCCATTCCTCCACAAATGACCGGCGTTATGAAACGGAGACGGCCGTCTCAATTCGCCGAAGAGAAAGCGCATCGATCGTGTCGGGACCTTTGGGAATAGGCCATTCTTCGTCGGCTATGAAAGATGGGAAGATCCGCCTGCCGACCGACGCCTGAATTGAGAGACGATCCTGCCCGACAACCAGGCGCAAGTTTAGCCGACTTGAATCCGCAAGATCAACGGCCGGCTCGAAGAGTTACTAACCGCCTACGGGGCCACCGGTTGCGCCCGGTTCGGTCATGGCTCGCGGATCGAGTAATGACCTTAGCTTTTCCTCGGAAACAACCTTCTGCTCCAGCGCGACTTGCCGGACGGTCTTGCCTGACTTGAATGCCTCCTTGGCGATGGCGGCGGCCTGGTCGTAGCCGATGACCGGCGCGAGCGAGGTGCACATGGCGAGACTCTGCTCGACGAGTTCCTCGGCGCGCTGTGCGTTGGCCTCGATGCCGACGACACAGCGGTCGTTGAAGACGCGCACCGCGTTGGAAAGGATGCGCACGGATTCCAGGAAGTGATGGGCCATGACCGGCATGCCGACGTGCAGGTCGAAGTTTCCGAGGATCGTCGCGGCGCTGGCCACCACGGCATCGGCGCCGATGGCGTGGGCCGCCGACTGCATCAGCATCTCGCACATGACCGGATTCACCTTGCCGGGCATGATCGAACTGCCGGGCTGGGTGGAAGGGAGATTGATTTCTCCGATGCCGCAGCGCGGACCGGACGAGAGAAATCGGATGTCGTTGGCGATCTTGATCATGCTGACGGCGATGGTGCGGAGCAGGCCGGACGCCTCAACGAAGCCGTCCTTGGCGTGCTGGGCCTCAAAGTGATCGGCGGCCTCGACGAAATCGATTTTCGTCTTCTGGGCGAGGCGCTTGGAGACGCGTTCGCCGAATCCCTTGGGGGTATTGATGCCGGTGCCGACTGCGGTGCCGCCGATGGGTAATTCGCGCAGGGCGTTGATCGCCTTGTTGGCGCGCATGACGGAGAGCTTCGCCTGGGCGGCGTAGCCGGAGAACTCCTGGCCGAGGCGGATCGGCGTGGCGTCCTGCAGGTGGGTGCGCCCGATCTTCACGATGCCGTCGAAGTCCTTCGCCTTGGCGGCCAGTCCGGCGGCGAGTTTTTCCAGAGCGGGCACGAGATCTTCCTTGAGGGCCGCGGCGGCGGAGACGTGCATGGCCGTCGGAATGACATCGTTGGAACTCTGCGACTGATTGACGTGGTCGTTGGGATGAATCTGCCCCTTGTCACCGCCGGCGAGTTGCACGGCGCGATGGGCGATGACTTCGTTGGCGTTCATGTTGGTCGACGTGCCGGAGCCGGTCTGGAAGACGTCGACGACGAAATGCTCGTCGAGCTTGCCGTCGATGACTTCCTGGGCGGCCTTGCCGATCCAGTCGGTCTTGTCCTTCGGGACGACGCCCAACTCGGCGTTCACCTCGGCGGCGCACTGCTTGATGAGGCCCATGGCCCAGATGAACCGGCGGCCCAATCGGTAGCCGGAGATCGGGAAATTCTCCACGGCCCTTTGGGTGGACGCACCCCACAGCGCGCTGGCGGGGACGGTCATGGGGCCCATTGAATCCTTCTCTATTCGCGTTTCCTGCGGCATGTTGCACCTCTAAATGAAATCGCCGACTCGCTGCGGCCGTCGGGCATCACGATACGCCAGCAGGCCGACCATCGCCAGCATGGCCGAACGAGCGGCAATCCGCGTGCCGCCGCGAGGACGGAGGCGAACGCAAGCCCGGCAGGATACGATGTTTGACGCCCCGCGCGGCGAGGAATTAACATGTCTTGTCTGTCCAACGCCATCCGACGATTTTCCGTGTTGGTTGGACCTCAATTACGGAGAGAGAAGTATGGGACGCCTCTACCAAAACATCATTGAAACCATCGGCCGCACGCCCCTGGTTCGGGTGAACCGGATCATCCAATCGAAAGCCGAGGTGTACGCCAAGCTCGAATTTTTCAACCCCATGTCCAGCGTGAAGGACCGCATCGGCAAGTCGATGATCGAGGCGGCCGAGCGCTCCGGCAAGGTGGACAAGGACACGCACTTCATCGAGCCGACGAGCGGCAACACGGGCATCGGCCTGGCCTTCGTCTGCGCGGCGAAGGGATACAAGCTGACGCTGACCATGCCGGAGTCGATGAGCATGGAGCGGCGGATGCTGCTTCGCGGACTCGGGGCGAATCTGGTGCTGACGCCGGCGGCCGACGGAATGCGCGGGGCCATCGCCAAGGCACAGGAGTTGGTCAAGTCCACGCCCAACTCCATCATGCCGCAGCAGTTTGACAACCCGGCGAATCCGCAGGTCCACCGCGAGACGACGGCCGTCGAAATCTGGGAGGACACCGACGGCAAGGTGGACATCCTCGTCTCCGGCATCGGCACGGGCGGGACGATCACGGGTGTCGGCGAAGTCATCAAGCAGAAGAAGCCGGGCTTCAAGTGCGTGGCGGTCGAGCCGGAAGAGTCGCCGGTGCTGACGCAGGTGCGCGAGTCGAAGCCGATACAGCCCGGTCCGCACAAGATACAGGGCATCGGAGCGGGGTTTGTACCGTCGGTGCTGAATGTTGAGATATACGATGAGATCATCCGCGTGAACTCGGCGGATGCGATGAGCTGGGCGCGGAAGTGCTGCCGGGAAGAGGGCATCTTCTGCGGGATTTCGTCGGGCGCGGCGCTTTGCGCGGCGAATCAGGTGGCCATGCGGCCGGAGAGCGCGGGCAAGCTGATCGTCGTCGTCTTGCCGTCGAGCGGGGAGCGATACCTGAGCACGGCGTTGTTTCAGGAGGCCTGATTCCGCTAGACTGGGGTCGCTTTGAATCGGGTTTGTAAGGCGAAAACCAAGCCCACGGATTCGAATCCGTGGGCTTCGCATTGAGTGAATTCGTAGTGAAAAGCCAGGAATCAGGGAAAGAAAGCACGAGAGGACATTCATGACGCAGATCAAGGCGACGAACGTTGTTTGGCACGAGGGTCACGTTGAGCGGGCGGGCCGCGAGAAGCTGCTGGGGCAGCAGGGCTGCACCATCTGGCTGACGGGGCTGCCGTCGTCCGGCAAGAGCACCATCGGCTTCTCGCTGGAGCACATGCTCTTGCAGCAGGGTCGCATGGCCTACGTTCTCGACGGCGACAACGTCCGCCACGGGCTGAACAAGAACCTCGGCTTTTCCGCGGAGGACCGTGCCGAGAACATCCGCCGCATCGGCGAGGTGGCGAAGCTGTTCGCCGACGCCGGTGTCATCACGATTACATCGTTCGTGAGCCCCTACCGGGCGGACCGGGACATCGTGCGGAAGCTGCACGCGGACGCCAAGCCGGCACTGCCGTTCTTCGAGGTGTTTGTCGATACGCCGGTCGAGCTGTGCGAGGAGCGGGACCCGAAGGGGCTTTATAAGAAGGCCCGTGCGGGGGAGATCAAGAATTTTACGGGCGTGTCCGACCCGTACGAAGCTCCGACGAACGCGGAGCTGGTATTGAAGACGGCGGGGATGAAGCTGGAGGAGTGCGTGGCGACGCTTGCGGCGCATCTTCAGAAGAGCGGGATTCTGCCGGCGTGATTATTCGCCGTCGAACGAGGAGCCCCGGACTTCCAGTCCGGGCGGTTCTCCATCAACCAGTTGCCCCCGTCCCTGGCAGACCGATCCCCCGGCAAGTGTCGCCGGAAGACGATGCGGTGGGGCAAAGGTCACCAACACCTATATCAACTTGCGCTTGATTTCCAATAGTCGCCGAGGTAGATTGTTGTTCGGCCATACGCGACCATTCAGGCGTTTATTCGCATGATCGCGCATCCTGAGAGAGTCACGGCAGAGGAGGCCTGTTATGCCCGGCTCGATCCTGACATGCGTTGCATCATTATTGCTTGGTCAGTCTGATCCAGGTGCCGTTGTTGTTGTAAGCGGCGACATGGGCAGAGTCACCGTTCCGCTTCCCGCAGGCACGCCCTATACCCTCGATTACGACTACGGTGAATTCAACGGCTGGTTCGATCCGTGGCGCTGGGTTCTCGCCGGTAACGGTGGAACGCTCTATTTCGCGCGCAATCGCGGCGAATTCAGCGCAAGGAGTCTGCTTGAGTCACAGGGTGAGATCATCGTCCTAACGCAGTTCAAGCGCGGCGCGGCAAATCGCGGATTTGATTTCTTGTCCGCAGCGCGGAGTCCAAACGGACTGGAGGTATTCCTCAACGAGGTTAAAAACAGCACAGGGCTACAGTTCCCGAGCGGCTTGACTGCGCTTGGGTTGAATCG
The DNA here is from genome assembly GCA_015075745.1 of Planctomycetia bacterium. Taxonomy (NCBI): domain Bacteria; kingdom Pseudomonadati; phylum Planctomycetota; class Planctomycetia; species Planctomycetia bacterium. Next base: position 359,426 of record JABTTW010000002.1, read on the forward strand.
GGCGGGCACGTTTGATGCAAACCTTGCCAGGGCCCAAGCCGCAGTTGCTGAGCAAGTGACCGACAATGCGCTTCGAACAGGCATCCTCGGTGCGCTGCGGCAGCAAAACTATTCAATCCGAATCATCGGGCGGCCTGGTATTCGAATCACGCCGAGAACAGAGTCACTAATTCAAAAAACGGCGGGAACGACCCGTGAGGTAATCATCCTTGAGGCGTTGCCTTAATTATGACGACTCGCAACGCGGCGAAGCGTCATGCACTCTGGCTTTCGAATGACGCTGGCCTAAACGAATTGATTCAAAAAGATACATGGATGATCGGTTGGGAGCGCCCAACTGATCTCCCGGCAATTCCTGTCTCAGAAGAATTAGCTTGCGCGCTCGGATGTCTGTACGCCGGTGATCAAACCCGTGCCAACGTTTTTCTTGAGCGTACGGTCCGAAACGCGGATAAGTTGATCGCCGAGAATCGCTATCTGGATACGAAAGTCGCGGAGGCTGGTCATCCGCGTAACCTAGGTTCCATAATTCGTGGACGAGCATATGCATTGTGGCTCCTTGGCGGACCAATGGGGCGAAAAGAGTTAAGGGGTGCTTCCGGGCATTTTGCTACTTGGTGTATGGCAATGGCAGAGGATCATGAACGATTCGACGATCCTTTAACGATGGATTTCTTCATTGCAGCAGTCCGTACCGCCATTGTCGCTTCCGACTTGGATTACGCGAGCGAACTACTGAGAACGAATCGCGAGCTGCGCTGGAATTTTGCTGAGCAACGTAGCCTTTTCGGTCGTATGATCCAGATGTACCCCGATTTGACCGACGCGTTCGATATCGAATTTGAGGCTTTTTTCGACAAAGTGCGGGACCCTGATTATCACGACGGTCCACCGCAACGAATCGAGAAATGGATTCCACACGACCGAGAAATGCTGGCCTTGGAAACTGGCATCATCCGCGAGATGTATGTCGTTCGGTCTTCGCCCCACGACGCCGTCGATCCCAAAGCCGTCATCGAGGCAATCGCACTTTGAACATCATTCCATACTGCCCTCAAACTGCCCTCAAAACGCATCACGGGACGGTAAAAAACCGTGTAGGAACAGGATATCGCCGAGACGTGCGAAGTGGTTGTCGCTCTTGAGGTTGGGCGATAAAATGAGACTCCGGCAGAGGTTGAGGAATTGGGTCAGAGAGAATCCCCCCCTCTCCGATTTGTGACAAGCGGACGCCGCAAGTGCGTTCGCCTCAATAATTTGCGCGGGGGTCCCTCGTTCGCCGGAGACCGTCGCTTGGCACAGTGCACTGTGCCGGAACTGTGCCGAACCAGACCCTTATCGCAGGGCGCAGGCCTCTCCATTTTCCCAGGTCGTCTGTCCGGGACTTCCCAGTCCGGTGTGCGCCCCCCAAGAAAAAAGTGCCCGAACGCTGGCACTGTCCTCGACACTGACTACGACGCCGAGTGGGTGCATACCTATTGTCGCGAAAAATGGGGCGTGCGTAGTCACATCCCGCCGGCGGCGCATTGTCGAGTCGGAAGCGTAAACGGTCGCTATCGATCGCAGATGACGCGGATGCCGAAGCGCTGCTCCTCCCCGGCAAAGCCTCCCCCGAGGAGGGATGGAAGATCAAGGAACAGGAGTCCGAGGGGGAACCTTCGAAGCTGGTTCTCCCTCGGGGTGACCTGCCCCCAATTTATGTACCAGTTGCTATGAGAGTCGAGTCCACTTTTCGATCCTGCGCAGGCGCTGATAGCGAACCGGCAGGAGGGGAAGAAGCCGGGGTCCAGGGGCAGAGCCCTTGGCGGGGGTTTGGGGGCAGGGCCCCCAAGGCTTCCGATCTACACTGGGCCGCATACGCCGCCGGCGTCTGATAGCCCAGCGACGAATGCGGAGCTGGTTTTGAAGACTGCGGGGATGAAGCTGGAGGAGTGCGTGGCGACGCTTGCGGCGCATCTTCAGAAGAGCGGGATTCTGCCGGCGTAGGGCGCCGGGGACCGCGAACAACCTTCCTTTCGCAAGGTGACATAAGGTGACACAGCGGGTTTCCGTTTTGTGCCAAGTCGCGCGGCAGTCGCGAGTTGGGGCGGGAGGGTTTCTGCGCGAAAAATCCGTGAAAACGGGCTGAGGCGTGGGGGCTGGGGCTTGAGACGAGGAGGGGTCGCGGAGCGCGGCGGCCGAGGGGCGGAGGGGTTTGGAGTTTCGATTCGCGCGGGGCATCGTTTATTCCTCTGGGGCGAGGGTGGGCAGTCTTCTATTTGCTTATTCTTGCTCGCTGTTCGCGCGGATTTGTGAGTCGTGGAGAGCATGACGGCGGTCGGCGCTTACCTGAGAAGGACGGGTTGAAACGCGGCGGGGTTCAATTCCATAACAGGAGCCACCTCAATCGTGATTTGATCGCCATAAAGAATGCCGGGCGTCCAGGCATCGGTGGGGATCGCACCGCGAGCAAAACGGAACGGCCCCCATCGGGTTTCCCCTGAGACGAGTCCGAAGCGATAGTCTTCGGAAATCGGCCCGGTGCATCGCCAGACGAGCCGGACCGTCGCGCGGCTCGATGGGCCGGTCGGCTTGACTGACATCCCAACCAGCTCGACCCCTTCGCCGAGATCGATCCGGCGAGACGCCATCTCACTCGGCAACTCCGTCAACACGATTTCGCGGGCCAGCGGACTTTGCTCTTTCTGCTTCGACAACACGACCAAACTGTAGTCCGCGAAAATGGGCTGATAGGTTCCCGTCCGAATGGCACGGCTGAGGGCCGCACGCGGGAGATGTTCGTCGATCACATCCGCCTCATGGACGATGACGAAGTCGCCCAGGCGTTCGTCGGCCGTGGTGTAAAGCCGATCGGCGTCGAGAAAATGTGCGGCAATGCGATAGCTCGCGGTGACGGACGCGCTGGGCGGAATGAGTTCGCGTACGCGAGCGACTTGGGCGCTATCGGCGACGAGGGCCGGCGCGGCGAACGGCTCGGTTGGATTGTTCGTCAGCGGGCCAATGCCGAAGAACGCGTGGCAGAGCGCGGCGGCGACAAGCAGGCTCCAACCGGGCCGCATCGCGTTTGCTGAGTTCTGCCGGACCGGATCGGCCGCGCCCCTATGGCGCATCTCGACCCAGGATTCGATGGCGGCGAAGAAAAGAACGGGAATGGCTGGAACGTAATACTGGAAGCCGATGTTGTGCAGTTCTGGATTGGTCGTCAGCAGGGTTTCGAGAATGGCAGGCAGGGCAATAAGCGAAAAACGCCACGCCCGCAGCGGCAGGAAGGCTGTCGGAAGGAGCAGCGTTACCAGAAAGGATAGATTCGTGAGCAGCGCAGCCGTACTGGTGATGCCGACGTTTGAGAAATGAAAGCCGATGTGGGGATATGGTGCGCCGCGGTAGTGAGGAACGATGATGTAGATCGCGACAAGAAAATATGCGACCGCGGAGAGAATGACCGTTGCTCCGAGGGCGCGTCTTTTCGACACCATCAACTGATAAGCACCCCAGGCGGCGACGGTGAGCGCGATGTCTTCACGGATGAGCATGGTCGAGAGCAGGATTACCGCACCGAGCATTGGGCGGCCGCACTTTGCGACGGCAAAACCTGCAAAAAGCAGCGGCACGGCGAGGTAGGACTCGTGAAAGCCGTAGCCGTGGGCGATGGCGAGGCGTCCGTGAAAGGGAAGGAGGAGCCATGCGAGGCCGGAGAGGATTCCCGCGAGGTCGGAGTTCAATCTTTTGCGCGCGTACCACGCGACGATCAGGGCCGTCCCGTTGAGGCAGATCGGCGAAAGGGTGACGAGCAGGTGGAACGGAAATATGCCCAGCAAGACCGGCGGCACGAGCGCCCAGCTTGCCAGGAATGCATGTTCTCCGAGGAGGGAGCGGCCGAGCGAGTCGACCCAGAGGCCGCGGCCGATCGCGGCGTTGTGCAATGCTCGTGCGAACAGGCCGATGTCGTGATAGCCGAAGCTGAGATTTCGCCAGAGGTCGAATTGCATCCAGACATGGACGGCGGATACGCCGGCAACTGCTGCGAGAAGCAGCGGCCGCGCGGCGCGATGGCGTGAGACTTCGGATCGACCGAGACAGAACATCCACGTCAGAGCGGTCAGGAACGATATCCATGCGTAGAGCAGCCAGGGTGATTGTGGGCGGAGGAGGAATTGAATCACCGCCAATACGAGGCTGCCGATGGTCAGTGTCAGCGCGATGAGGGATCGGCTTGGCGTTGTGCGAAATTGGATAGATTCCGACTTCCAATAAACGGCCGCGGTCATGAAGCACGGAAGCAAGACACCCGCCCAACGCCACGTGCCTCGCCAGTTGAGTGCGTGCTGTACTGGAAGGTATGCGAAGAGAGTGAAGGCAAGGATGCCAGCGAAAACAGGTGCGAAGAACCTGATTGTCATAGACGGCCGCACGGGTTCGTTTACTGGAATCGTGCGATGTTGGAGTTTTCTATAGTCCCGATTGCACAAATGCAATCGATCGCGGTGTCGACTTATGGAACAAGACAATTCACGAAGGGCTGAACGTCCAGACCATCCGTCATACCGTCGAGGTTTACATCTGCACGATTTCGGTGACAGGCATCGCTATTTGTTCCAAGGAGAACGCCAACAAACGGAGTGATGTCGGCGGTATCCGCGACTTCGTCCCCATCAATGTCACCGCATAATTCGAGGTCGTAGGTTAAGTTGTCGTACCCGTCGGTCGAACCATAACGACAAAAGCCGAGGCCAACTCCTCCAAGCTCCATTGCGACAATTCGCTCACAATCTGGTAGTTCTATCCCCTGAAAATCCGCTCCCTGCCCGAAATCACAAACTTCGACACGACCAGACTGCCCGCAGACTCGCAGTTGAGGCTGACGTTCTCCAGAAAAACCATCGCTATCAATGTTGGCTCCCGCACGTATCACGGGTACCTGAAACTCAACTCGAATCGGTGGCCTAGGCTGTGGCAGTGCTGTATCAGTGATGATCCGATTAGGAGCGCTAACAGCAAATTGGTTCGTGTCGACCTGGGTGTTAACAAAAAGCAGCCCGGGTATCTCATTCGACAGGTCCAAGCCATTCGGAAAACTATCGAAGTCGATGACCTCAGCCATGACACTAAAATCAGCTAGTTCGATACAAGAAGCTTGGGGCGGCGTGGGGCATTCAAAGCCGAAGCCAAAACCCCAGTGACTGTCACATACTGGAATAGTCCCACAGTTTGTAGAAAACGGAAAAGAATTTCCTGATGTTGAATCGAAGACGCAAAGGCAAACATCGAAAGGATAGAAAACATTTACAAGACCAGACCCGGCAACGACTGCGCTATAGCCATCACAATCAGCCGCGTTAATCGCGGCCGCAATCGAAGTAGCCATCGCATCGAAATTCGCTTGATTACATGAGACCGTTGCCGAACAGGATACTACTCCACATCCACCTCCTATGGGAACACCACAGGGTCCAATCGGATCTGAAACACATGAGACGAATGAGAACGTCACATTGCCCGATTCGGGCATCGGGCTGCTGAAGCCAATGGAAATCTGAATCCCTTGTTGAAACGAGTCATCAGCTAGACAAATTGACGATGAAATCCCGCTTCCATACTGCGACGAAACCAGAGACATGAGCACGGCCATCCGGCGTAATGAGAATGAAATTCGATTAGAAGCTTCTCGTGCTTGGATCGTTCTCATTTAATTCTCCTTTTTCTTGACTTGACGAACCCGGTCGGCTGCCCAATCACGGAGAATATCGACAACAATGAGGCGAGGTCAAGGCCTACTTCAACCATTATCGAACTTATGACCGACGCCGAAATCGGCCCGTTCGGCTCCCAGCTCCTTTCCGATTGACCCTCACTACCGGGTCCCCCTCCAGCCCAACGATCATATCAACGCGCCGCCCATTTCGTCAGTACCTCCACACAGCTGCCAGCGCGCACGGTGAGCAAGTCTACTATAGTGAGGGAACATTGCCGCCGCTGACTTGACCGGTGCCACATGCCAGACACATTGACTCGAAGCCAACGTTGCTCCCTCCGGCATTTTTCCCGCCGTTCTCGCTTGTGCTCCCCCCTACCGTTTCTCCATTCCTCAGCCCGTTTTTCACCCAAATTGCACGCCGCCCCAAGTCCTACCTGCCAAACAACTTGCAATCGCCCGCGAGAACTTTTTTCGCCTATTGTCACCTTGCCAATCCGGTCCTTTTTGCATCCCTATCCGTCTGAAGGGCCGTTCGTCTTGAGTGCTTTTTGGCAAGAGACGCGACGCGCGGCGCTCCCCGTCGGCGTCGCTGCCTCGGCGTTCACACTCGCTGCCTCGGCCCCTGAAACCCTTCGCCCATCACTCGCTTTTTCACCAGAAGGGCGAAACGCCCCAACACGTGCCCGCCACTACGCTTGGCACGATTTCCAAGAGCGTTGTGTCACCTTATGTCACCTTCGTTTTGCGCTCGTCCCAGCGCCAGAAAAGCCGTCTGCGAGCCCTTCGGCGCGGCGGTTTCGACCTTTGGCTCCGGAGCTTATAGAATCCCATCCGGCCCCGATGGATGCGGGGCGACGCGCAACACGAATTGCCTACAAGAGGTGTGAGCCATGGTCGTAGGGGAACTCAGTCAGGAAGTTGATCTACTCGTCATCGGCGGCGGGCCGGGTGGTTATGTGGCGGCGCTGGCGGCGGCGGACCACGGGATTGCGACGGCGCTGGTGGAAAAGGCCGAGGTGCCGGGCGGGGTTTGTCTCCGCGAGGGGTGCATCCCCAGCAAGGCGCTGCTGCACGTGGCCAAGATCATCAACGAGGCTTCGCACGCCGAGGCCTTCGGGATCAGCTTCAGCAAGCCGCAGACCGACGTGACGCGGCTTCGCGACTGGAAGAACGGCGTGATCCGCAAGCTGGCGGGCGGGGTGAAGCAACTGCTCGCCGGGCGGAAAGTGGACTACATCACCGGCGAGGCCTACTTCGAAGACTCCAAGACGGTTCGCATCGAGGGTGGCGAGGTCTCACGCATCAAGTTCAAGCATTGCATTATCGCCAGCGGCTCGCGGGCCAAGATGCTGCCGGAATCGGTGATGCCGCGCGAGCTTTGCTGGGACGCGGCCGACGCACTGAAGGTGCAGGAGATCCCCCGAAAGCTGCTGGTCATCGGCGGCGGGTACATCGGGCTGGAACTGGGGCAGGTCTATGCGGCGCTGGGCAGCGAGGTGACGGTGCTGGAGGCGCTGCCGAACATTCTCGCCGGGGCGGACCCGGACCTGGCCAAGCCGTTGATCGCCAAGCTGAATAAGCAGATGAAGGCGATCATCACCGGGGCGACTCTGAAGGGGGCCAAGAAGAGCGGCTCGGGCGTGGCGATCACCTACGAACTCGACGGCTCGCAGAAGACGGAGGAGTTTGACCGGGTGCTCGTCTCGGTCGGACGCCGGCCGAACAGCGACACCCTCGGCCTGGAGAATACGCAGGTCAAGGTGAACGATCGCGGGTTCATCGAGGTGGACCCCTCGCGGCGAACGACGGACAAGCGCATCTACGCCATCGGCGACGTGGCGGGCGACCCCATGCTGGCGCACAAGGCGATGCGCGAGGGGAAGGTGGCGGCGGAGGCGATCGCGGGCAAGCCGAGCGTCTTCGACCCGGCGTGCATTCCGGCGGTGGTGTATACCGATCCGGAAGTGGCGTGGTGCGGCGTAACCGAGGCGGAGGCGGCCAAGCAGGGGCTGAACGTGAAGGTGACGAAGTCGCCGTGGGCGGCGTCGGGCCGGGCCGTGTCGATGGGTCGCACCGAGGGATTGACCAAGATGATCTTCGACGCCGATACGCAGCGGCTGCTGGGCGTGGGCATCGTGGGCGTGCATGCGGGCGACCTCATCTCTGAAGGTGTGCTGGCGATGGAGATGGCGGCGGTGGCGGAAGACATCGCCGTGGCGATTCACCCGCACCCGGCGACGAGCGAGACGCTGGGCGAGGCAGCGGAGGCGATGTTCGGGAATGCGATCCACGGGGCGCATTAAGAGCGCTATTGTGCGAACGAAGCGTTCTCGTTTGTCATTATTCAAGCCATACGCACGGGCCGGAGGCCCATGCTACCCTTTTGCGCGGGCGCCAGGTGTATCTGTCGCGCAGGAGATACGCACGGGCCGGAGGCCCATGCTACCCTATTGCGTGGGCGCACAGGTGTACCTGTCGCGCAGGAGATACGGACGGGCCGGAGGCCTATGCTACCCATTATGGGGTGAGGCGCTGGAGGATCAGGAACTGGTCGAGGGTGATTCCGTCGCGGTCGAGGGGGGCGACGATGTCGAGGAGGCCGTCGGCGTTGATGTCGGCAAAGGCGCATCGGCCGATGTTGGCGACGGGATTGGTCCCGGTGATGGTGAAGGGCTGCCAGTAATCCTGCACATCGGCGCGCGGCTGAAAGCCGACCATGTTGCCGTTGGCGGTGACGAAACAGTCGAGCCGGCCATCGAGATTCAAGTCGACGACCTGCACCTGATTCATCGAAGCGCCCTGATTCAACTCGCCGAGGTTGTAGACGCGCCAAGGGAAGCCCTGAAGGCGGACGAGGCCCGGTCCGGGATTCTCGAACCACTGAATAACGCGAAGCTGCTGGAAACCGCTGACGACGTCGATATCGCCGTCGCCGTCGATGTCACCGACGGAGACGAAGTCTGCGCCGGGGGTCTGGGCGTCGTCGGGCGGGGATAACTGGCGCTGTTCGCCGACGATGTTTCCGACCCAGTTTCCGGCGGCGACGGCGGCGGCGCCGGACTCGGCGAGCGGATTGATGAGCCAGCGGATGTTGCTGGAGAGCGCGGTCGGGAATGTCGCGACGACGTCGAGATCGCCGTCCTGATCGATATCGGCGAGCTCCAACTGCTTGAAGGGCGGGGCCTCGGTGATGATCGGGAAGGTGGTGACGTTGTCGGGGCCGAGCCAGGCGGCGGAATTGCGGGCGGCGCCGGGGCCGGGATTGGGGAAGAGGTAAATGCGCTTGGTGGGATTATTTCCTGCGGCGACTTCATTGGAGCCGAGGACGACGTCCGGGCCGTTCTGGCCGTCCATGTCGCCGACGGCGAAGTCGGTCAAGCCGGTGGCGTCGTTGGGAAGGGTGAAGGTGGCGTTGATAAGGACCTGCTGCCAGGCGATGGCATCGGCGGGATCGGGCGGGGCGAAGAGCAGGACGACGGCGCCGCGCTTGGTGGCGCCGGCGACGGGAATGATGCCGGTATCGTTGACGAGGACGGCGATGTCGAGGCGGCCGTCCTGATCGAAGTCGGCGACCTGAACGTCGTACATGATGGAGATGGGCACTTCGCCGGCGATGGAGAGGGTGTTGAAATTATCCGTGCCGGGGGTGCGCTGGTGAATCTGCACGGGCTGGCTCTCGGCGGAACCGGAGACGAAGTCGATCAGGCCGTCGTTGTTGAGATCGGCGGAGACGATGACGCGAGCGCCGGCGGTCGCTTCGAGGACGGGATCGAGCTGACGCGCGAAGAACAGCGGACCGGGGACGGCGGCGGGCTGGGTAGTTGAGACGCCGCCGGTACCCGTGGTGCCTGAGCCGGCCGATGAGCCGCCGGGGCCGAACAAGCCACCGGGGCCGAAGATCAGTTGCAGCTCGACGCAGCCGGTGGATAACAACGCGGAAAGTGAAAGCGCGAACAACAGGACGAACTTCGCGGGCGGGCGCATGTCTTCCTCCCTCTCAGAAGGTCCCCCATTTTCAACTTCGCGGTTCGCTGACCGCGAGAAAGCAAGGCCGCTGATCATCGCCGCCGCGCCCCGCACGGCGATGACTCGTCAGGAACCGACGACGGGCAGCGAGACGCCGCCGGAACCGTTGGGCTTGTCGCCCGATTCGGCAGGTGCGGCGATCGACGCGGCGGCCGTGGCGTCGTCGTCGAGATAAACATCTTCGACGTCGGTCATGTCCACCTCTCGACGAAGGAGGAGGTAGATATTTGTATTGGCGCAGAAGAAGTAGCTCATGGCGTATGCGCCGACGATTCCCCAGACGCCGTAGATCCAGCACTTGAAGAAGAACTGGGCGAAGGCGCTCATTCCGGCAAGCTCGACCTCGCCAAAGGAACCGTAGAACGTCGTTTCGCCGGTGAGGGCGGGTGTCTGCCAGATGGCGTTGAGCTTGGAGACGTTTTGCGAGGACTCGGAAGCCAGGGAGGGGCTGCCCCAATTCATGGAGAAGCCGAGGAAGAGATGGGCTACCCACAAGGCGAGGCGGGCGACGAGCTTTATGAACGCAAGGCAGACGGCGCCGTGGGCCATGACGCAGAGGTAATAAACGGCTGTGCGCCACGGGCGATAGAAGACATAAGAGTGCAGCCGTCCGAGCGGATCGAAGCAGTCCGACCCCTCCACCGCGATGTTCGGATATATCAGGCCGAAGGCGCCGACGAGGCCGATGGCGAAGAGTGCGACGGCGATGCCGAGGAGGATCGCAATCGGAAGCAGGAAGATGCCGACGATGACCTCGCCGATGTAGGGGATCCAGCCGATCAGGCCCATCAGGAAGATGGAAGCGCCGGCGAAAAGGGCGATGCTGATGGGCAACAAGGGAGCCATGACAAAGCTGAGCCACCTGCTCCACGCGAAGGACATTGCCTCGGCGATAGTGATCCGCTCCTGGCGAGCGGCGTCGAGGGCCGCGGCGCGCGAGATGGCGCCGCCAAAGAGGGCCCAAATCTTGAGCGAGCCGATCACGAAGAACAGGGCGTAGACCGGATGGAGAGAGACCAGCCAGATCAGGGTGAGGACGAAGTTGCGAAGGCCCGCGAGAAATGCGTCGGGGCTGACGGAGAGGACGGCGGAGATCAGTTGATTGACGGAGGTGAGGAGGTGACTGAGGAGAACGGCGAAGACGCCGGATCGCTCCGCGTCGCTTCCGAGAGACTTGATCCATTCGAGAGTTTCGGGGCGGTTGCCGCCACTGGCGACGAAAATGGCGGCCTCAGTCATGCCGACGCCGACGGCGACCTTGTGAGAAGTGACCCAGACGAGGTCGAGCAGACGGCCCCAACTATAGGTCAGGACGACGCCGCAGAACGAGAGGATGAGTTTGTTGATATTGTTGGCGTGACGAAAACTCGAAAAGAGTCGCTTGAACCCGAACTGCTCGGCCCAAGTCGGCTGCCTGTCAACCGGGCTTGCCTCGGACATGGAGGAATCCTTTCTCTGCGGTGTCTCGTCAGGGCGAACGGATTGCCTCGGCTCGCGAGCAATGACCGCGGCGACACGAGCCGTCAGATCGCACCCAATCGTCGGCGGGCATTATAGATGGCAACGCCGACTCATCAAGCATCCCGCGCGGCGCATGTGGGCGCTTGGGGGTTTGCGGCTGAAACGGCGATCTCGGCACTGGGTGGATGCCACGGCGGCACTTGGAATGTGAATTGCCAGTTTTGTCGCTTATGGAAGACTGAGCGGACAGGCGTGGGTCAGTCGGCGGGGGTGACGGGCGTGCTGACTTCTGCCACGTCTGGGACCGACTTCTTACCGAGGCTGCCGCCTGACTGGATGGTTAGGACTCCTCCTTCGACCCCGCCATCGTCGCATTCGTCGGGGAGGCCGTCGGTGTTGTAGTCCTCACTGAAGTCGGTCTGAATGTCGCACTCGTCGAGAATGTTGTTCTCGTTGCAATCGCCGCAGCCGGGGTTGCCTTCGCAATGGGCCATTTCGCAATCGTCGGGTATTCCGTTGGCGTTGCAATCCGGCTCGCACTCGTCGGGGATGCCGTTGTCGTTGCAGTCGTAGCTGGTGCAGGCCACCTCAATCCAGAAGTGCGACACTGAGGTCGCGGGCGGATTGAAGTCGTCGATGGCGGAGAAGCTGAGCCCGTAGAGACCCGCGTCGCCGCAGCCCGGCGACCAGGTTAGGTGGACGACGGCGACACTTCCCGGCGTGGAGGCGGTCTGGAGACCCCGCAGGCCGGCACCGGCGAGATCGGTGACGATGACGGCGGTGGTTTGATCGTCTTCGGGGCTGGCGAATTCGAGACTCAGATCGAGTGACTGTCCGATGGACGGGTTGATGCGCAGGAAGCAATTGGGAGGGAGGTTGAGGGGAATCGGGGCCTGATTCACCTCGGGCTCATCGGCGCCGAAGGCGAAGCATTTCCAGTCGAGGAAGTCGACGCCATCGGTCTGGCCGTTGGGGCCGTCGTACGCGTCGCCGGCCTTGTTGAACAAGCCGATCAGGAAGGAGTTCTCGCCGTCGCCGGCGTTGGCTCCGACCGAGGCGGGGATTCCGCCGAAACCGGTGTTGCTGCCGGAGGCGAAACCTGTGGTCCACTGCATGTCGCCATAGCAAAAGACGATGTTTGCGCCGATTCCCATGGCCTCATTGGTGCCGTCGGAGATGGCGACCTGGAAGGTGTTTCGCTTGTCGCCGCGCTGGTCGAAGTAACCCACCTCTTCCCAGGTGACGATGAGCGTGTTTTGCTCGATCTTGTACCAGACGTTTCCGTGGCCCATGCGCGTGTCAACGTCGGCCCAGAAAGGGGCGATGATTTTTCGGCCGACGTATGGAAACGGGCTCGGCACAAACCCGCCGAAGGGCTCGAAGAATGTCAGGTTGCCGTTGTTATTGATGAAGATCGAATCATAGACGACGCCGAAGTATTCGAAATCGAAGCCCAGTTCGATCACTTCGGAGGAGCCGTCGTCGTTGGGGGCCATTGCTAACTGAAAAGTCTCATCCCGCGGAAAGAGGAGGCCGGACATCGAACGAATGATCTCGGGGAACCCGTCGTCAGTGATGACGTCGCACGAGTCGGGCACCATGTTGTGGTTGCAGTCTTCCTCGTCCTCGGCTGCGATGTCGCATTCGTCGGGGACGCCGTTTGAATTGCAGTCGGCGCTCGCGCCGCCGGCGATGTCGCATTCATCGGGGATGCCGTTGGAATTGCAGTCGGCGCTTCGGTCTTCGGCGATGTCGCATTCATCGGGAAAGCCGTTTGTGTTGCAGTCCTGGCTGGTCCCTGCGCCCAGATCGAGGATGTCCGAGATGCCGTTTGAGTTGCAGTCGATGATGTCGCCGGGCGGCGGGCTCTGCGGAGGCGGAATGATGAAGTTGATGGTGTCGCCGTTCTGGAAGTCGATCTGCCAGAGATAAGTCCGTTCGATCAGCAGGTCGCCGGGCTTGGCCATGGCCGCTTGCTGGGTGGTCATCTCGGGTGCCACGTGGGCGGCGACCCGAAGGACGGAGGTCTGCGTCGGGAGGATGGTTACCTCGGAATTGGGCCCGCTCTGTTCCAGAAAACGAATGGTCTTGCGGACTTCCTTTTCGGAGAGGATGTATTCCGCGTTCACCGTGGCGGGCAGGCCCGATTGATTCTCGATGCGGAGAGTCACGAGACCGTTGGGATCGATGAGGAATGGCGAAGTGTCCATGGGACAATCCATGCCGCACGCCGCGACGGCCGTCACGGCGAGAAGGATGAACAGGACCTTGAGCTTTGCGGCTCTTGGCATGCGAGAGTTCCCTGATCAGGCGGCGGGTGAATGGTCGCAGGCAATCCAAACGATCAACGACGGAATCCGTGCCGCTTTCCGCCCCCCTATCTTATCCCCAATGATGCCCGAGAATAAAGGGCCGAGTTTTGAGGAATCATTGATTTCGTCGGGTCTGGGAATCGTCGTGGTGGCGGCGAATGGACGAGTGACGTCCAGAAAAAAGCGGGGTGCCGCATAGTAAGGGTCATTGATGCGAGCGGCGTAACAATCCAGCGAAATGACAGCATGGTGTCCGGAAAGCAGAAGCAGGCTCGTTTGAACAACCGAGACTCGGGCATCCGGCGCGGCCCGAAGGGCCTGACTTAAGTAGGCAGGGGCATCGCCCCTGCGCGGGAGCAATTCGAAGATCCGACCCCATCGGGGTCGTCTTGACGCTGCGATCGTCAAGGTTGACGATCAGAGCAAATGGCCCAAACGCTGACGCGATTGCTGGTGCACGCCAGCTTTTCCACGCGGAATCGTACAAATCTCATCAAACCGGACATCGAAGCGGAGCTATTCGCATACATGGGCGGCATCTGCCGAAATGCGGGATCTTCGCTGCTTGCTGCCGGGGGAACGGCCAATCACGTTCACCTTCTCATCAGTCTGGCAAAGACTCTTTCTATTGCCGACCTCATCATGAACGTGAAGAAGGACTTATCGAAGTGGATCAAGACCAAGGGTTCTTACTTCGCCGACTTTCAATGGCAGGAGGGGTATGGGGCATTCACCATCGGCGAATCGCAAGTGGGCGATCTCAAGTCGTATATCGCCCGGCAGAAGGAACATCATCACAGTGTTTCGTTTGAGGCGGAGTATCTTGCGTTCGTGAAGAAGTACAACGTTTCATACGACGAACGGTATTTGTGGAGTTGAGTCGCTTTGTGGGATTGCAGTAATGCGACCCCTTCGGGGTCGGGGCGCTGGCGGGGCACGCAAACAGGGGCGATGCCCCTGCCTACTAAATCGCAGCCCTTCGGACTGAGGACGGCGGGATGCAATCCCGTCGGGGTCGGGGCGCTGGTGGGGCACACAAACAGGGGCGATGCCCCTGCCTACTAAATCGCAGCCCTTCGGGCTGAGAACGGCGGGATGCAATCCCGTCGGAGTCGAGGCGCTGGTGGGGCACGCAAACAGGGGCGATGCCCCTGCCTACTAAATCGCAGCCCTTCGGGCTGAGAACGGCGGGGTGATTATTCGGTAGTCGACAAGGGCTTGATGCCAGGGACGGCAGGATTACTAATCGGCAAACGACCGGACGTGATTCTGCAACTGCAGCTCATCCCATGAACACCGCAAAGTGAGTGACCAAATGCAGGGGCCATTGCGTAACGCTTTACAAGTGGCCGTCACCGCAGCACGACGCGCGAACATGTAATTGACGATGGGCGTGGCGGTTGGGGCGGCAGTCAGGGCAAATGGGAGGCCGAGGAGTGCCGGCTTAGGACGCCATGGGCCAGGCGACTACTTCTTCGATCGGGCCGATGGATTCGAGCTGCCGGAGGTATTCGGCGAGTTCGTTTTCGGTAAAGGTCTGAAGGAATTCCCTTCGGGCGGATCGGTTGATCAGCATGATGCGCTCGATGAGTTCTCGTTTGGACATAATCGCGGGCTCCCGGTCGGCGTCTGGCGCGGAGGACGGAGACGCATCGCAGCGACGCCCGTCGAATGGATGCGGCCGGCGATTCTGGCTCGCCGTTTCATCATCCGCGCAAGTGGCTATCGGCGCGCATCTTGGCGCGACTTAAGGCGGAGAAAATGTGAGAGACATTATGGGAGGCGCGGGACGACGGACGCGGTGAGGGGAAGTCGGCAGATTCCGCCAAGTCAAACGAAGACTTCTGCGCCCCCTGCTTCAGAACGCCGAGCGGCAACGAGAAACGGCGTAGATACGATCGGCAACAACTGACGCCTAGTTCGCGGGGACGGCGGATTTTCTTGCGTACAGGACGGACGTGGCGTCGCCATGGATGAGATGCCAATCGGCATGATCGGCAAGGTGGGCGGCAAGTTTGGAGCGGGCGGAAACGAGGACGTGCGGGAAGGGCCAGGTTGCCGCGACGGCGTCGAACTTTTCGGGGGCGTTCATCAGCGACTCGTACTGCATGAGGAATTCGTCGCCGTAGAGTTCGCAGCGGTCGTCAATGAAGACTTTAGACTCCGGGACGGCGTAGATCAGGTAGCCACCAAAGGTCATCTGATTGAAGACGCGCGGATCGCCGGACTTCGCGATGGCCTCGCGCAGCGCGGGCGCCGCTTCGACGGGCCAATAGCGGGGGTTTAACCGCGCCCAGCCTGTGCCGAGCAATGGGATGTGCAGTCCGGCGGCCTGAATCGCCAATGCGAGACTGAAGGCGGCGATGGCGACCGGGGCAATGCGCGTCCGGGCGCGGCGATTTGCTGGCCCCATCTCCGGCATGGGTTCACCAAGCGATGTCGCCAGCGACGAATGGGGCAGCATCTCGGCAATGGCGAGACCGGCGAGGACGGCGAAGAGCGGGCCGTGCCTGACGCGGGAGACGGTGAGCGCGAGCCAAAGGAGCGGAAGCAGCCAGGTGACGCGGAGCATTCGACGCCATGTGGATGCGAGCACGGCGAGGTAGCAGGCCGCAAGCGAGCCGATCATCAGTGCTTCGACGCTGGTCCACTTCAGCGGGGCATGTTCGCTCATGATTTTTGCGACGACGCCTGACTTCATCAGGTCGAGCCAGACGCGCGGCAGTTCCGCGCCGCGGGGATTCACGAAGACGCTGCCGGCGCAGGCGATGAGGAGGACGAAGAGTCCTAGCGCGCGGCTGCGCAGGCGCGGGGCGGTGAGGTCGCCGTGGGCAGCGACGAGCATCATGCCGATCCAGCAGAGGATGACGATCGCCACGGTGACAATTCCGCCGAGGGCTCCGCCGTGGAGATTGGTCCATGCGACGAACAACGGGATGAGGAGCAGGAGTCGTCGGGGAGATTGGCGACCCGCTTCAACGTCACAGACCAGCGCATAGCACATGGCCATGAAGGCGATCGAGGCGAGGTGCGGGCGCGGGTGAAAGTGGTAACTCGAGGCGGCGATGACCAGGGCGATGAGGAGGGCCGCGACGGGAGGACGGGCTCCGGCGGTGCGCAGGCGACCGAAGATAAAAGCGTAGGTCGCGGCGAGGACGGTGGCGGCGAGGAGCAATAGTGCATCGAGACCGCCGGCGCGGTGGGCCAGGGCCATGGCACACTCGCCGAGCCACTGCTGGGCGATCCAGGGCTTTGACTCGAAGGTGAAGCTTAAGGGATCGTGGTCGATGTAGGCGTGCTCACTGAGCATGCGCTCGCCGACGACGGTGTGCCAGAGGGTGCCGGGATCGCGGAAAAGTTGCTCGCGGCCGAAGTAGAGCAGCGCGAGCCAGATGACGAGGAAGGCGGCGCTGCCGGGCCCCCACCATGCCGATCTGCGGAGCGAATGATCCATGCGCTAGTATCGGCCGGATGGGTGACGGGCGTTATTGAACTGATTGAGATGTGGGCGTTTGCTGCTTCTCGCCGGAGAAACGCTCGCCGAGGAGGGTTACGGCCCCGATGAGGACGACGAGGATCAGCGCGGCGATGACGGCGAATTCGGTGAAGCGATTAGACGTGTCACCGGGGGGAGGGTTTTCGGTGGATTTGTTTGCGCTCATGGTTGACGCCTCATTCACAAATCTGAGATGGTGAAAGTCATCGCTGACCGACCGCGGACCGCGGGCACAACTGGATGGCGACCTCGTCGAAGATCAGACCGGCGTTTGCGTTTCTTGCAACGTGATACTCAGCACGACCGGCGGACTTGATCGCGGCGCGGATGCCCTGCGAATCTCGAACCGCCGCCATCGACCGCACCCGTGCATCGACCGCGAATGATACGGGGGAGGCACCAACGTGAACACGGAGGACGTCACGAAGGACGGTGGCGATCATGGCGCAAACGATGAGCTGGGCATCGCGGGCGTTATTGGTGTCGCCGTCGTCATCGACCGTGTGCTTCTTGAGGATCGCGGCGAGTTCCTTGGCGAGGTCCTGCATGGCCTTGGAAGCGGCGATCGGGGAGACGGCGGCGCGTTCGACCATGCCGACGATGGCGTTCATTCGTTCGTTCAGGCCCATGCCGGTGTAGCGGAGGGCCAGGCCAAGGCTGCCTTGAGAGAGCGCCGCGAGAAACTTCGCCTCGGACTTGGTTATGGATGACCGGCTCATCACCTGAGCGGCGACGAACTCGTCGGGCAGCGCGCCGAAGTGGATGGGCTGGCATCGCGATCGCGTTGTGGCGAGGAGACTGTCGGCGGAATCGGCGAGGAGAATCAGGTAGCTGTGGCCAGGCGGCTCTTCGAGTGTCTTGAGCATGGCGTTCTGGGCTTCGTCGCTGAGCCGCTCGGCCTCGGCGACGATGAACAACTTCGCACGGCCGCGGCTGGGGCGCACGCCGATGGGCTTGATGAGGAATTCTCGAATGACGTCGACGCCGAGGACGGTCGCCTTTCGGTTGCGCACATTGCTGTCGGGGTGGTGTTTGGCCAACATGCGATGGACGCGGTGGAAGTCGGGATGTGTCCCGGCGGCGAACAGTTCGCAATCGACGCACTGGCCGCACGGCTCCAACTCGTCACGCGGGGTCTCGACCTCGGGGGGCGCGCCGAACAGGCCCTGTGCGGGCGGCTCCTGTGTCGACGCGGATGCGCCGCAGAGCAGGACCTGGGCGAGGCAATTGGCGAGCATCTCCTTGCCGACGCCGGGCGGACCGCTGAAGACGTAGGCGTGGGGAAGGCGGCCGGAGGCGAGGGCTCTGCGGAGGAGCGACTTGGCCTCTTCCTGGTATTGAACGTCAGAGGGCTGCATCGGCGATGGCCTTCATGACGCGTTTCTGCACTTCTTCCACGCTGCCCATTCCGTCGACGATGACGACCGGGGCGGGATAGAAGGTCGGAAGCATGAGAAACAACTCGTGGACTTTTTCATGGAAGTTGAAGGGCCGGGCCTCCATGGCGTCGGTGTGGACGTCGTGAAAGAGGGTCGGATGACGGGCAGCGGAGGCGTCGGCTTTTTTGCCGGCGGCGGGCTTGCGGCCGGTGCGCTCGTGGGCCTGCTTGGGCGGGACGTCGAGGATGATGGTCAAGTGGGGCCAGACGTCGCCGATGGCGAAACGTGCCAGATCAATGACACCGGCGGGATCATAGCCGGCGGCGCCCTGGTAGGCGCAGGTGGCGGAGACGTAACGGTCGCCGAGGCAGGCCTTGCCGGCTTTCATGGCGGGCTTGACGACTTCGGTGACGAGTTGGGCGCGCGAGGCCATGAAGAGGAAGGCCTCGCAGCGGACGTCCATCTCCGACAGGTCGTAGTCGAGAAGGACGTGACGGATGCGGTCGCCGATGGGGGTGCCGCCGGGGTCGCGGGCGCGGGCGGTTTCGATTTTGCAGTCGTGCAGGGCCTTCTCAAGAAGATTGAGCTGGGCTCCCTTTCCCGCTCCATCAATTCCGTCGAAGACGATGAACTTCCCCCGAAGACGATCCAAGATGGTGCCGGACAACTCACGCCCTCCGTTGGCGCTTGATCGATTCATAAACGTCTGCCGCGTTGTAGCTGGAGCGGACGAATGGACCGCAGGCCACGCTGGCGAAGCCGAGCGAGCGGGCCTCGGCGGTTAACTCATCAAACTCCGACGGCTCGTAGTAGCGGGCCACCGGGGCATGATCCTTCGAGGGGCGAAGATACTGGCCGACGGTCAGGATATCCACCCCGACGCGGCGGAGGTCGGTCATCGTCGTTGTGAGTTCTTCGCGGGTCTCGCCGAGGCCGACCATGAGGCCGCTCTTGGTCCACATCCGGGGGCGGCGGACCTTGACCTTGCAAAGGACTTCGAGGGTGCGGGCGTAGCGGGCCTGGGGACGGATGGCCGGGGAGAGGCGTTCGACGGTCTCCTGATTGTGGTTGTAGATGTCGGGCTCGGCGTCGACGAGGAGGTCGAGCAATTCGTCGCGGGCGTGGAAGTCGGCGGGGAGCACTTCGATGGCGCAGTCCGGCGAGCGGCGGCGAATCTCGGTGACGCACTGGGCGAAATGGCCGGCGCCCTCGTCGGGGAGGTCGTCGCGGGCCACGGCGGTGATGACGACGTGCCTGAGGCCCAGGCGCTCGACGGCCTGAGCGAGGCGCTGCGGCTCGTCGGGGGAGACGGGATCTGGCCGGGCCGTGTGGACGGCACAAAAGTGGCACCGGCGCGTGCAGCGATCGCCGAGGATCATGAAGGTGGCGTGGCGATGCGACCAGCACTCGCTGAGATTGGGGCAGCGGGCCTCTTCGCAGACGGTGGCGACGCCGCTGGCCTCGACAATGTGTCTCGTTTGGAGAAGCACATCGCCGGTGGGAAGCTGGCGCTTGAGCCACGGCGGCAGGCGCCGCTCCTCGCTGTATCGGGTTGACTCGATGACGTTTAGTCGCATGATTGCGCGCTTCCTGGTGTCGGCCCATCCGGCCCGTCGAAGGCCAGTATAACGGGAAATGTGGCGGTCGGCGACGATTGGGTGCTAACCCGCATATTTCATCAGTGATCTTCGAATGGTGATGGACGGAGTTTTTCGGCTTTGTGCGTGAGCGGAGGGATGAAGGTGGAGGTTGGAGCGCGCAGGGCCCCCTTACCCCCAAGCGGTGATCAGGTTGTTTTTCGGGTCATGATGGGGCGGGCGGGATCAGGCGGAGTCGTGGAACCAGGGATCGCCACAGGTCCTGCAGGGGGCAGCTGCTCGACAGTCGCAGTACGACGCGGCGCACGGAGACGACCACCCGCGCGGCGACCTTGAAGAGTTTCAGGCGAATGGTGTTCACCTGGGCCTCGGCCAGTTCGGTGCCGGCCAGGGCCGTGCGGCGCAGCGTTTCCACCAGGACGTAGGCCGCCGAGGACAACAGCAGCCGGAACTGATTGGCCAGGAAGGCGTGGCAACTGGTGCGATCGGCGAAGAGCCCGAGCTGCTGCTCCTTGATGCGGTTCTCCATGTCGCCGCGGGCCGTGTACAGACCGTCGTAGATATCGTTCGGCGTGCGGTCGGTCAGGTTGGTCACCACGAATCGAACGTTGGGCCCCTGAACCAGCCGCTCGGCCTTGACGATCACGCGGCGCGGGCGATCCCAGGTCTGCGCCGCGTACTCGATCTCGTGGAAGTTCCGCACCTTCTGCTGCGTGGTGGCGAACTGGGCCTCGGCCGCCTGCATGAAGGACTCGGCCGCTTTCTCCAGGACGGTGTTGCGGGCCAGGCCCAGCACGTACTTGACGCCGTGCCGGTCGCACCATTTCATCATTCGCCGGCGGCAGAAGCCGGAATCCCCGCGGACGATGATCCGCACCCCGGGCCACGCCTGTCGCAAGCGCTGCACCAGCAGCTTCAGGATGGGCCAGGCGTGATGGGCCCCGTCGATGTTGCTGGGCCGCAGGTAGGAGACCAGCAGCCGCGAGCCGCAGAACACATACAGCGGTAGGAAGCAGTGGTGGTCGTAATAGCCGTGGAAGAAGCGGCCTTCCTGGTTGCCGTGGATCGGATCGTCGGTCGCGTCGAAGTCGAGGATCAATTCCTCCGGCGGCGATTCATAGGACGCGATGAACTGCTCCACCAGCACACGCGACATTCGTGCCAGGTCGCCGCGCGTGACGCGGTTCTCCAGCCGGCACAAGGTCGGACTGCTGGCCAGCGGCTCATCCGCGCTCGGCGGCCGCCCGGTCAGGACCGCCAGCACGGGATCGCTCCGCAGGGCTTGATGGTCGTTGAGATCTTCGTAGCCCATCGCAATGGCAAAGATGCGCTGGGCCAGCATGACCCGCTGGTCATGTTGAATTCGGGCCGGATCACGCGGGTCGTTGATGACCCCGGCCAGTTGATCGACCAGGCCCAGACGCCGCTCGACCTCCCGAAGCAGCAGACCCCCGGCGTCTGAGGTGAGCGTTCCGCCTGTGAAATCGGCCACGATTTTCTTGCGGCCGAGACTGGAAAAGAACATCGGTTTGCTGTTACAGTCTGTCACGAAAAAGCCTCCCTGCCTATGGACCGGAATGTTCTTACGAAACCCCAGTCTACAGGGCTTCGAGGCTTTTTCTATTCCTATTCAACGCCGACCTGATGAAATATTCGGGCTAAGATATGATAGTCGGGAATGTTGTGTCGTCGCCGACTCGGCGAGGAAGGAGTCTTGGAGATGGTGAGCCTCAAGAAAATCCTGTTTCCGACGGATTTCTCCGACATGTCGCGTCAAAGTCTGAAGTTCGTGAAGGCGTTCGCGGAGAAGTTCGACGCCGAGGTGCACGTCCTTCACGTCGTCGATGAAGCCTATCAATACTGGATGGCCGTGGGCCCCAACAGCCTGCCGGTGGGCCCCCCGCCGGAGGAGATGCTGGCCGGGGCGAAGGCGGAGCTTCAGAAGCTTGCCGACGAGGAATTGAAGACCCTCACCGGCGGCGTGGTCACCGAGGTTTCGCTGGGCCGGCCCTTTCTTGAGATCGTCCGGTACGCCAAGGAGAAGTCGATCGATTTGATCGTCCTCGGCACGCACGGACGGAGCGGTCTGGTGCAGGCGCTTTTGGGCTCGGTGGCGGAGAAGGTGGTTCGCAAGGCGCCTTGCCCTGTGCTGACGGTGCGCGACGGGGCGCACGAGTTTGTCAGTCCGTAGGTTTCTCATCTTTTTCACGTTTTTGTCTTTTCCGACATTTTGGGCGGCGCTCGGTCGCCCCATTTGGGAGTTGGGCGTCCTATTACCACGGGCTTGCGCCGCGGAGCTACGTTTCTGCGTCGCTATCGGGGGCAAATGAGACGACGATGCTGCGCCTTTGTTGGGGATGAGGAGTCGCGGGATCCAGGGTGAATGCAAGGGCGGTGACACAGGGCGATCCATACACGTCAAGACGCCAAGAAATCAAAACTTCAAATTCCATCCATTTCGCGGCGATCATTCATTACTCCGACGGGAGAATTCGGGCGATGAACGGATGCGCGCAAGAGCTGCAAAATCGAAGGTGACATATAGTGACACACGGGATTTTTTTCGGTTGCAACTCTTGTGGCGAGCATGTGTTGGGGCAAGTCGCGTTTTGGGTGGTTTTTGGCGGAAACGAGGTGAGGCGCGAGGCTGTAGGCGATAGGCTTTAGGCTGCAGGATTGGGGTCTGAGCCTTGCGGTTGAAGTTGTCGGGACCGGTGACATCGCGCGCTACCTCGCGGTGCGTGGGTGGATTGATCTCCATTCATTCAAGCTTGCTCCTCGTGCGCGCTTTTTGCGGATGCGGAGGGGCGGTGGGGATGAGCGATTGGATGGCGAAGTGGAAAACTGACGGGGCGGGCAAGCCTGCTAATTAGGTGGGAAGTTCGTCGCGGCTGGGATGGTTGGCGAGGGGCTTGGTATTGGGAGCGTTTTGGGGAAGGTAGAACGTCCCCGTTATCCTCCATGCGGCTTCAAGTCGGTCGGCAAATCTTCTGAGGGGATGTTCCCATCCGCGGCGACGACCACCAAAAGGCAAGAAAGGCACCGTTGGCCCCATGCATAATGCATTACGTTGCTAACCGCATCGCCGATAATCGGAATGGTCAGACCCCCGTCGCCAAATCCTGGCAGTCCCTGCTTCTCTGCTTCGTCGATTCGCCGGAATGCATCCAATAGTTTCTCGCTGTTTGCGAGAAGTCCCTTGGTTTGAACTACGCATCTTTCCATGGGCTTTCCGCATCTTGGGCAATTCATTTCATTCCTCATCGCAGGCGAGAACCTCGGAACAAGCAGTTGGGCTTGAGCATGATGAGATTACCGTAATCCTCCAAATGACGTTCGCGCTAGAGAACCGGCCAGACCAAGACGAACCCGCCCCCAGGATTGGTGTATCGGTAACAACAAATCTGACCAGCAACGCCCGAAGGACACAAGGTTGTTAGAAGCATCTGGCTCCCCGTACTGATCCTTACCCATAGGCACTTGACGACTCGTGCAGAGCCACCTGATGAGGTCACGGCGCTCCAGATAGCGTAGAACAGAAGTAGAATAATCGCGACGATCAGCAGGTAATATAGAATTGTCCCTAGGGCAATAGTGCCGATTGTACCTGCGGCCGGTATTGCCAGCGCGCACAGTCCGCTGATGTCCGTTGCGTTTACAGGGTCGTTATCGCAATATGTCCAGCGATTGTTTTGAGCGTTGGTCAGTTGGGTGGGGTCGAAGGAGAGGCTGTCTGCCTGGGTGAAGCGGCCGGTTTCGGGTTCGTAGAAGCGGTTGACCATGTAGACGAAGCCGGTGGCGGGCTGGGAGCGGGCGACGGCGGCGGTTTCTTCGCCCTCGTCGCAGCAGGTGGCGTTGGGGTTTTCCGGATATCTGGGGTCCTGAACTCGCTCAGGCGGCTTGCGGTCGTCGCCATTGAGGTCGGTCTGGCTGCCCTCGCCGCCGCGCCAACTGTAGGAGCCGGCCTGCATGCGCTCGGCGTGGGCGCAGGGGGGACTAAGCGGGGGCGGGTGGGATGCGATCAATAAGAAAAGGCTGCGCCGCGGGGGTCGCGGCGCAGCCTTTGGTTGAGAACTTAGTTGTCGATCCGACTTAGTTGCAAGTGCCGGCCAAGACGGCATCGACGAATGCGTCCACGTCGGCCGCGTCGAGGGCGCCGTCCTGCGGGGCGGCGATGTCGGCACAGGCCGTGGTCGGGATCGCGGCGGTGAACATGTCAGTGAACATCTGAACGTCGAGGCCATCGACGGCAGAACTCAAATCGACGTCACCATCGCAGGCGCACGGGACGGCCGGCGTCGGGACGACGGTGCTGGCCGTGATGCTGTCGGGCTGGCCGGACACGGCCTTGAACATGCCGAGGGTCACGTCGCCGGTGGTCGGCGGCGAGTTCGCGGTAAAGCGGAAGTTGTAAAGGGTGCCCCAGCGGAGGGCGTTGGAGTTTTCAACGGGCGAAGCCGGGACAACGGCCCATGCGACGTTGCCGCCGCCGTAGGCACCGGGCCAATCAGTACCGTCGTAGTTGACGGGGTTCGAGGTGTTGCTGTTGTAGCCGTCGCCGCTGTGATAGGGGACGTCGTGGAAGCCGATGTCGGTGACATTAAAGCCATTGGGGAGGTCGACCTTGAAGAGGGAGACCGATCGATCGGAGTTCATGTTATAGAGGGCATACTCATAGTTCCAGAGGCCGCCGCCGAGATCGGTGGCCTTGGCGGAGAGGATGAGGCGGCCGCTGGAATTTGCGCCGCCGCTCTCCGGGGTGTCAATGAGTGTTTCGGTGACGGATGCATCGGCAGCCTTCCAGGCCTGGATGGCGGCTTTCTCGCGGACGGTGGAGGCGGCAGATGAGGCGGTGTAGTTCGGCCCGCCGGAGATGTTGATGCGCTCGTAAGAGGCGTTGTTGTTCTGATTAAGAGCTGCAGCATCGTCCGGGGTGACATACTGAGCCTCAGCGTAGTAGAGGGCGCCGGGATTGAGCCCCGAGTTCAGGTCGTCCGCGTGAACCTGGCAGCGGCGCGTGGTGCTGTTATGAGAGATGTACGAGCAGTTGTTGCGGAACATGTAGGGGAAGGTGAATCCGCCGGTGTGAGCGTTCACCTGAAACTTCGGGCCCAGGCCGCCGACGGTTGTGCACTGGGTGCCGTTGCGACCCGAGGTGTATGGGTCGGAGCAACCGACGCCGAGGACGCTGCCGCCGGAACCGTTGCAGGTGCAGCAGAGGTTTTGCGTCAAGGCGGTGAAGGCGTGCTTCATCCAGCCCTGGCCGATCTGCTCGAAGCGGGCGGCGCCATCGACCGTCTTGAGGCGGTACATGTTCTGAGGGATGACGGGGTGGTTGGAGTTGCCCGACTGCCACAGGAGGTTGACGCTGCCGATGTTGCAAGACGTTGTGCCCCAGGCAAAGGCGTCAATGGAGCCGACGTTTGTATAGTTGCCGCTGCTGTTGACGACGAGGTCACCGACGATGACGTCGGGGCCAGTGGAGGGCGTGCAGCCGCCGCGCGGCGTGGCGTCGAGGGCGTTGAAGGACTCCATAAGGTCGCCGCTGATGAGCTCGATCGAGGCGCTGGTCGCGAACTGCCCCAGGATGGTGCCGGCCAGGGTGGGATCGCCCAGGGCCTCGGCGAGATCAGGGGAGATGACGAGATCGCCGGACTCGAGGAAGAGGGAATGACCGGGGACGTCGAGGGCGACCTTGTTGTCTTCGGACTTGAGCGGGGAGAAGCCGTGCGGCTCGGTCCTGGACATGATCGAGAAGCCGACATCGTTTGAATCGCCATTGGCGACGATCATCAGTTCGTCCAGGGTATAGGAGCCGGACTTGGAGGAGATGACCAATCCGTCGACATGGCGGATGTCGCCGGTGGAGATCGCGTTAAACCGGCCGCCGTTGGCGGAGATGGTCAGCGAAGACGCCGGGTCGATGGGGATTTCAAAGTTATGAATGCGGGCATCGCCGTATGCGCCGGATGAAGCGGTCACGCGGAGACCCAGTTCATCCAGAACTGCCGGCTCAACGACCACATTGGTCGTTCCGCCCGAGACTCGCCAAATTTGTTCCGCCGCGCCGGCGGAAAGAGCGACGCAGCCCATGAGGGCCGCGGCCAACGCGATCGACCGAGAAAACTTCAACATCATCATGATTCCTCCGTGTACCTGAGATTCACTTCAACGAAAGGTCCCCAGCGAAAACGAATATGCCATGCCGGTGTCACTGATTACCGGAACAGCGTGTTCGATTCCCCCCGGGAGTTAGTTAGTAAACGCCTGTGATTCAACTTCAAACTGAGCGTCGAAAGGGCAGCCGAGCTTGATGGGCGGCTTGGGACAGCCGGCGGCCGGGACGCATTCCTCCGCATTTTCCGCATGCCACGAGCCAGGCACTTCGGGCCGGTGCAAACGGAACCTTGATCCTAAGATGATACAGGATCGTCGGTTCCGGTCCAACCCGCGGCGGAAATAAATTTGAAGATTGGCCAACGAATTGGGTCTTTACGCACGGTCAGGCGGCGCGTCCGAGGTCCGGGTAATTCCTCTCCTGTGCTTTCCCGGGCCTGAGGCGCGGCGGAATCGCTAAATCCTTGACAATCCGGGGTCTAACGATTGGAATGCGAAGTTTTCCCGTCGATCGGCACGCGGCGAATCGGCACGGTGGCGCATGGCGACTCTCGAGGAACTTCGCAGGCGAATCGACACGCTCGACGAGCAGATCGTTCGGGCGCTGAATGACCGAGCGGCGGCGGCGGTGGAGATCGGGAAGATCAAGGCCCAGTCCGGGGCCGGGGTCTTTGCACCGGACCGCGAGCGCGCAGTGCTGGACAAGGTGACGGCCTTGTCGGGCGGGCCGTTGTCGCGGGAGTCGCTGCTGGCGATCTATCGCGAATTGATGTCGGCATCGTTTGCATTGGAGCGACCGCCGCGGGTGGGGTATCTGGGCCCGCAGGGGTCGTATACGCATGAGGCGGCGATGGGAAAGTTCGGGGCGTCGGTGGAGTACGAGCCGCTGTCGAACATCCGGGCGATCTTCGAGGAGATGAGCCGGGGGCATGTGGACTATGGCGTGGTGCCGGTGGAGAACTCCACGAGCGGCGCGGTGCTGGATACGCTCGACGCCTTTGTTGAATACGGGACGCGGATCTGCTGCGAGATGTACCGGGCGATTCACCATAACCTGATGGCGCGCTGCAAGCAGGATGAGATCGAAGTGGTCTATTCGAAGCACGAGGCGTTTGTTCAGTGCCAGCGATGGCTGGGGCAGACGGGGCTGAGTGCCAAGATCTCGCCGGCGCCGAGCACCAGCCGGGCGGCGGAGATGGCGGCCGGGCAGAAGAATGCGGCGGCGATTGGAAGTCGCGTTGCCGCGAAGCTTTACGACCTGACGCTGCTGGCGGAGAACATCGAGGACCACGCGAATAACGCCACGCGGTTTTTCGTGCTGGGCAAGGACGAGACGCGACCGACGGGGCGCGACCGGACGAGCTTGATGTTTGTAACGGCGCATCGCGCGGGGGCCTTGGTTGAGGTGCTGCTTGTTTTTCAGCGGGCCGGCATCAACATGACGATGTTAACCTCCCGCCCCAGTCATAAGGCGGAGATGGAATATAACTTTTTCGTCGATGTGGACGGGCATGAGTCGGACGCGGCCTTGAGCAAGGCGCTGGCGGAGGTGAAGACGCACTGCCGGACGCTGCACGTGCTCGGGTCGTACCCGATCTCGTCGGAGGTTCTGGCGGCCTAATGCGGAAGATTTTTTCGGACGATTGGATCGGTTGTTAATTCATCGGGATGCGTGATATGCGACGAGGATTTGTAGCGGGCAACTGGAAGATGAATCTCGATCTGGCGACCGCGCGGGCGCTGGTTTCGGATTTGCGCACGCGGCTGCCGGCGGCGCCGACGATCGACGTGGCGATCTGCCCGCCGTCGGTTTACTTGTTTCCGATGGCCAAGGCGATTGCCGATTCGCCGATTCGCATGGGGGCGCAGGACTGCTACTACGAGTCGACCGGCGCCTTTACCGGCGAGGTGTCCGCGGCGATGGTGAAGGAGACGGGCTGCTCGTACGTGATCGTCGGGCACAGCGAGCGGCGGCACACGATCGGGCCGAAGAATCCGGCAGGCGGTGTATTCGGGGAGAGCGACGAAACGATCGCGGCGAAGTGCCGGGCGGTGCTGGCGGTTGCGATGACGCCGATCCTTTGCGTGGGCGAGACGCTGGCGGAGCGTGACGCCAATCAGACCGAGGCGGTGCTGACCCGGCAGATAGAAGGCGGACTGTCGGGGGTGACGATTCCGTCGCCGGAACGGCTGGTCATTGCTTATGAGCCGGTGTGGGCGATCGGGACGGGTCGCAACGCGACGCCGGAGCAGGCCCAGGAGGCGCATCGTCACATTCGCGGGCGATTGGCGGAGCAGTTGGGACGGAGCGTAGCGGGAGAGATTCGCATACAATACGGCGGCAGCGTCAAGCCTGACAACGCCGCGGCATTAATGAGTTGTCCCGACGTTGACGGCGCCCTTGTGGGCGGCGCGAGCCTGAAGGGACCGGACTTCGCAGCGATCATCGAGGCCTGCATCAAGGCCCACGGACAACAGGGTTGAGGATTATGAGTACGCTCGTATTGGCTAGCTTTGGAACGACCATCGTGACCATTCTGCTCACGACAGTATCCGTGATGCTGATCGGCCTTGTGCTGCTTCAGAAGAACCGGGGCTCGGGCCTCAGCGGCGCCTTCGGCGGCGTCGGCGGCAACACGGCCTTCGGAACGAAGACCGGCGACGTCCTGACCGTCATTACGGTCGCGTTTACGGCGCTGTTTCTGGTTCTGTCGGTGATCGGTGTTTATGTCTTCGTGCCGGCGAAGCTGGTGACGACGCCTCCGGCCACGCTGATGCCGGATGCCGGGACGACCGGCACAGACGCGGCGCCCGTGACTGAAGGTGCGACGCCGGTTGACGCCGGCAGCGCGGCCCCGGCGCAGAGTGGCGAGGCGCCGGCCGGCAGTGCGACACCGCCGCCCCCTGCTGAGTCCACGACGCCGCCCGCGGCGCCATCGGAATCAACCACGCCGGGCGGACAGTAGCCGCGGCGGAGGCCTACATGATTCTGAGCATGACGGGATTTGGCGAGGCGCAGGCCTGCGAGGACGCAGTTTCCTACCGAGCTGAGATTCGGAGCGTCAACAATCGCTACTTCAAGGCGTCGATCAAGCTGCCGGATCATCTGCAGCGTTACGAAGTGGAAATCGAGAAGCTGCTGCGGGCCAAGCTGGGACGCGGGAGCATCTCCTACAGCCTGCGACTCAAGGGCGACAACGCCCCGACGGCATTTGAGATTAATGAGGCGGGGCTTCAGCGATACGTCTCGCGATTGGAGCAGATCGCGGCGGGGAGCAAGGCGGCACAGATAGATCTGGCCAGCCTGTTGGAGCTGCCGGGAATCTGCGAGCCGATTGAGATGGACCCGGACCTGCTCGCCCGGCAGTTTGCGGTGGCTTCGCGGCTGACCGAAGAGGCCATCTCGCGGCTGGTGGAGATGCGTCGGGTTGAGGGGCAGGCGCTGGAGAAGGACCTGGCGCTGCATTGCCGGGAGATTCGCACGCGGGTGGCGAGCATCGCCGAGCGGGCGCCGCTGGTGGTTGAAGAGTATCACAAGAAGCTGCGCCAGCGTGTTTCGCAGTTAATGGAGTCGGCGAACCTGTCGCTGGATCAGGATGCGCTGGTTCGCGAGGTGGCGGTTTTCGCGGAGCGCTGCGACGTCAACGAGGAGATATCCCGCCTGCTGAGTCATCTGGACCAGTTCGCGGAGTTGTGTGCGTCGAAGGAAGAGGCCGGCCGAAAGCTGGACTTTCTGGCGCAGGAGATGCTTCGAGAGGCGAACACGATCGGGAGCAAGGCGTCTGACTCGCTGATTGCCCGACACGTTGTGGAGGTAAAGGCGGCGATCGATCGGATCAAGGAGCAAGTGCAAAACGTCGAGTAGTCGGCGAACAGAAGCGGCATGGAAGCAGGAATCGGACAAAGGCAAGGGAACGTCATCGTCATCAGCGGCCCCAGCGGCGTCGGGAAGTCCACGGTCTGCCGCCGGTTGTGCGAGGAGTTGCCCGCGGAGTTCAGCATCTCGGTGACGACGCGCAAGCGCCGGCCGAATGAGGAGAATGACCGGGACTACCAGTTTGTGACGCCGGAGGCCTTTGAGCGGCTCAAAGACAGCGACGGGCTGCTGGAGTGGGCCCAGGTGTACGGCCATATGTACGGTACGCCGCTTCGTGCGGTGACTTCGGCGATCGAAGAAGGCCGGAATATCATCCTGGAGATCGACATCCAGGGATGTCTGCAGGTGAAGTCGAAGCTGCCGAATACGATGGCGTTTTTCCTGCTGCCGCCGACCCCGGACGAGCAGCGGCGGCGGATCGAGGGCCGGCGGACCGATGCGGCCGATGCGATTCGCCAGCGGCTATCGAAGGCCGACGGTGAAATTCAGTACGCCAACGAAAGCGGATGCTATGATTGTTTCGTTATCAACGACGATCTCGAAGAGACGGTGAGGCAGATTCGCGAGCGAATCGTCAATTTGGAAAAAGCCCGGAGCGGGTCCGGCCATGCGAGGTAAGTGAACCGATGATTTATGACCTGAAGAATGAAGACCTGGTGAATCGTGTCGGCGGCCGCTTCAAGCTGGCGGCGCTGATTCAGCGGCGGATGCGGGAGCTGATGATGGGGGCTCGGCCGCTCGTCGAGCCGGGTAAGATGACGCCGATGGAGATCGTCGTGAAAGAGATCATCGACGGCAAGATCGAAGCCAACATGGACGGCAATCGGCACGATGTCGGCTCCAATGCCTGACGCTTCTGAATTGGCCGGCTATGAGGTCGTCGTCGGCCTCTGTGGGGGAATCGCTGCTTACAAGGTCGCGACCCTGGTCTCCGCGCTGGTGCAACGCGGCGCGGGCGTGACGGTCGCCATGACGTCGGCCGCGCAGAAATTCATCACGCCGCTTACTTTTGAATCGCTCACGGCCCGGCAGGTCTTCACCGACCTGTGGCACTCAGAGAATTATCACGATCCCCAGCATTTGAACCTGACCGGCCGGGCCGACGCATTTGTCGTCGCGCCGGCCACGGCGAACATGATCGGCAAGATCGCCTGCGGGCTGGCGGACGATCTTGTGAGCACGATGGTCATGTCGGCAGCGTGTCCCGTTTTGCTGTGCCCGGCGATGAATACGCTGATGTGGGAGAACCCGATCGTTCAGAAGAACCTTGATTCGCTGCGGGGGCACGGCTACCACGTGATGCCGCCGGGCGAAGGGTGGCTGGCGTGCCGGACGATCGGGGCCGGTCGACTACCCGAGCCGCAGGAGATTCTGTCGGTGGTGGTTTCGACGCTGAAGCAGAGCCCGCCGAAGAGCGCTTCCAAATAGCGACAAGTCATTCGTGTCAACCAACCGCAAACGGCCGAGCAAGCGACTCCAGAAAGAGATCAAGCTGAAGCTGGTCATTACGGCCGGGCCGACGCGCGAATACTTCGACACGATTCGTTTCATTTCCAATCCATCGACGGGCCGGATGGGCTATGCCATTGCAGAAGCGGCGGCGAAGGCGGGGCATCGGGTGACGCTGGTAAGCGGGCCGGTGGAGATGGCCGCGCCGGCCAGGGTGAAGCTCATTCGGGTCGAGACGGCGGAGGAGATGCTGCGGGCGAGCCGGCGGGCGTTTGCGGGTGCCGATGCGGCGATTTTCTGCGCGGCGGTGAGCGACTATCGGCCGAAGAAACGGGCGGACAAGAAACTTCCCAAGCAGATGATGAATCGACGGATCGAACTGGCGCCGACGCCGGACATCGCGGCGACACTGGGGCGGTCCAAGGGACGGCGCGTCACGATCGGCTTTGCGATGGAAGACCACGACGGCCGCGCCCACGCTGAGAAGAAGCTGCAGCGAAAGCACTGCGACGCGATCATCCTTAACGACCCTGGCAATGTGGGGACGGATCGGGCATCGGCGGAGTATCTGGTGAGGGGCGGCGAGTGGCAGGTTTGGCCAAGATCGACCAAGCCGCAAATGGCCAGGCGCATCGTTCAATCGCTTCAGCGACTCTGGGCGGCGCGAATGCGGGCGACGAAGGCTGAATAGTCTTCCGGCGTGTCGATGCCGACGGCGGCGCGATCCACTGATCCCACGGCGATGGGGAAGCCGTTTTCCAGAAAACGAAGTTGTTCCAGTTTCTCCACCTGCTCCAGGGGCGAGGGCTTCAGGCGGGCGAGCTGCAGGAGGGTCTCGCGATGGTAGCCGTAGATTCCGATGTGCAGCCGATAGGCGCGCGGGTCGCTGATGCGGCCGGCGGTGTCGCGGGGATAGGGAACTAGGGCGCGGGAGAAATACAGGGCGCGGCCCCGCTGATCGACCACGACCTTGACGGTGTTGGGATCGGCGGGATCGGCATCGGCGGGAAAGGGGCAGGCGAGCGTTGCAATCGGCGCGGCATCGCGTTCTTCCAACAGACCGACCAATTGATCGATGGCGGCGGGTTCGATCTCGGGCTCGTCACCCTGAATGTTGAGGATGATTTTTTCATTGAGGCCGGCGGCGACTTCGGCGACGCGATCGGTTCCGCTGGGGTGCTCCGGGCGCGTCATCCGCGCCTGACCGCCGAACGATTCGACGGCCTTCGCGATGCGCTCGTCATCGGTCGCGACAATGACGGAAGTGAGCCGCCTGGCCTTTGAAACCTGCTCGCAGACGTGCTGAATGAGGTATTTGCCGGTCTCGCGCAGGAGGGGTTTTCCCGGCAGGCGGGATGAAGCAAAGCGGGCGGGAATCACGGCGGCGGCGGTCATTTTGCGGAGCGTATGACCCGCTCGTTGGGGTGTCAAAGCGGGTCGAGGGCGAAGTGCGTCAACCGCCCTACCGCGACGGTGCCGGTTGACGCGGCTTGGCGGCCGAAGGATCATGAGGGCGCTACGATTCGCCGAGTTTCGCAGCGAGCCTGAGCCGGGAAAAAACGGACGGAGAAGTCAGATGACAAATCGCAATTTGATCGGGGATGCTGGAAGCTGCGCGAAGGCGCTGGTGGTTGCGTGTTTCGCCGGGGTGATTGGCCTGGGTGGACTCCAATCGGCGCTGGCCAAGGGGCCGGTGCCTGGGATGCAGAGCAAGAAGCAGGAGCCTCCCAAGGAGGCGGAGCCGCAGGAAGAGAGTGACGCGAAGATGCCGGCCCTGAAATTCAAGATGAAGGACATCGAGGGCAACGAGCAGGACCTGACGCAGTACTATGGCGACGTTGTGCTGGTGGTGAACGTCGCGTCGTATTGCGGATTTACGCCGCAGTACAAGGGCCTTGAGGCGATGTACCGCAAGTATAAGAAGAAGGGGCTGGTCATTCTCGGCATTCCGGCCAATGAGTTCGGCAAGCAGGAGCCGGGGACTGATTCGGAGATCAGGGAATTTTGCACCAAGAAATACGACGTGACGTTTCCGATGTTTTCCAAGGTGGTGGTCAAGGGCGAGGGCATCTGCCCGATGTACAAGTATCTGACCTCCAAGGAGGCGGGGCATAAGTTCGGCGGGGAGATCCCGTGGAATTTCAACAAGTTTCTGATCGACCGGACCGGGCACGTCGTCGGCCGGTTTGAGCATCGGGTGGCCCCGGACGCAACGGAGTTCGTGGAAGCGGTCGAGGCGCAACTGAAGGTCAAGCGGCCGGCGGACGCCCCCAGCGCGAAGGCCAAGAAGACCGGGAAAAAGTCCAAGAAGCAGTGACGTGGTCGCGGCATCCATGCGACGCGAGGCATCCTTCGAGAAGTGAATAGGCCGACATGAGAATCCGCGAGCTGCTTTCAACAGGCCGTCCCTGTTTTTCATTCGAATTCTTCCCGCCGAAGACGGACAACGGGCTGGAGCAACTGCGACAGTCGGTGCGTTCGCTGCGCGATCTGCAACCCACGTTTGTTTCGGTCACATATGGCGCGGGCGGCAGCACGCGGGACCGGACGATCGAGCTGGTGGCGGAGATCCAGCGGCACTACGGCGTCGAGGC
Source organism: Planctomycetia bacterium (assembly GCA_015075745.1). Taxonomy (NCBI): domain Bacteria; kingdom Pseudomonadati; phylum Planctomycetota; class Planctomycetia; species Planctomycetia bacterium. The sequence goes on from JABTTW010000002.1 coordinate 393,430, forward strand.
GATGGCGCATCTGACGTGCGTCGGTTCGACGCGGGAGGAGATCGGGACGGTCTTGCAGCGATTACGGCAGGCGGGCGTGGACAATGTCCTGGCGCTGCGCGGCGATCCGCCCAAGGGCGAGGAGAAGTTTAAGGCGACGGCCGGGGGCTTTCGATACGCGAACGAGCTGGCGGAGTTCATCAAGGCGACGCATCCATTCTGCGTCGGCGGGGCCTGCTATCCGGAGGGCCACGTGGAATGCGTGCGGCCGGACGGCTCGCGCGATCTCGACGCCGATCTGGTGAACCTTCAGCGGAAGGTGGACGCCGGGACGCAGTTTCTTGTCAGCCAGCTTTTCTTCGACAACCAGGCGTACTTCGATTTTGTCAGCCGGGCGCGGGCGGCGGGCATTGGCGTGCCGATCATTCCCGGGATCATGCCGATTACCAATGTCGACCAGGTGCGGCGGTTCACGCAGATGTGCGGGGCGACGATTCCCGAGAGCCTGATGGCGGAGCTGGATCGGCTTAAGGACAACGAGGACGCCGTTCTTTCGCAGGGGGTGGCCTACGCGACGGCGCAGTGCTTCGACTTACTGCAGCGCGGCGCGCCGGGAATTCATTTCTACACGCTCAATAAGTCGGCCGCGACGCGTACGATTCTCACCGCCCTGCGGACGATCTGGCCGCCGGCCCGCCGACCGGCGTGATGTCGTGACGCTTGAGTCCGCCCATCCCGACGCCGAGGCCGCCCCGAACGCGACGCGGCGAGGCCTGTCACCCTTATTATCCATTCTGCTGATCGCCGCCGCCGTGTGCGCCGTGTGCTACAACGGTGACACCGACGGGCCGATCGATCTGTATCACGAGGGCGATCGGCTGGCCGCTTACGACGCATTGGCCGCGGGGGCCCTGCCCTACCGCGATGTCTATGTGTCGCACGGGCTGGGCGAGGATGTGATCAAGCCGTACCTGGCCTGCAAGTGGCTGGGGGCATCGGTGGAGTCGCTTCGGCGGGTTGGGCGAAACAGCTACATTTACAGCGGATATCTGACGGTGCTGGGGCCGCTGGCGGTGCTCTTTGCCGGGATGGCGTGGCTGCGGGATGTGCGGGCCGTCGCCCTGCTGGGGCTGATTCTGGTCTGCGGGCTTTATGAGATCAGCGAGCGGCCGGCGATGGCAATGGCGGCTGTCGCGGCGACGGGGATGTGGCGCCATCATCGGCGATGGGGATGGATGCTGGTCGCGGGCATTTGCACCGGGCTTGCGACGCTTTACAGCATGGAGACGGGCGTGTTTGTCGGGCTGGCCATCATGAGTTGGCTTGCGGCCCGACGAATGCTTTGGACGAGGGACGTGGGCGATAGATCACATGGGACGGCGAGGGCGCTGGTGACGTACGCGCTCGGCTTCTTCGTTGTGTTCGGGCCGTTTTTGATTTGGTGCGGCGCCCGCGGCATCCTGGGGGATTTCATCGAAAACACGCGGATTCAGTTCGGCCTGCGCGGCGAGGTCTGGCCGAACGAGTATCCGGCATTGACGTGGACTACCGGTCAGCCGTGGAGCGCGAACCTGCTGGTGATGGGCGCGGTGGCGGGGATGTTTTACGTCTTGCCGCTGGCTTATCTCGCGGGCGTTGTCATCGCCTTCGGCCGATGCGAATCCGGCGACGCACCTGCTCATCAGACTTTGCTGTTCGCCTCCCTGCTGGGCATTTGCTTTTGGTTGAGCCCGATGGCGCAGTCCGATATCTGGCACGTCGCCTATGTGACGGGGGTGTTTGCGTTTTTCGCGGCTGCGCTGTTCTGGTACACGCGCAAGGTCGAGCGGCCGGATGTTTCGCGCAGGGTCGCCGGTGGGATGGTGGTCTTCGTGTGCTTGACGCTGGTCCTTGTGGCGGATGGCGGCGTACTGGTACGGCGGATGACGGGGCGTGAGAGTCGTTTTGTGCCGGCGCATCTTCAATCCGCAGAAGGCACACTTGTTCAGGCAAGCCTGCCTCGAATCGGAAGCGTCAAGATTCCCTACGAACAGAACGCCGAGTTGGGGGCGATTGTGGGGCTGATTCAGCGCCACAGCGCGGCGGATGATTACCTGCTGGACCTGAGCGATCAGCCGCTGCTCTACTTTCTCGCCGAGCGCCGTTGTCCGACGCGGTTTCATCTGATGTCGCAGTGCAACAGCCCGCCCTTGCGCGAGATGATGCTGGCGGAGTTGCGGAAGAAGCCGAAGCTACCGAGATTGATCGTGTACCCCGGCACGAACGCACCGGTGCAGGATGCGATCGGGGAGTTTATTGGTAAGAACTACCGCCCGCTGGCGATGGTCGGCGGCTTGCAAGTTTTCACGCTGAACGAAGAATAGGCGCGAGTAATGGGAGTAGGCAGGTGTCTGAGACTTCTCGCGTTTTGATCACCGGGGCAGGCGGTTTGTTGGGGCGTCCGCTTGCCAGGCGATTTGCGCTGGACAAGACATGGCAGACGATCGCGCTGGACCGGGCCGGGCTCGATATCACCGATGCGGAGGCCGTGGGTCATGTGGTGGAGCGGGAGAAGCCGGGGGTGATTATCAACTGCGCCGCATTTACGAAAGTTGATGCGTGCGAGCAGGAGAAAGAGCAGTCCCAGCGGGTTAACGGCGAGGGGGCGGGCATCGTTGCGGCGGCGGCGGCGAAGGTCCGGGCGAGATTGATTCATATCTCGACGGACTATGTTTTCGACGGCACTTCCGCCCTGCCCTACCGCGAGGATCAGCCGCCGGCGCCGCCGGAAATGCTCTGCTGGTACGGTCGATCGAAGCTGCTGGGCGAACAGGCGGTCACGGGCCGGCATCCATCGCCTTTGATCGTGCGGACTGCGTGGGTCTTTGGTGAGGATGGGCCGTGTTTTCCGAAGACGATTCTGCGCCTGGCAAGCGAGCGGCCGGAGCTTCGCGTGGTCAACGATCAAGCCGGCTCTCCGACGTATGCCAAGGACCTGGCCGATGCGATCTATCGCCTGGCGCAACATCCGGAAGCGACCGGCATCATGCACGTGACCAACTCCGACATTTGCACGTGGTATGAGTTTGCACGGGAGATACTGCGTGTCGCCGGGATCGGCACGCCCGTTCGGCCTGTCAGCACGGCGGAATTCCCGACTCCGGCGAAGCGGCCCGCGTTCTCCGTTCTGGATAACCGACGATTTGTGCAGACGGTCGGCGCGCCCTTGCGAAGTTGGCGCGAGGCCATCGCCGAGTTTCTCGCGGCGTCAGCGGGCTGAGTCGGGCGGCGTCATTTCTTCATGCGGGCCAGATCGGCCTCAGCGGCGATGTAACCGAATGCCGGCCAATAGCCCCCTGCGACGACTTTCTCGAAGATTTCCTTCGCCCCGTTGCGATCACCGTTGCAGAGGCGCCAGTTGCCGACGCCGTAGCCCATGGTGGCGAGGTCGAGGTCTGAGGCCTTCTGAACATCGAGCAGGCTCTCGGGGGAAATCAGGCCCTTGTACATGAGGAGTCGCTGGAAGTAGGCCTTGTTTTCAATGATGTCCATACCCTCGTTGATGGGCTCGAGGAGTTTGGCCGCTTCTTCGTCGCGGTCCATGCGGCGCAGGGCCATGTACATCCAGTCGGTGACCGCGACGACGTTGTCGTCGTACTTGCCGCCGGCCTTCATGGCCTCGCCGAAGGCATCGAGAGCAGCGGAGAAATCGCCCTTGAGATAACGAGCGACGCCGAGGTGATAGTGAACGTTGAAGTGCAGGGTCGTCAGCGGGATGTTCCGCGCGTTGGGCATGCCGTCCTGCTCGATGACGTCCTCGGTGCCGGAGATGAGGCGGGCGGCGCTTTGGAGGTCGGCGATGGCGTTGTCGAACTGCCGGACGGTGATATAGCGATGGCCGCGATGGCGATAGAGCGGGGCGTACTTTCGATGCCGCTCGATCCCGCTGGTGAAGACGTTAATGGCGTCGGTCATTCGCCATAGGTAGCCGAGACGTCGGCCGACCCAGATGAGCAGGTCGGGATTGCCGGGATTCGCGCGGGCATTGGCTTCGGCCCTGCGCAGGTCTGATTCCAGCTTGGCTTTTTCAGAGGCGGGCGGGTTTGCGTAGAGCGGCCTGCCGAGGAGGGAGATGGTCTCCGGCGCGTTGGGGTCGTTGCGATAGCGGGCGATGTCGGCCTCCTGGTGGGCCGGTTGACCGCAGGCGAAGCCGCACGTCACGAGTAGCGTTACCGTCATTATGCCGATTTGTTTCATTGGATCGCTCCCACCCGAGACGGCGGCGCGAAATTCACGGCGCACATCTCCCACCTGTATCTATCGGGCAGTCGAGCCTCCCGAAATCACCAGTGGAGCTTTACGGACCTGCTCCCAGGGGTTCTGCGTCCGCCTCATCGCCCCGGGGCCGCGAACCTATCCACTGGCCGGACAAGTCGTTAGACTGATGGGGCAGAGGGCCGGACCGTGAAGTAGTCCGTTCCGACGATTTATTGGTTGTGAATCTTTATGCCGGCGAGCGACGCCGCTGTTGTCGTCCCGGCGTGTGCGGAAGGATCCGACGATGGTTGCAGATCTGACAGTTCTCAATGACCGTCCGGAGTATAAGGGGCCGGCCAGCTTCAGCCCCAGCGGGTGCGATCCGAACGGGCGCTGCGGCAATGGGCTGGAGAAAATCTACCCGACCTGCGCCGTGCGCTACGGCTATATGAATTACATCGGGGAGTTTCGCTATGCCCCGGGGATGCTCTTTGGGTGCGGCGGGAAAGTCGTCATTCAGACGCAGCGCGGCATCGAAATCGGCGAGCAGGTGAGCCTGACCTGCACGGGCTGTGACAAGTCCATCAAGCGTCAGACGATGCTCGACTACATGAAGAAGAGCGGCCCCGACTTTTATCAGCTCAAGAGCGGGCGGATCCTGCGGGCGGTCACACCGCAGGACCTGATCGAGGAAAAGCACCTGGTCGATGGCTCACGGGAAAAAATCCTGCGCGCCCGGGAACTGGCCCGCGAGCTTGGCCTGGACATGAAGTTCGTCGCCTGTGAGCACATCTTCGGCGGCGAGCGAATCATTTATCACTTCATGGCGGAAGGCCGGATCGACTTCCGGGAGTTCGTCCGCCAGCTAGCTCACGAATATCACACGCGCATCGAGATGCACCAGGTCGGGGCGCGGGACGAGGCCCGGCTGGTCGCGGATTTTGAAATCTGCGGCAGGGAGTGCTGCTGCAAAAACTTTTTGAAGACGCTTCGGCCCGTGTCGATGCGGATGGCCAAGATTCAGAAGGCGACGCTCGATCCGTCAAAGGTTTCCGGCCGGTGCGGTCGCCTGCGATGCTGCCTGCGATACGAACACGAGGGCTACGAGGAACTGGACAAGAAGCTGCCGCGCGTGGGCAATCGCGTGCGTACGGAGTCCGGGATCGGCACGGTGCGAGACCGCCAGATTCTCACGCAACTGGTGTCGATCATTTACGACGACGGCGACCGGATTGAGACCGTCGGCGTGGAGGATCTGCTCGAACGAAATCTGCCCAAGCGGGCGCCGATGGATCCGGCTGCGGCGAACGATGCCAACGCGCGCGGACGTCGACCGTCCGGGCGCGGGCCGGATGCCCCCGGTGATCGGCCTCGACGGGACGGGCCTCCTCCACAACAGACCCCTTCCGGTGAGAACCAGGTTCCGCCGCCGGGAAGCTCGACGGATCAGTCCGTGGGTGAATCGGCGCAGCCGCGCACGGGCGAATCGGGCCCTGCGGGCGGGGGCGAAGGCGGCGGAAATGCCGGTCGCGATCGACCGCGCGGCGGCCGTCGTCGCGGTCGCAGGGGTCGCCGCGGGGGCGCGGGACGCCAAGATCAATCCGACAATCGTGCGACACCGCCGGCAGAAGGCGGTAAAATGGGTGAACCTCCACCGCCGGCAGATCGTTCAGAAGAACGTCCCCCGAATGCCGATTCATGAGGCTCGGCGTCAGGGGCACGAGTGACCGATGTCCAAGAAGAAGCCCATTACATCACCATCACCGACCACAACGGCGGTCGAATCGCCCTATCACCCACAGGCCTTTGAGTTCCTGCGGCAGGGGCTTGACTACACGGTGCGAAAGACCCACGGCGACCGCGCCGATGTGGTGCGCGGCATCCTGCAATGGCTTCAGGAACATCAGGCCGAGCTGAGCCAGCTCCCCGTGCTCTTGTCTCGCGGCGAGATTCCCCCGGTCATCGTGAACATGATCCGGCAGATCGGCGACCTGGAGGCTGCCGCCGACCATTTGAACCTGCACGTTTCCGGCGAAGACCTTTGCTGGGGGCTGCGCGATCTGGCGGTGGAAAACTGGGGACTGATGGCTGCCGTGGTGCTGCGTCACTGGGGCATTCGCACGACCCGGGACTTCGGCAGGATGGTGTTCTCGCTGGTGGATCAGGGCCTTCTGGCCAAGCAGCCGGACGACGACATCGAGGACTTTTCCGACGTTTATGAGTTCGGCAAGGCGTTTGACCTGTCCTACAAGATCGATCTTGCCGCCAACGCGAGGCCCGGGCGACGGGTCTCCGAATCGAAGGACGAGGAATAGCATGGCGACGACGAAAGCGACGGCGACCGATACATACGCCTGGGAGAAGGAGCTTGCGCCCAAGGTGACGCGCGGCACCCTCATGTTGCCCATTGCTCTTTACGTGCTGTGGACGGGCCTGCTGGCGTACATTGCCTTCGATCGCTGGTTCGGCGCGTTGCAATGAGACGCGGCGACGATAGATTGCACGCATGACCACGAGCGCGGCGACAGGCCCCGACCCAGCGGTGCTCGAGGGCAACCTTTCCGAACTATCAAAATCTCGACACGCGCTGGCCGAACTACTGGCGACGGCGCGGCATCCCGAATTAATCCAATATGTCAGTGGTCGCGACGGCGAGCCGACCTACCAATGGCGGGAGGCGGACGGCGTCCTGCGCTGGCTCGGGCGCACGTCGATGCCCAGCGTGAGCAGCGCGGCCCTGATCGAGGCATTTCAGCCGGGCTCGGCGAATGTTCTGCTCTACTCGCTGGGCAGCGGGCGCGAGGCGCGGAGCCTGCTCGATCGGCTGGCAGCCCATCAGGCGGTCTTCGTGGTTGAGCCGAATGCATCGGCCGCGGCGCTGGCGCTAAGGCTCGTCGATTTTTCGCGGGAGATTCGCCAGGGGCGGTTTGTTTTATTTGTGGGCCCGACGGCGTGGGATGACTTTCGGGCATTCATGCAGACTCACCGGGGCTACCTTGAGGCGCAGCGGATTCTGTCGTGGCCGTGGTTTGATTCGCAGATGATCGCGGAGGTTTCGTCGCGACTGGGCGAGGTGAATGCCGCGCGATTCGCGGGGCGCGGTGAGGCGGCAGTAGGCGACGAGCGTGAGGCTGGGCAGTCGACGGGCTCATCCGCGACGGCGGTGGCGATCGTCTCGAATGTCGTGGACGCCGGGGTGTTCCGCACGGCGAAGCTGATTGAGATTGCCGCCGCCGAGATGAATTGGCGATCCTGCCGGATCGCGCTTGATCAGCCGATCCTCGTTCGGCCGGAGGCGATGGGAGAGGCCGTGCAGCGATTCGCCCCGTCGCTCGTCATTCTGCTGGGGTGCACGCAAGCGGAACTCGGTTTTGCGCTGCCGGACTGCACGGTCGCGACGCTGCTGATGCCTGGGCAGCGTGCAGACCCCTCGCTGGCCGGCAGGCTCGGCGCGGGCCAGTGGCTGGGTGTGCCGGACAGCGCGACGCGTGAGATGTGCGCTGCGAATGGCATCGAGATGGATCGGACGATGGTCGTCCCCCCTGCCGCTCAGCCGGGTCTTTTGCGCCGGTCGAATCAACCGACGACGCGAATCGCCGTGGTCGCCGACGGCGGCGATGTCTCGGCGCGCGGTGCGGGCCTTCACCTCGGATCGCATATTCGTCTCTATGAGGCGGCGGCGAAGCTGATTGAAGCCCAGGCGGATCGATACACCGATGAGTCGGCGGCGGACATCGTGAACCGCGCGATGAAGCAGCTTGGCATGCGGATTGAGAGCGAGGAAGTGATCCTGGGCGTGCTGGATCGCGTTCGGACGATTCTTGGTCCGCTGATTGTGCGTCGCGCCGCGCTGCATGCGATGGCGGAGGCGGGCATTGAGTTCGATCTGTTCGGCGGCGGCTGGCGGGACGATTCGGTTCTCGGGCCATATGTGTGCGGAAAGCGGCCGGAGCCGGATGAGATGGGTGATTTCGCCGAGCGCTATGGCTGCGTCGTGATTGTCGACACCGGCGAGCGATTGAATCAGGCGGCGCTCGACGCGCTATCCGCAGGACAGGTGCTATTTGTTCGGCAGGCGGTGCATCGGGACGGGAACGGACCCTACGCGGAATATGTCGAGACGGGCCGGCACATTCAGACGTTTGGTACGTGCGGGGAACTGGTCGATGGGCTACGCCGATATGCCCGCGAGCCCTCGATCTTCGTGAGCGAGGCGCTGGATGCGGCGCGCATTATGCAGGCGGCGCATACGTGGACGCAGCGGCTTGGGGAACTGACCGTGACCGTGGGCGCCTCACGCTGACAATATGGCCGCCGTTTCGTGCGGGCGAGACGCCCACGCACCCCCCAATGCTACGACGAAACGAGATCAGTTCTGCGATGAATCGTGCGCGGCCCCCTTCGGTGACGAGCCCGCGGCATTGCGGACGTTGTATCCCTTGTCGATCAGGACGCCGGCCAGGTACATGATCCCGAGATTCGGAGGGTCGTTGCCGTCGGGAATTCGCGGCTGCAGCAGGGCGACGCGGCGGAACAGGGGCACTGATTTAGGGAATGGCGGGTGTGTTGATCTGGAAGTCACTCATCAATGATCCGCTCCGTCAGCGATCGTCCAAACGGCGAGCTTCGCAACTCGACCACAGGTTCGTCTTCGCCCGATCAGCCAGTAAATGAAGACTCCGATCCAAAGCGGGGGGATCACATACTGAAATACCCAAGCCCCCCACTTGGTATCAAAGTGCCAGATTAAGATAGGCGCTAATGGAATCGCGCATGCCAGAAGGCCAAAATCGGCGAGCCAATGATCCTCGATAAAAATGCGCCTTGCCCGGCGGAAGAGTAGAACACCTAAGAGCATAAGCACCATAACGAGATAACTCGATATCTGATAAGTCCACAATGAATAGAAACGAGAAAAGACACTGGGAACGGTGAACATCTGGCCTCCCCAGCCATAGCCACCTGAACCGACCAGCGTCATGACGACCCAGCACCTCCACAGCATTGGGGATGCAACGCGTTTACGCCGCTGAGCCGGCCACAGAATGAGAATCGCACCGATGCCGTAAGCCAGCGGGCCGAAGTACACCAATCGCGTGTATGTATTTTGGCAGAAGCGCAAAAAGAATCCCCCTTTCCAGGACGGCACGAACAGGTGTTCATTCGCGATCGTCCATATACACACGATTCGTGGGATTTGCTCCAGATAGATTCCAAGAACCACGAAAAAGGAACCCCAGAAGAACCAACGAATGTCCGACTGACTTCGGATGAGCCAGTCCCGCGACGCGTGCGATGCTGAAATTGCTGCCCCGCATTCGGGACAACGACCCGTCACAGCCAAATCGCGAAGATCATACGAGCATTGATAGCAGCTCAGCGGAGCCACGTTTCCGGAAGTGTCCAATGGGTAATTGGATGGAGGCGTCAAAAGTTGCTCCAACGCACGGCCTTCGCCGCGATGTGGTATCGATAGAGCCAGAGACAGCACAGGGAGCCGTTGAGCACCAGGATCGCGAGGATCTCCGCGGAGATGCCGGATATCCAGTTCATGCCGAAATCGCGTGCCAGGCGGCTGATCCATTTGCCCCATGCCCAGTAACTCGTCAGCAAAATGCCGTCGAACGCACAGAACGCCCAGAGAAACGCGGATTCGTAGCGGATGACCGTCTCACCCCAGCGGCTGTCGGGGAGGATGCCGTGTACGATCCACCACGAGGCGGCCATTGCGCCGATGAAACGATGAACCATCCAGGAGAGAATCGGAAACAGAAGCAATGCCACGAGGGGAATGTACAACATCGCATTCTTGTATTGTCTCTCGTAGATCGCAAACATTAAGAAGAACCACACGGCCGCGCACATACCGATCAGCGGATAGCCGGCCCTGGCGAAGCGGCGAGTCGCATCGACATCGTCACGAAGCCTGAGGCGGTTGTAGAAATCCGCCGGGCGAATCGCGACGTGTGAGACGGTTTGCAGCCATGCGCCGGGACTTCGTACCAACTGCCAGGCGCACCCGCGACGGGGCGTATCGACGAGCGACTTCGCCACAATCATGCCGCACTCCGGGCAGCGAGCTTCCATGGGGAGATCGGTCAAATCGTAGCCGCAGCTTTCGCAGCGTGGGGGCTGATCTTCATCGCTCGGCGCTTGCGCAACACCGCGCGCCGCGGCACTGAGCCAGTAGACCAGCGAGCCCGCGCTGCCAAAAAAAAGAATCGCGAGAAAGTATGGATCAATGATGTCTCTCGAAAGTACAAAACCCGCCGAATCGCTCAGATTATTCGAAAGTACGATTAACCCGCCGATGAGGATGGTCAGCGACCATAAGACGCCGAATCCTGATGCGACGGCGCGAAACGTCCGCCGGAACGCCGCCCATCCGGAACCGCCGCCATAGACCACCGGCAGCAGCAGCCATGCGGAGAACACCGCGGCGCCAAATGCCAACGCGCAGGCCCCGAGGAAGAAAAACTCCAGGTCACCGATCGTGCCGCCGGCATGCGCCTCCTGCCAGACTTCGGCGAACGAGATCGTGCGAGTCGCCAGCGGGGTGTAGATCGGCCTGCTCGTTGGCCCGGTACTGGTGATTGGCGGCGGCGCCCAGGTACGCTCAACCGTCAAATCCCACATGAGCAAACACGTCACGGTGCCGCCGTATAAGAGCAGGCCGCCGGCGAAGAAGACAAAGAACCCCCAGGGCGAACCATTCACCGCCCGCCGCGCCGCCTTCGCGGGACTGAAAATGTGAAAGAACGCCCCCACTAAGACGGCGTACCCCGCGCTCGGCGGAGGCGAAGAAACTCCCGATTCCGTTGCAGTCTGATTCACAAATGAGATGCCCGACCCTGAGTGGATGCTCTCTTCGATGGCTTCACATCAAGTCCGCCGATCGGCGAACCCACTCCATGGTATACGCCAGTGACAGGGAGAAGGCTCAGAACATGCCGCTGAATCGTCGCCGCCGCTACTGGATTTTCGCCGGGCCGCGCTTGTCGAATTCCTCGACCTCGCGGATCGACTCCAAGCTGAATACGTCGGTCGTGCGGCAATAAAGAGGACCGCCCTGCCGCCCTATCGCCTGAAGCTTGACCGGGTCGCAGACCATGTCGCCATCGACCAGGACGGAGTCGTCCACGTGAATCGCCAAGACGTCGCCGAAGACGGCCTGCCCGGCGCCCGGGCCGTCGCCGAGGCTGATGATTTGCCGCAGGCGGCACTCGATATTCACCGGGCTCTCCTTCACAAGCACGGGGCGCACGCATTTGGCGGTGACCGGCGTCAGGCCGCTCTTCTCAAACTCGCTGACGCCGGCGGCGAACTCGGTGCTGCAAACGTTCATCCGCTCGGCGATCGGCTCGGTCACCGTGGCGATGACGAACTCCTTCGTCGCCTGGATGTTGCGAAGCGTGTCCTTCGGCCGGCTGTGGCGATTGAGCGCGGGGGAAAAAACGACGACCGGCGGATTGGCGGAGAGCATGTTGTAGAAGGAGAACGGCGCCAGGTTCGGCCGGCCCTCTTCGTCGATGGTCGAGACAAAGGCGATGGGCCGCGGCTGAACGAAGGAGAGACACAGGCGTTGCGTCGCCCGCCAGGAATGCTCGGTGTTGGAGAGGTCGATGTACATGCTGCGGATTCTACTGATTCTCAGGAATCGTGGCACGCCCCGGTAACTGCTTCAATCCAGCGAGGGATCATACGGGGGTTTATGCTGTCAACAGCCCGCCCAAATGGCTAGAATAGTGGTTGTGAAGATCCCCGATGTCGACATTCCGATTACGCCTGTTCGCGTCCCAATGGAGTGGATCATGCGCGCCGAACGAGCTGTCGAAAAGGTTCGCGAGAAACTAGTCAAGACGTGCCGGGCGCTGGAGGGCGCAGGCGTTCCATACGTCGTCATCGGCGGAAACGCCGTGGCTGTCTGGGTCGGCAGCCGCGACGAAGGGGCCATCCGCAACACAAAGGACGTGGATATCCTGCTTAACCGGGCCGACCTCGATCGAGCGGCTCAGGCCATGTCGGCAGCAGGCTTTGACATGACCGAGATTGACGGCATCACGATGTTCCTGGATCGCGACGACCCGATGCCCAGTCGAGGCGTTCACGTTGTCTTCGCGGGCGAAAAGATCAAGCCGCATGATCGCTTCCCCGCGCCGGCCGTGGTCAAGGGCATTCGCAGTTCCGAAGGCGTGGACGCCATCGAGCTAAGAGAACTCTTGGTCTTGAAGTTGATCGCCTTTCGGGACATCGACCGCGTACACATCCGCGACATGATCAAAGTCGGGCTGATCGATGATGAAGTCGCCGATCAGATTCCAGTCGAGCTTCGCCCGCGGCTTGAGGAGATTCGGGCGAATCCTGACGGCTAGAGGTTCCAACAGCTTAATTTCTAATACTGGACGTCTCTAACCTTGTGCCGCGCCGCATGTCATCGGGACAAAGCCGCTTTTTTTCGTGGAACTGTTCCATAAAGCAATTACAATCCCACAACCAAGCCTCTTCGACAAGGTACTCCCTGTCATAAAGTATCCATATCAGTTTATCCCATTCATAGTTGGTCGGCTTTGCAACTAGTGTGACCTTGCTTCCCCGGCGACCGCTTGGTCTATTCGCCTTTACCTGATATCGAAAGCCGTCATAGGCAAAATCGAATCCTTTGGAAACTGCAGTTCTACTCTGCATTTGACGAGAATACTCTGCTTCACTACATCCGAGCATCATAGCCGCGTCGTACTCGGAGATTGCAGACGTAATCTGAGGCGCGACTCCAAACTGCTTCTGCCACTCCAGTGCCACTAGGATGAGCATTGGACGCAGTGAACATAGGTCCATTCTCTATACCTCATGCTCAACTCGGTCGTGCAGCGCCGCAGGAATGCCAGAATCAACGCACTTCGCCCCAACGGGTGTCCTGCTTGAGCAATTCAAATGCCCGATCGGCAAGAAGCTGAACTTCCTGCGGCAGGGCATCATAGCACTGCCGGAATTTAACGGTGGCCCGGTGCTTCACAGGTCGGTGCAACGTCCTTGCTGTGCGTCACGCAGAGCATCTTCAGCAAGCGAGTCCAACCTGCCGGACGCGATGTCCTGCTCCAACTGCTGATCCCACGCCTCTGCATCAAAACGCGCGAACCAACTACGAAACACGGCCAGCTCATCAGGCGTGAGTTTACAAACCGCGTCTTCGATGTCCTTGATGTTGCTCATGCTTCGCTATTATATCCTGCCGCCTTGACGATTGTCACGATCAGGCGGCTCGTCCCGCGCTGCCGATCTCGCTGAAACCAGACTTACAGGACTCAATTCAACGAGCAGGCGACTCATGCTCCACCCGGTTCTCCAGTGTCCCGAGCACGTCGAACTCCATGCGAATCGTGTCGCCGGGCTTCACAAACTGCTTGTGCCCTTGGCCTCTGCTGCCCGAAGGACCCCGTCGATAAGCTCCTTTCCCTTCCTAATCATTGAAAGATCGAACACATCGACCGAATCCGCTCCCACAATTGCGAGGGCGGTGGGATTTCCAAACATGGTCGGATTTGACCTCACAATCACAACCGTATCTCCACACAGGGAATAACGCCGCAACGCATGCGGGCCGCGACGCCCCTGGGCCTCTTCGACTTCAAGAATACCGGGCAACGTCCTGATCGACACCTTATTACGAAACCCGGTTAACTGCATGGTCAGAGGCAATACAGTAAGCACAACCAAACCACCCAACGCCATCTGCAGAACCTGAAACGGGTTTATCTGACGGCCTTGTGACGGCGGTACGACGATGCCGGTAAGGACTGCGACAAAGCAGAGCAGGACCACAAAGAGCACGATCCATTTAAACATACGGAGAAACCTAAACCGTCCGGCGTCAACTCGCATCTCCGTGAATTCGCCCCCAGCAGCTTTTGGAACTTCAGCTAGTCCGACGCACAACACAATAGGCCGGTCGGATTGCGATGCCCAACTACCAAGGACACATGCCCGTACTGCCCGCCAGTTAGGTTTGACCACACGCCAGCCAAGTTCCTCTTCGAGATCCGAAATTGCCGACGATGGCTGATGTTTGACGCTGGAATGCAAACAACTGCTTCTTAGCAGCTCGTAATGAGATTTTTTCTGACGCATCTTGCCAATGAATACCGCCCCCATAAGCGCGAAGGCAATCACGCAAATCGCGGAAATAAGATTGTTTGTGGAAGTGTCGACCCCACTGGGCTTATCTGTCGCAAGAATAGCCGCCAATCCAAGTCCGAGAGCAAACGCGACAAAGGAATAATACCAAATCAGACTGCCGAATTCGGGAAAGATTTGGACTAGCCTCATGCTTCCGACTTTGATTTCTTCGTCATCCATCACAACACGTCTTTGGTTCAATACCAACAGCCGCGACTAGAGGAAGTTCGCCCGGTGCGTAATAGCCACAATCACCGAAAAAAAAATGCACGAAAGGTCACCAAATCGAGACGGCTAACTCCGGGAACTTGTTGACTTCGCCCATTATGCTATCCCCGCTCGTGCTCTACCCGGTTCTCCAGTGTCCCGAGCACGTCGAACTCCATCCGGATCGTGTCGCCGGGCTTCATGAACTTCTTGTGCTCCGCGCCGCAGCCGCCGCCGACGGTGCCGCTGCCGAGGATGTCGCCGGGGTACATCCAGCGCGCCGTGCTGGCGAAGGCCACCATCGACTCAAACGAATGCTTCACCGTGCCGTAGCGGCCGTTGGTCCACTGCTCGTCGTTGACGAATGCCCTCATCCCGATCGCGCCGAGGTCGGGTATCTCATCCTTCGTCACCAGGAACGGCCCCAGCGCGCTGGCGAAATCCTTACCGGGGGCCGGGCCCATGTTGATCGGCATGGCCTTGGTCTGGCGTTGCCGGGCGGAGAGATCGTTCAAAATCGTGTAGCCGACGATCGCGTCGCGCGCCGTCTCCATCGTCGCATTGCGAATCGGCTTACCGATGATGCAGGCCATCTCGCACTCGAAGTCGATCCGCTCTTCGCCGGGCGGGTAGTAGGCCGTCATGCCGTGGCCGATCATGCTGGTGGCGTTGGAGTTGTAGTACGCGGGAATCTCGTACCACTCCGGCACGATGAAATCGAGACCGCGCTGCTTGCGCATGGTCATGACGTGTTCTTCGAAGGCGTAGAAGTCGAGGTACTGCGACGCGCGCAGGACGCAGGGGCCGAAGAAGACCTTCGCCGGGTCGAGCCCCCCTGCCGACGATAGCTTCTTCGCCTCTTCGCGAAATGCCGCCCACTCCGGCAGACCGGCCACGCTCGCGGTGAGGACGCCGGCGTATTGCGGCGAGTTGATCTCGCCGTGCTTCTTGGCGAGGTCGGTGACGTCGACGATTTTACCGTCGATCTGCAGACCCAGCCGGGCGGCGGTGGGCACGCGGCGAACGAGGTCGGCGGCGCGATCTTTTTCAGATAGATAGAATTGGCAAAGGTGCATCGCTAGTCCTCCATGGTGGAAATTGAAGGGCCTAGTATGCGCGGTGAGCTCAATAATTACAAAAAATAGGGGCTTCGCCCGGCGAATGGCTAAGGTATAGGCGTCGAAGTCGCTACTCGCCCTGGGAGGCCTCGAAGAGCGCCCGGAAGTTCCCCTCGCCGAAGCGCCCGCAGCCGCAGCGCTGGATCAGCTCGACGAAGACAGGCCCCGCATGCGGGCGGCGGAACTGCGTCGCTTGATCCTGGCAGAACGACTGGAGCAGATAGCCGGTCTTGTCCCCATCGACCAGGATGCCAAGGCGGCGAAGATCCTCCACGGAGTGCCCAAGCTGCGGCACTCCCTGAGCCGAAAGGCGACCGGGGAGCTGATCGTAGTAAGCCGAAGGCGTGAGCATGAAGCCGACGCCCTGATGACGTGCATGCTCGACCGCCTTGCCGATGTCGGCGACGGCCAGGGCGACATGCTGTATCCCGGGCCCTCGGTTCATGTCTACGTACATCTGTATCTGCGACTGTTCGAA
This sequence comes from Planctomycetia bacterium, assembly GCA_015075745.1. Classification (NCBI taxonomy): domain Bacteria; kingdom Pseudomonadati; phylum Planctomycetota; class Planctomycetia; species Planctomycetia bacterium. Next base: position 409,621 of record JABTTW010000002.1, read on the forward strand.
TCGCGGGCGAAGCGGCTCGTTGGTTGCCAGGGTAAAGCCGCCGGCCTCGTCTCCCATGGCGATGGACTTGAGCCCACTGCCGACGCCGGGCCGAAAGTCTTCCGTGTGGAAAGCGACATCCCAGCGCCGCGTGAGCCCCATGACGTGTTCGTAGAATGCGATGACCGGCATCAGCGTGCGGGTGTTGCCGGTGAGGTGATCGAACCCGGTGACGCCCAGCGGATTGACAGACGCGTCAAACGACCCGCACGAGTCCATGCCGGGGGCGAGCCTGTTCGTCGGCCCGGCGATCTCAATAAAGGCGAACTCCACGTCGCCCAGCGGCGTGGCGATGGCGATGTGCTTCCAGCGACCGTCGCCGGCAATCTCGTCGCGCGTGTGATCCACCGGCGTCGCGCTGCGCTCCAGCAGAAGTTCCTCGGTACGGCCGACATCCTGCACCAGAAAGTTGACCCGACTGATGCCTTCGGGGTGCTTTTCGAGATAGCGCCGGACGGTCGAACCGGCATGCACGGCTTCCTGAACGATCAGGCTCATGTCGCCACAGGCAATCATGTGACGGCGCGTGCCGGTGCATTCCAGCGCCGCGCCGGAGCTGACGCCGATATGCTGGAAGCCAAACCCCTGGGTCAGGTATGCCAGCCACGGGGCCGCGTCGTACACGGACATTTCGAGGCTGTGAATTCGTTCTATTCCGAGGCTTGCCTTGGCCATGGTCGCACTCCCTCGCGTGTGGCCTTCCGTTTTCGACGAGCAACCTGCCCGCCGCAGGGCGCAAAATGACGTGGCCCCGTCCACTGGAAGCAATAGGCTACTGCGTCGCCTCCGCCCGGTCGAGAGAAAAGTCAGACGTCGGGGAATCGCAAGAAGCTGATTTCCCGGTATGCTTTGCACTTCTTCACTTAAGGAAACGGTAGCACCGTGGGAAAGAGCCAGACAATTCCACCGGCCAAGAAGGCGGCGAAGACGGCGAAGCCTGCTTCGAGCGTCCCCCCCGCCATGCGGCAATACCTGGAGCAGAAGCAGCGCGTCGGCGACGCGATCCTGCTCTTCCGCATGGGCGATTTTTACGAGACCTTCTACGAAGACGCCAAGACGATCGCTCGGGTGCTGGGGCTGACGCTCACGGCGCGCGATAAGAACAGCGACGCGCCGATCCCCCTCGCGGGCGTGCCCTACCACGCCGTCGATCGCTACATCGCCCGGCTGGTCCGCGCCGGATACAAGGTCGCCCTCAGCGAGCAGCTCGAAGACCCCAAGACGGCCAAGGGGGTCGTCAAGCGCGACGTCGTTCGCATCATCACGCCGGGCACCCTGACCGACGAGAACATCCTCGACGAGCGCGAGGAGAACGTGCTCTGCGCACTTCTGCCGGAAGCCGCGAACTGGCGAACCGGGCAGGTCGGGCTGGCATGCGTGTCGCTTGCCTCGGGCCGGTTCTTTGCGCAGATGATCGACGCTGGCTCGATCCTCGATGAACTCGCGCGACTGCGACCGGCCGAGATCCTCGTCCCCGAATCGGCCATCGACGAGCCGAGCGCGCCGTGGGATGAAGTGCGTGACGCACTGTCGGCGGCGATCACGCCGCGCGCCCGGCATTCGTTCGACGCCCACCTCGGCGAACGCGCGATGTGCGAACAATTCGGCGTATCGGGCATGACCGGCTTCGGCTTCGATCGCTTCGATGCGTCGCTCTGCGCGGCGGCGGCGGTTCTGGACTACCTGAGAGAGACACAGAAATCGTCGCTTTCGCACATTTCCCGAATCACGCCGCGACAGACCGACGACGCCGTCATGATCGATCATTTCACCCTGCGCTCGCTGGAAGTGGAGCGCACGCTGCGCGACGGCGGGCGCGAGGGATCGCTGCTCGGCGCGATCGACATGACCGTCAGTTCGATGGGCTCGAGGCGGCTGCGGGAGTGGATCTGCTATCCGCTGAATCGCGCGAGCGAGATTCTCGGCAGACAACAGGCGATCACCGATCTGCGCTCGCAGCCCGATCGGCTGCGGCGCATTCGCGATCTCATCGGCGACATGGGCGATCTGGAGCGGATCATCGCCCGGGTCGGCGTCGGCAGGGCATCGCCGCGAGACCTGGCGGGCCTGACTCGCACACTGGAACTCTGCGGCCAGATTCCCGAGGCCATCGGCGCCGCCATCAGCGGCAAACAGAGCCAAGGCGACCTGCTCGCCGAAATCGCCCAATCAACAACCGGCCACGAGTCGCTCGCGGGCTATCTATCATCGGCCATCAAGGAAGACGCGCCCGGCGTCGTGCGGGACGGCGGCTTCATCGCGGATGGATTCAATGCCGAACTGGATCGGCTGCGACAGCTGGGCACAGCCGGTCATCAGAGCCTCGCGGAGTTTCAGGCGCGGGAGATCGAGCGGACCGGCATCAATTCGCTGAAGGTCGGCTACAACTCCGTCTTCGGATATTACATCGAGATCACCCATCAACACCGCGACAAGGTGCCGCCGGACTACGTTCGCCGACAGACGGTGCGCAACGCCGAGCGATACATCACCGACGAACTGAAGCAATACGAGAATGAAGTCCTCGGCGCAGCGGACCGGGCGAAGGCCCTGGAGATCGAGATTTTCGAGGAGGTCCGCGGGCGCGTTGCCCAGCAGGCCCCGGGATTGCAGAAGACGGCGGACGCCATCGCCGCGCTGGACGTCCTCGCCGGCCTCGCCGAACTGTCCCGCAGGCGCGATTACTGTCGCCCCGAGCTTGTTGCGGAGAGTGCCGGGCCGATTCTTGAGATCGTTGACGGCCGCCATCCTGTTCTGGATGAAGTCCTCGGCGAGCGATTCGTGCCGAACGATTGTCACCTGTCGGACGAGGCCATGCGCCTGGCGCTGATCACCGGGCCGAACATGGCGGGCAAGTCCACCTATATCCGCCAGGCCGCGCTCCTCGCCCTGTTGGCGCACACCGGCAGCTACGTCCCGGCGAAGTCCATGCGCTGGACCCCGGTCGACAGAATCTTCGCCCGAGTCGGCGCCAATGACGAACTGGCCCGTGGGCAGTCCACCTTCATGGTCGAAATGGTGGAGACGGCGAGAATCCTGAATAACGCCACCCAGCGCTCGCTGGTGATTCTCGACGAGATCGGGCGCGGCACCAGCACCTACGACGGATTAGCCATCGCCTGGGCCGTCACCGAATATCTCGCCGATCACCTGAAGTGCCTCGCGCTCTTCGCGACCCACTACCACGAACTCACCGCACTGGCCGATCGCCTGCCTTGCGCAGGCAATCTGAATGTCGCGGTTAAGGAGGAGCTTCGCCCGGCTGGAGGCGGTCGCGGTGTCGTCTTCCTGCACAAAATCCTGCCGGGCCCGACGGACCGCAGCTACGGTGTCCACGTCGCCGCCATGGCCGGCCTGCCGGGCAGCGTCGTGAAGCGAAGCGAGCAAATGCTCGAAGAGCTTGAGCGCGGGTTCGACAAGAAGGCAAACGCCCAACGCCAAAAGTCACAGGCACATAAGACCTCGGACCAACCCCTGCTGTTTGACTCCGCGCCGACCCTGCCGACTTGGTGGCGGGAATTGGTCGATGCCGTGACCGCGGTGGACGTGAATCGGACCGCCCCGATCGACGCCCTGCAGATTTTGGGGCGGCTCAAGGAGATTACGCAGGAAAGCGATCGGCGAAAGTGACGCATCAGGCGTCCAATCGACGAGACATCAGGCTCTCCAAGAATCCGCGGCGACCGGGACTTGAATTCGCGGCGGAAGTTCACGAGACTACCGGACATTGCCGCGCTGCGAACTTTTCTGTGCGTGCGGCACGGCAGCTCATCTGCGAGGCAAATACGGCATGCGACGATTCCTCATCTTGACCCTGGCCTGTGCGGCTTTCAGCGGCTGTGCCAACCCCAAGGAGAAATTCGGTCGCACCTGGTATATCGACGGGGCCGGAAACTGGGGCTTCGGCGTGCTGGACGTGCCGCTCGGCCTGGAGGACGCCGGTTACAAGGGGTTCGTCAGCAACTATCACTGGTCGCTGACCATGAACCCGGCGCTCGATCAGACGCTGCGCTTCATCGCCCGCGCTTCCGGATCGGTCCTGGCCGGTGAGATCACCGACTACCTCAAGCGAAACCCCGACGCCAATGCCAATATCATCGCACTTTCGGCGGGCACGGGCGTCGCTGTCTGGGCGGCGGAGGATATGAAGCCTCCCTACAAGATCAACAACATCATTCTCGTCGGGTCCAGCATCTCCAGCCGCCACGACCTGCGCAAGGCCCTCGCCAATATGAAGGGCAAGTTCTACTGTTATTACGCCGCGAGCGATCCGGTCCTGCAGGGACCGGTGCGCCTGCTAGGTACGATCGACGGCACCTACGACGACTCCGCCGGACTCGTCGGCCTGCGCGGACAGGGTTTCAACAGCGGTCGAGTCGTCAATGTCGGATGGAGTTCGCGCTACACGCGCCTCGGGTGGACCGGCGGGCATGCCGACTGCACTAACCGGCGATTTGTCGCCGGCGAGATCGCCAAGCGCATCGACCCCAAGCTGCCCGCCGCGAAACAAAGGACCGTCAAAGTGGCTTCGGATGACGGCGGGGACAAGGAAGCCGCCCCCCCGGAAGCCGGTGTCGAAAAAGGCACCTAGCGGGCCTGCGGCTCGTCAAGCCGATGATTTAAGCCTTTGACTGCCGCAGATTTGCAACTCACCGCACACTGATTAGTATAATTTGGTTCAAATGGAAAAGCGGACAGCACAAGGAAGCTCCATGCGCATTTGGTTGATCCTGGGAACAGTCGGTGTATTGGGCGGCGGTACCGCCCTCTTTACGAAATTTGGCAGCAGCGGCGGCGAGGGGACCTGCTTCAACGCCACCGTCGAGACCGGCCCCATCGTCATGACCGTCGAGACGCTCGGCACCATTGAGCCGCTCACCACGGTCACCGTGGGCTGCGAGACCACCGGCAAGATTGTGGAGATCGCCGTCGATTTTGATGAGCCCGTCTCCAAGGATCAGATCATCTGCCGAATCGACCCCGAACTGGCCGAGGCGCAGCATGCCCAATCAAAGGCCGAGCTGGCCAGGGCCAAAAGCTCAATCCTGGATGCCGAGATTCTACAAAAGGAGCAAGCCGCCAACCTCCCCGTTGCCACGCAACAGGCCCAGGGCAAGCTTCAGGAAGCCGAGGCCGCCTTACTCGCCGAAGCATACAACTGGAAGCGAATCGACAAGCTGTACGAATCAGGCGATGCCACGGAGGCCGAGTGGACCCTCATCAAGTCCAATCACACGCGGGCCCAGGCGGCGGTCTTGTTCGCTCAGGCGGCGCTCAAGATGGCGAAGAACAACGAGCAGTTTCTTCCGCAGCGGGCTCAGGAAGCGGTGGATCAGGCCAAGGCAGCCCTGCAACTTGCAGAAGCCAGGATTGAGGCTACGCAGGCCCAGCTCGATAAGTGCATCATCAAGTCGCCGATCGACGGCATCGTGCTCCAGCGCTATCTCGATGTGGGCACCACGGTGAATGCCGCCTTTCAGACCCCCCCGCTGTTTCTCCTCGCGCCCAGCCTGACGCGCATGAAAGTGAACGCCAAGGTCAGCGAGTCCGACATCGTTCACATCGACGTCGGGCAGCATGCAAGATTCACGGTCGAAGGCAAGCAGCGCGTCCATTTTGAAGGGCGGATTCTCCACAAGCGCAATCAGCCCGAGATCATTCAGGGCGTCACCACCTACACGGTCATTCTGGAAGTGGACAATGACGAGCGCAAGACGCTCCTTCCCGGCATGTCGGTCAATGTGGAAATCGAGTGCGTCAACCGGCCCAAAGCGACGAGAATCGCCAACAAGGCCCTGCGCTTCAAGCCGCCGCTTCCCATCGAGCAGCGGCAGGCGATGGTCGACGCGCTCCAGTGGCCGGACGAGCCCACGGCCGAAGGCGGCGGGCCGGCGCTCTATTGCAAGAAGACGCATCTCTGGCAATTCAGCGAAGCCTCGCGCCAGTGGCGGGCCGTGCCTGTCTGGATCGGCGTGACCGACAACGTCAACACGGAGATCCTCCTCGGCGCCAAGCCCGGCGATCAGTTCGTCCGCGAATTCGCCGATAGCTCCAGCGCCGGTTTCAGCCTGAAAGAAGCCATCAAACTGGCCAGCCCCGACAATCGAACACTGTAGCATCACCCTTAACCGTCCAGCGATCGGCGCGACGCCGTAAAGAGTCGGCCGACACCGCCATAGGTCCGTCAAGCATGGTACAAGCCGTCGAAGCACAGCCGAGCGACACCCCGAAGCGCCCCCAAACCGGCGCGGTGATCGAGCTCCGGGAGCTGCACAAGATCTACGACGCCGGCGAAACAGCCGTCCATGCCCTGCGCGGCGTCAATCTGCGCATCGACGAGGGCGACTACATCGCCATCATGGGCGCCAGCGGATCGGGCAAGTCCACCATGCTCAACGTCCTGGGCGCGCTCGACGTCCCCACGCGCGGCACCTACCACCTCGCCGGAAACGTCACCAGTGACATGTCGCGCGACGAGCTGGCCGCCTTGCGAAACACCTACATCGGGTTCATCTTTCAGAACTTCAATCTGCTAACGCGCAGCACGGCCCTCGAAAACGTCGAGCTGCCGATGGTCTACGCCGGCGTTCCCAAGCACACCCGGCACGCCGCGGCGCATGAAGCCATGAAGAAAGTCGATCTCGCCGACCGAACGCACCACCTGCCCTCGCAGCTATCCGGCGGTCAGCAGCAGCGCGTCGCGATCGCCCGGGCCCTGGTGAATAACCCGCGCGTCCTGCTGGCCGACGAACCGACGGGAAACCTCGACTCCCACACCAGCGGAGAAATCCTAAAAATCCTCGCCCATCTCCACGAAGTCGAAGGGCGAACCGTGGTCATGGTCACCCACGACCCGGGCGTTGCATCGTTTGCCGAACGGGTGATCGTGCTGCGCGACGGAGAAATCATTGCCGATCAGGCGACGCCGCGCAAAGGCGGCCCGCCGGTGCCGGATGTACGCGCCCTTTCGGCGATACCTGTATAAGACTGACCCTCGCGCGTTGATGCGCGTGAATTGAACAGGAGTCCGACGGAAAAAGTCATGCTGGCCCTTTGGATTGAATGCTTCAAGATGGGACTGCGGGAGCTGTGGCGGCACCGGCTGCGCTCCATGCTCACCATGATCGGCATGATCATGGGCGTCTCCGTCGTCATCATCTGCGTCAGCGTCGTCCAGGGCGTCAAGGAGTCGCTGATCGGCGACATCCGCAAGGCCGGACGCAACATGATCCTCGTCATCAACGAAGAAGGCGAGAAAAGCCGCGCCTCGTCGCTCGGCGGGCAGACCAGCCACCTCAGCGTCGCCGACAGCGAGGCCATCGAGCTGGAGTGTGATGCCGTCTCGATGACCTGCCCGTCGCATGGCACCAAGGCCGTCGTCTCCAGCGAGACCGACAGCACCTTGATCGACATCACCGGCGTCACCCAGACCTACACCGCCATTCGCAATTGGGGCGTCGCCGAGGGACGCGACTTTGAGCCGTTTGACATCGTCGCCCCGCGACGCGTCTGTCTCATCGGCCAGACCGCGGTCAACGACCTCTTCGGCGATAAGAACCCGGTCAACGAGACGATTCGCATCGGCCGGCTGTCGTTCAAGATCGTCGGTGTCCTCGCCCCCAAGGGTTTCAATCCGCTGGGCCAGGACGAGGACAAGGTGGTCATCGTCCCGCTGCCGATCATGCTCCGCGACATTCTGGCCGTGCGCGATCCGGCGGTTATTCTCTGCTCGGCCATCAGCGATGAGGCCGTAGAGCGAGCCGTCGTGCAGGTGCGCGACCTGCTCAGGCAACGGCACAAGCTGGCCGAGGTTGACGGCGACGACTTCAAGGTGACGACGCTCAAGGAAAAGGAAGAACAGGCCCGCAGCGTCAGCGATCAGATGACCCTGCTCATGTTCTTCCTCGCGCTGGTGAGTCTGGCGGTCGGCGGCGTGGGGATCATGAACATCATGCTCGTCGCCGTGACCGAGCGCACCCGGGAAATCGGCATTCGCATGGCCATCGGGGCCAGCACCAAGGCGATCAACCGGCAGTTCCTCATCGAGGCGTCGGTCATCTCCTCGGCGGGCGGCGCCGTGGGGATCGGGATCGGCGTGGTGTTCTCGATGCTGATCGCCTCGGCGATTCAGATTCAGGCGGTCCTGTCGGCGAGCATCATCATTCTTGCGTTCGTCTTCAGCGCCGGCGTGGGGGTGGTGTTCGGCCTATGGCCCGCGCGCCGCGCGGCGGGGTTGAACCCGATCGAGGCCCTACGGCACGACTAACCGCTAATGAGTGGAAATGTCTTCAAGCGGAATCCCGTCATCGCATGCCTTTCTCAATACCTGGCCCGGCTCGCCTTTGATAATGGCCCATCGATAGCGCATCCCGAATGCACCGACGTTGGCCATCGTGCATGACAAGATGCCCGTCGGGAAGGCTCCGACACAGCAGGTCGATCCGCTTTACTTCAGGCAGGAATTCAGCAGTTGCTGAACCGACTTCGTCACGCGGTCGACCATGACCTTGCGGCAGGCAGGGGCGCTCTGCTTGATCTTGTAGCCCTTGTCGCCGAGGGTGACCGAGATGCCCCAGTCGCTCAGGATCGACAGGTCGCGGAAGATGGTGCGCCGCGACGCCTTCAGTTTTGTCTGGAGCTGCCTGAGTGTCGCCCCGCTGCCGCCGAGCGTGCGACAGAGCTGCATCATCCGCTTCAGGTGTGCGCCATCAACGACGATTGTTCGAGACATGACAAATCCTCCAAACCATGGTCCGCCCCATTCACAATCAACGCCCTGTTCCGCATTCGAGCGCGGCCCGTCATTCGAAGGAATCCTATGAGCCGGGCGCCGATTTGTCACGCGCCAAGCGAAGTTAGTTTTCCGCCCCGACGCCTTGCACTTGGCGTGCCAAGCTAGCGGCCCTCCTGGCGGCCCCCACCGTGTAACTGCCACCATTCTCGCACACGATCAGGATTGTAATGTACGGCCTTTTCCCGCAGTGCCGCCAGGCGTGGCGTGAGATCAATGGACTCCGGATCCTCCTTAATCACGCCGAAAGTCATGCCCCCCACCTTGATCGTCAATATCGTGTTCCCCGACGGACCGTGCGTGCCCAGGATGCGGAGCCTGTTATCGCGGACGAGCAACCTCATGCCGAATTCAGCATATTCGACGCTCTCCGGCAGCAGGCTCTGCGGCAGCCCTGAAGGCCAGGTGAACGCGAGGGCATCCTGGGCCGCCGAAAGCAGCAATTCCCGGTCAATCGTCCCGGATTGCCCCGGCGGCGGCACTACCACGACCTCGACATCCGCAGATTTGATGTTGTCATCGACGATGTCGAGATTATTGATCCGCACGGATAATCGCCCCGTGGCCGTTCCCCTGCCCCAGGGACGCAGCCAATCTTCGACGGTGATGCCCGACACGCTCCCGGAGAGACGCAATCGCTCGATGTGCCCCAGTGCCAGATCGACGGCGTCGAGATTGATCGACGCGTCGCCGGCCAGTTCTCCCTGCCCGAACAGTCGCGCGAAGGGGGCCAGTTGAAGATGCTCGATGCGGCCCTTGCCCCGGAAATGCGTCACCACTTCGCCGCTCACTCGGGCAGCGTCCACGTTGACCGAGAACCGCCCCTCCAACGGACCCCACGCCACCGAACGCGTCAGCTCCGCCAGCTCCACGTCGGCGAGTTCCCCCTGAATCCAGACCTCGGGCCGTTCGGCGTGATCGATGTATTGAAGACTGCCGGCGAATTGGCCGTGCTCAACGTGGCTGCCTCCCAGCAAAGGACCGATGCCCATCGCCTCCAGCGGAATCTTCGGCACGGTGAGGAGTAGCTCGGAGACCTGCACGCCGCCCTGCGGGATAAATCGTGCGTGAATCTGAACGCCCTGGGCGATCGGCCGACCATTCAATTCGTAGGCGTGCAGTCGGGCAATGCCGGACTTCGGATCGGAAAAATCAATGGAGCCGAAAGTGTCGCGACAGCTCAGGCGAAAATCGCCCCGCTCGAAGGAAATCTCAAATCCCTCCATGTCCACATTGACGAGCTTGAGGTCTTCGAAATCGTGGCCCAGGCTCGATTCCAAAACCCGGCGATAGTCCTCCTTGACCCACCGGTCGCTGCGAATCGCCAGCATCCCGCTGACCAACTTAAGCTCGTTCGACTCGATCCCGTCCGATTTGTTTTCCTGCCAGATCGCGTCCTTGCAGGAAAACACCCGGTCGCGCTGATTCGGCAGCCAGATGACCACATCTTCAAACGTCCGGCTCGAAAACGTCCGGCCGCGAATCCGCCCGACTTCGCAGGGCAGCTCGAAGAAGCTGGTCAGATCTTCCTGCACCCTGCGCCGATAGGCGTCACTGCGCAGGTTGTAGGCATAGCTCGCCGTCCAGGTGATCGACCCGCCGACCAGAACGACGGCGGCAACAAGCAGGCTCTTTCGGTGCAACAACATCCCTGGGCATCCTCAACGGCTTTAGGGCACGTTCCTAACGGCCTGCCGTATGCTGTCAAGTTTCCCGCCGCATTATCGCCGGTTGAGTTAGCGGTGAAAGCCGGTAACATCGTCCCCTATTGGAGCGCGGGAATTCGCCCGCCGGGAGTTCGATCTCTATGGCCATCATGCCCGACATTCGCCCGACCCGACTCGAGCGCGACGAACTCGGCGGCGATCTGTGGACGCTGAACTTCGGCCCTCAGCACCCCGCCACCCACACGACCTTGCGACTCGTCCTGGAGCTCGACGGCGAGACGGTCATCGCCTGCACGCCGCACATCGGCTATCTCCACAGCGGCTTCGAAAAGCTCGGCGAGCATCTGAACTACAACCAGTACGTCGTCGTCACCGATCGGATGAACTACATCAGCCCGATGGCCAACAACATCGCCTGGCACGCCGCCTGCGAAAAGCTGTTCGGCATCGAACTGACCCCTCGCTGCAAAGTCATCCGCACCATCATCGCCGAACTCGCCCGCATCCAGGATCACCTCCTCTGCGTCGGTACGGCCGGCCTGGACCTCGGCGCCTTCACCGCCTTTCTCTACGCCTTCAACGAACGCGAGCACATTTACGACCTCTTCGAGGAGATCTGCGGCGCGCGCTTCACCACGAGCTACACCCGCGTCGGCGGCCTGATGCAGGACATGCCCCCCGATTGGCCCGACCACGTGAAGACCTTCATGGAGCGCGTCCCCCGCGCCATCGAAGATACCGAATCACTCCTCACCCGAAACCGCATCTTCGTCGAGCGCACCAAGGGCATCGGCGTCCTCGGTTACGACGACGCCGTCCAATGGGGCTGGACCGGCCCCATCGCCAGGGCATCCGGTGTCATGCGCGATCTGCGAAAGGATGAGCCCTACCTCTGCTACGCCGACAACTGGGACGGCAAAGGCTCGTCCGGTGTCCAGTTCAAGGTGCCCATCGGGCGAAACGGCGACGTGTACGATCGTTATCTCGTGCGCATGGAGGAGATGCGGCAGTCGCTGGCCATTCTTGCGCAGCTCGTGGACAACATCCCCGCCGGGCCGATCAACGTCCTGCCCGACGACAAGCATACCCTGCCCGACAAGCGCGAAGTCTATTTCTCCATCGAGGGGTTGATCAACCACTTCGAGCAGATCATGACCAACCGCGGCTTTCAGCCGCCGATCGGCGAGGCCTACGACGCCAACGAGACGGCCAACGGCGAACTCGGTTTCTACCTCGCCTCAGACGGCGAGAACTGCCCATACCGTGCTCGCTGCCGCCCGCCGAGCTTCATTAACTATTCAGTCTTCCCCAAGCTGGTCATCGGCCACTCGATCAGCGACGTGGTCGCCGTCCTGGGCAGCCTCAACATCATCGCGGCGGAACTGGATCGATAGCGAATCCGCGCCGACTTCGGCCTCACGGCAGCAAATCCGCCACCATGATGATCGCATCCGGCTTCGCCAGCGGAGAAATGACCGCGTCGGCAGAGTGCTGCTGCGATTCCGAGTAGCGAACGCCGAAATCCGCCTCGAGATCTTTGACAGGTTTGCGAAAGATGTGAACGCAGTTCTCGACCATATCGACAACCCAGTAGTCGTCAATGCCCGTCGATGCGTAAAGACTGGTCTTCTTTCCGAGGTCCAGTTCGCTGCTGGCGTCGCTCACTTCGACCACCAGCAAAGCAGTCGTCGGGTGCTGCGGGTAATCTCGCGGCGAGCCCCGCACGACCGCGATGTCCGGCTCCGGCTCCGATCCATCCGGACAGGTCAGGGGCAACTGTACCCGAATCCACACATCCGCCGAAAACACCCGCTGCACGGAGGCTTGGACCAGACCAATGCCCTGCGCGTGCCGATATCCTTGAGGACTCATTTCCAAGATATCTCCATCGATGAGCTGCACGCGCTGCCCCTCAAACAACCCGGCCTCGGCCATCCGGTAGTATTCCTCCCTCGACCATTTCCGGGCTCGGGGCGGCTGCGCGTTTGTCAAATCGACTGCCCGATGCATGATGTGGCTCCCATGCCACCCTTATTATATCATTCTCGACCGGATCGGCTGCGTATGATTTTCCGCCCGATCTGGAGTATCTAAATGTCGGAATCCATGAAGCGCCGCGCCGCCCTCGCGTCAGTCATCGTTGCTGTCTCCATTATGGCCGGCTGCGGCCCCAAGCCTCCCAGCGTGTTGCTGGAGACCCCGGCCCAGTTGCCCGCTGACCTCGGCGAAAAGAAGCTCTTCCACACGCCACAGGCCTACATCTATGCCCGAGACGAACTCGCCGCGGGCGAGATGGATCGCATGGTCAAGGACGTGGCCTCCTACGTGAAACGCAAGCACGGCCGCGAACTGGGCAAGGGGCTGGTCCTGATCATGGACCCGAAGGATGCACCGATCGCCGCGACCATCGAGGACCAGCTCGTATTGGAGCGCGATCCATCCATCATGGTGACAAAGCCGCGACACGCAAAAAGCCCGGCCGAGGTTAGAAACCGACTTGTGGACGAGGGCATCCCGGAGGGGCCAAGCATTCTCGCAGCCTCGGTCCCCCTGCCAACATCTAAGTGTCGCGAGTTGGGAATCGGCGGGACCCAGGCAAAATGGGCGGTTGCAGTTCCGTCGAACGAGCTGGCGCAGGAATGCGCAGTAGAAATCACGGTCGGCGCGCTCAGGAAAAAACGGCCCGACTTACCCGAAGAAAAGACGCGCTCATTGGCCCGCTCACTTTCGCTTTCAAAACCGTTCGAGGTTGGTCGATCCATACCGATTTATGTTTACTGGGCTCAGTCGCAGGCGGACTGGACCGACGGGCAGCGAATAGAAGCGATTCAGCGCTTTATCAAATACACATTTCGCTCCAACTGGCTCCCGGTCCCATCCGACGATGAGTTACAGTGGTGATCCCGGCGACATCGAAACTTCGCCTGATTGACACACAAGAATGACCCGACTGCTCATCAGAATGACCATCGCCGTCATTCTCGCGGCGCCGATCGGCTGGGCCGTGTGGGCTTCCCTCCAGCCCATCGACCGAATCTTCACCGAATCAGTCGCGGCCACATCCGGCGCCGCAAAGGCCCCTCAATGGGAGAACTACCGGCTCGCCATGACCCGCCTGCCCATGTGGCGCTTCATCCTGAACTCGCTGCTCATCACCTCCACCGCCGTCGTCGGCACCGTCCTCTCCGCGTCGATGGCCGCGTACTCATTCACGAGACACGATTGGCGCGGCCGCCGCATCTGGCTCGGCCTCGCCTTCATCGCCATGATGCTGCCTACCCAGATGCTCGTCATTCCGCAGTTTCTCATCTTCCAGCATCTCGGGTGGGTCAACACATACAAGCCGCTGATCGTGCCGGCCTGGCTCGGCGGTTCGGCTTTTTCCATCCTCCTGTTCTATCAATTCTTCAAAGGCGTGCCCCATGCCTACCAGGACGCGGCCCGGCTCGACGGCGCGACGGACTGGCAGGCCTATTGGTGCATCATGCTCCCCATGTCCAAGCCGGTCATCGGCGCCGTCATCGCCATCTCGTTCGTCGCCCACTGGCAGGCCTTCCTCGCGCCGCTCATCTACCTTTCCGATTACGAGCGGTACCCGGTCTCCGTCGGCCTTCAGATGTTCCAGTCGCTCGAAGGAAGCTGGGCCAATTTGACAATGGCCGCGAGCATCGTCGCCCTGCTCCCGCCGCTGGCCATCACGCTGATTTCCCAGCGATATTTGATGAGAAGCCTCTCGTCCCGTTAGACAGCCGTCTAACGCCCCAAGTGTACGTTCGCCCGCTTCCCCCTTATCCTGCCGTAAGCAATCGGAAGCGCCATGACCTCATACCATCTTTCCATTCGGCCCAATCCCTCCGTCCCGTTTGAGGTGCGCCACGCCGATCCCGATCTGCTCGTCGTCTACAAGCCGTCCGGCGTGGTCACGCAGCCCGGCAAAAAGCACGCCCACGACAGCCTGCTCAACGGGCTGTTCGTCGAATACGGCAACGCCCTTCAGAATCTCGGCGAGGCGCGCGGATGGGGGCTGCTTCACCGGCTCGACAAGGACACCTCGGGGCTCCTGCTCGTCGCGCTTCGCAACCGGGCGTTTGAAAACCTGCTCGACCAATTCAAGAAGCGAAAGGTCGCAAAGATCTATTGGGCCATCGTCCGCGGCACCCCGCGCCCGGCCCAGGCGGTGATTCAGGACCCCATCAAGGAAGTGGTCGCGGCCCGGAAAAAGGCGGTCATCGCCCGTGACGGCAAGCAGGCCATCACCGCGTATCGTGTCCTGGAGACCGTTGACGACATTTCGCTCATCGAAGCGCGCCCCAAGACAGGCCGGCTCCACCAGATCCGCGTCCACATGGCCGCGAAGGGCTACCCCGTCCTGGGAGAAGACGTCTACGCCCGCGATGGCGATCTGCCCAAGGTGCCGCGCCTCTGTCTGCACGCGGCGTCGCTCTCCTTCGTGCATCCTGAAACCGGTAAAAAAATGACGGTGTGCGCCGACTGGCCGAAGGACCTCCGCTCGACCCTTAAGCGCTTTTCGCTCCATCAGCCGGGCGACCAGGAATGAAAAGGACAGCTTCGAAAATCCTCTTCAAAGCAAAGCTCCTGCGTCCGGCAACGCCCGGAAGGGGCGGCTCTTGGACCTATTTGATCTTGCCAAAAACCGCCAGTGCGAAGCTTCCCACGCGGGGCATGACGACGGTTGACGGCACGATCAATGGCTATCCATTTCGAGCGACCCTTGAGCCGGACGGTCAGAAAAGCCATTGGCTCAAGGTGACCAAAAAGACGATGGAAGCTGCGAATGCATCCGTAGGAGACGTCGTTACGTTGGAGCTCATGCCTGTTGGAGAAGAACCGGAACCCAAGGTTCCTGCGGACCTGCGAAAGGCGCTCGCGGCCGCACCGAAGGCGAAGGCGTTGTGGTCAGACATCACCCCCATCGCGCGCAAAGACTGGATACATTGGATTACTTCCGCCAAGCGGCCAGAAACTCGCGCGCGTCGCATCGTAAACGCCTGCGATATGCTCGCTTCGGGGAAGAGACGTGTCTGCTGCTTCGATCGATCGGGGTTCTATAGTAAGAGCTTAGCCGCTCCTAAAGCGGCGGATTAGCCGGTCGGTTCTCGACCGTTCGAGGGCGATCTCGATGATGGTTCAGACTTGCTCGGCCAGGGTCTTGTGCAGCTTCTTGAGGGCTTCCGCCTCGATCTGCCGCACGCGCTCCCGCGTCAGACCGATCTTCGCGCCGATGTCCTTCAGCGTCATCGGCTCCTCGTCCTCAAGACCGTATCGCAGCTTGAGAATGGTCGCCTCGCGATCGGTGAGTTGCGAGATCAGGCTGCCCAGCAACTTCGACTCGGCCTCGCTGAAAACGGCCTCGTCCGGCATCTGGCTCTTCTGATCCGGCAGCATGTCCGACAGCAGCGAACCGCCGTCGGCGCCGGATGACTGAGTCGGCGCGGAAAACGCCCGAACAGCCCGGCGAATCATTCGCACCTTCCGCTCGGGAAGCTGCATCCGATCGGCCAGCTCCGGAATCGTCGGCGATCGGCTCAGTTCCTCGTTGAGTTGCGTATGGGCCTGCTTCCAGCGAGCAATCATCTCGACCATGTAGGCCGGAATGTGCACCGGCTGAACCGCGTTGATCAGCGCCCGCTTGATCGCCTGCTTGATCCACCAGCTCCCATAGGTGCTGAATCGCGCGCCCATGTCCGGGTCGAAACCTTCCACGGCCCGGAGCAGTCCCAGGTTGCCTTCTTCGATCAGGTCGGACAGGGGCATGCCGCGATTGCCGTAGGCCTTGGCGATGTTCACCACCAGCCGCAGGTTCGAGCGGATCATCCGCTCGCGCGCCTCGTTGGCCTCCTGCTCGTGCTGCTCTTTTTCGGGCAAAGAAATCTCGCCGCGGCTGAACCGACGCGACGCCGCCGTGCCGCGGGCAATGGCCCTGGCAAGCTCTTTCTCTTCGTCCGCCGTCAGAAGCGCGGACTCATTGATCTGCTTCAGATATTGTTGGAGTCCCGGCTCAACTGAAATGGTAGTTCCTCCGCTCACGCTTGAAGCTCGTCCGGAATTGCGGACCCCTGCGAGGGGCCCATCCCCCCCTCATCATCGGCCATGCAGTGCTTGCGGTTGCTTCAAATCGCTCGACAACCAAAGGATCGCCTGCCGCCAAAGGGGGAACGACTCTCGGACGACGGATTCTAGGACGGGGGAAAACATTCCGCGCCGGCAGGCAGTCATTAAGAAGCCGGGGCCGCTTGCCAGGCGGCCCTGCTGCTTATTGTGCCGTCGCCGATCAATCCGGCGCACGTGACTCGGCGTTCTCCTCCGGACGGATCGTTACGATGCCTCGTCAGTCTCCTCGGTTGGATCTGTTGCCTCGGCTGCCTCGGCTGCTGCCTCCGTTGGCTCGCCGGCATCGGCTGGCACGGGTTTCTCCACATTCGGATCGTTCAGGAGCACCGTGCCGTGGATAATGTCGGTCGTTTCCTCGCCGGTCGAGCCGTGCAGGCCGCCGCGGCGCGCCTTGGGACCGGTCTTCTTTTCTCCGCCTTCGGTGGTCGCGTCGGCGGCCCAGTCGGCTCGCTTCTTGGACAGGCCGATCTTCCGGTCGGCGGTGTCCACGCGAAGAATCTTGACCTCGATCTCCTGACCGATCTGAACCTCCTGGTGAGGGTCTTCGATGCGGTGATCGGTCAACTCGGAGACGTGCAGCAATCCTTCCAGATCCTGCTCCAGTTCCACGAAAACGCCGAAGTTGGTGATCTTGGTGACCTTGCCCTGCACGATCATGCCCGGGATGTAGCGATCCGGAACCGCGTGAAGCCACGGATCCTCGGTGAGCTGCTTGAGGCCCAGGGCGATTCTCTGCTTCTCCTGATCGACCGAAAGAACGACGCAGCGAACCTCGTCGCCCTTCTTGAGCATTTCCGAAGGATGGCTGACCTTCTTGGTCCAGCTCATGTCGGAAACGTGCAGCAGGCCGTCGATGCCGTCCTCGATCTCGATGAAGGCGCCGTAGTTCGTCAGGTTGCGCACCTTGCCGGAAACGACCGTGTTCGGCGGATACTTCTCGGCGACCCGCGTCCACGGGTTCGTCTCGGTCTGCTTGATGCCCAGCGAGATTTCCTGCTTGGCCTTGTTGATCTCCAGAACAATGACCTCGATCTCCTGACCGACCGAGAGCATCTCGGAAGGATGCGTGATTCGCCGCGTCCAGGACATCTCGGAAATATGAACCAGTCCCTCGATGCCGCCCTCGAGCTTCACGAAGGCGCCGTAGTTGGTGATGTTGACGACGCTGCCCTTGACCTTCGTCTGGATCGGGTACTTGGCCTCGACCGCGTCCCACGGATTCTCCTGCGTCTGCTTGAGACCCAGGGCGATCTTTTCCTTGTCCTTGTCGATCGAGAGGACCTTGACGTTCGTCTTCTGGTCGATTTTCAGCAGCTCGCTCGGATGGCCGATCCGATCCCAGCTCATATCGGTGATGTGCAGCAGGCCGTCGATGCCGCCCAGGTCGATGAATGCGCCGAAGTCGGCGATGTTCTTGACCGTTCCCTCGCGAATCTGGCCGACCTCGATTTCCGACATCAGCTTCGACTTCGACTCGGCCCGTTCGACCTCGATCAACTTGCGGCGAGAAATAACGATGTTGCGGCGTTCGGTGTCGATCTTCAAAACGACCGCCTCGATCGTCTTGCCGATGAACTCACCGACATCGCCCGGCCGCCGCGTATCGACCTGGCTTGCGGGCAGGAACACCGGCACGCCGATGTCCACCAAGAGGCCGCCCTTGATCTTTCGCGTGACCTTGCCGCTGACCTTCTGGCCTTCCTGGCAGTTTTCGAGGACGCGCTCCCAGCCGCGAATGCGATCGGCCTTGCGCTTCGACAGGATCACCACGCCGGTGTCCGACTCGATCGACTCGAGAAGCACTTCAATCTCATCGCCGGGATCGATCTCACTCGGATCGTCCCACTCGCTTAGCTGAATATATCCTTCGCTCTTCAGGCCGACGTCAACAACGACTTCCGAGCCGCTGATACCGATGATCTTTCCCTTCAGGATCGTGTCCGCGGTGTATTCTTCGCAGGAAGTGCCGATCGCCTTTTCCAGAACAGCCGTGTCGGTCGTACTCCCGCCCAGGGCCGCCAGCTCCTGATCGAGCTCCTCGTCACTCACGTCGATCCGGGACATCATGTCGTTGTCAATTCGCAGCATGTCTCTTTCGTCTTTCTCTGGCCGACCCATCCCACGCAGGCGACGGCGCGCATCTTTGTCATTTCCTGCTTCGGGGCCGTTGTGAAGTGGGCGACCGCCGTGCAGGCGACCCGTCGCGCCGGCAGGCGTGACGAGTCCTGGTGAATTTACGGCACCCCAACCGCCCGCGACCTGTGCCGCGGATTCCATTCGAGCGGTTCAAGGGAATCCTGCAGTATATCGGTGATATCAGGAGGTGGCAAACAGCACAACGGCCGACGGTTCCCTCGAAATGACCCTCTCGATGGATGCGCCATCCCCGCGGATTTTCAGCCCCCTTATGATCCGCCGATCGCCGCACCGATTGGCCGTGCAGGACCCGCGCACAAAGAGACGAATCGTCAAATGAAACGACCCCCCCAGAATGCCCCGGCCCTGGTCGCCGATCCCTTCGCCGCCGGCAAACGCCGGATGCCGCCCTGGCTCCCGCCTCTGCTCATCGCGGCCGTCGGGGGCGCCATCTACGCCAATAGCCTGAGCGTCCCCTTTGTCTTCGACGATGACGAGTCCATCGCCAAAAATGTCTTCATCCGCGAGCTATGGCCGCTGACCAACGCCCTCCATGCCCCGGCCAAAACCACCGTCGACGGCCGGCCGATTCTCAGTCTCTCCCTGGCGATCAATTACGCGATCGGCGGCCTGGATGTCCGTGTCTACCACGTCACCAATATCCTCATTCACATCGGCGCTGCCCTGGCCCTCTTCGGCGTTGTCCGGCGAACCCTCCTGACCGAAAAGCTCAAGCCTACCCTCGGCGACAAAGCCAATGGAGTAGCGCTGGCCGCGGCGCTGCTCTGGGTCGCTCATCCCCTCTGCACGCAGGCAGTCACCTACGTCATTCAGCGCGCCGAATCGCTGATGGCGATGTTCTACCTGCTGACGATCTATTGTGCTCTGCGCGCGCTGCACGCCTCGCGTTCGAGATTCTGGCCGGTCGCATCCGTCGTCGCATGCGCCCTGGCGATGGGGACCAAGGAGGTCGCCATCTCCGCGCCGGTCCTCGTCTGGCTCTTCGATCGCACCCTCTTCGCCGGCTCGTTCGCAGCGGCCCTGCGAAAGCGGCCCCTCTTCTACGCGGCGCTGGCCGGCACGATGCTCATCCAGATCGCCCTCGTCCTCAACTCACCCCGGCCCGACGCCGCCGGCTTCGGAACCGCCGCCCAGCAGCCGCTGGCCTACCTCGCGACGCAGTTCGGCGTCATCGTGCATTACCTCCGGCTCGCGCTCTGGCCCACCGGCCTGTGCATCGACTATGCCTGGCCCATCGCCAATTCAGCCATGGAAATCGTGCCGCCGCTGATCCTCGTCGCCGCGATCTTTGTCGCAACCGTGCGAGCCATCGCGGTCAATTCAGCCTGGGGCATCGCGGGCAGCGCGTTCTTCATAATCCTCGCCCCGACCTCAAGCGTCCTCCCGATGATGGACCCCATTTTCGAGCATCGCTTCTACCTGCCGCTCGCCGTCGTCTGCGTATCGGCCGTGTGTCTCATCGCGATGCTCCTCAAGCGCATGCCCGCCGACATCGCGCGTCGATTCGTCCCCGTGGCAGTCGCGGCGCTGGTCGTCACCCTCGGCGTGCTGACGATTCAACGCAACGCCGTCTATCAAACCGATCTCGGCCTATGGCAGGATGCGCTGGCCAAGCGACCCGAAAACATCCGCGCCATGGTCAACGTCGGCATCGCCTACATGCTCGAAGGAAAGGACAGCGAGGCCTTCGTCGTATTGCAGAAGGCCGTCGAGAAGAACCCCCGCCACGCCGAGGCCCAACAGAATCTCGCCACCGCCCTGACCCGGCTCGGCAGATTTGAAGAAGCGATCGCTCACTACGAGGAGTCCATTCGCCTCTCCGACAACTACTACCAGGCCCACTTCAACCTCGCCCTCGTGCTTGAAGAATTAAACCGCGCGGAGGAGGCCGCACAGCATTATGAAGACGCGCTGCGAATCTATCCCGAGTACCCGGAAGCCAACGAAAAGTACGCCCGCCTGCTGGCCAAACACGGGCATATTGATGAGGCGATCGCTCATTACGAAGTCGCGCTGCGTCACAACCCCAACAACGCCGTCTCCCATCACGCCATCGGAAACCTGCACGTTCGAGCCGGCCGCTGGAACGAGGCCGTCGAAGAGTACAAGATAGCCGTCGCACTCGATCCCGATTTCCTCGAGGCCACCAATAACCTCGGCGCCACGCTGGCCCGGCTCGGCAATACCGACGAGGCGATCCAGCTCTTCACCTCTGCGTTATCGCGGCACCCCGACAACGCAATGCTCCACGCCAATCTGGGAACGGTGTACTTGAAGGCCGGCGATCACGAGTCGGCAGAGCGATCATTCGCGTCTGCATTGCACCTCGATCCGAGCTGCAAGCCCGCTGAGGTGGGATTGGGACGGCTGCGCAGCAAAAAAGAGCGCGCGGGAGATGGTCTTCAGCCGTAGTCTGAGTCTTATTCGTGATCGATCGGCCACGGCCCGCATCGCAGAAACGCCCGCAGCGCCGCGACGCATCGCCGATCAAGTTGATGCGGCGTCATCTGGTCGAGCTGCCGCAGCGCCTCGTGCATCGTCATGCCCTGCCGATAGTGCCGCGTCTGCGTCAAGGCGTCGTAAATGTCCGCGACCGCCAGAATCCGCGCCTTGAGCGGAATCTGCTCACCCACCAGCTTGTCCGGATATCCCGAGCCGTCGAGCTTCTCGTGGTGCGCCGCCGCGATGAAGTCCAGCCCTTGCAGGTCGGCCATGAATTCGATCTTCGACAGAATCACGCGCGAGTGAACGGCGTGCCGCTTCATCTCCTCGAATTCATCCGTCGTCAGCTTGCCCGGCTTCGTCAGCACCGCCTCGCGAACGCCGATCTTGCCCACGTCATGCACCAGCCCGGCGATCCGCAGCCACTCCAGTTCCTCCGGCGGCAGACCGAACACCGTGCCGATGCCCATGGCGTAATTCGCCACGTTGACCGAGTGCACCGCTGTCAGCGGATCGCGCGCATCCAGCGCCGTCGAAAGCGACTCCACAAAGCTGTTGAACTGCCGGCGCTGCGCCTGATAGAGCCCCGCGTTCTCCAGCGAAATCGCCACCTGTACCGCGATGGCCTCCAACAGCGGCAGATCGTCCTGCCGAAAGTGGCCGATCCGCTGGTCCATCACCTGAAGCACACCAACGCACTTCGTCGGTCCCTGTAGGATCGGAACGATAAGCATCGAACGCGGCGCATAGTCCGTGCGGCATGCAATGGCCCGCGCGAAATCGGCCTCGTCGTGCGTGTCGTGAACGCACACCGGCAGATGCGTCGCAAAGACCCGCCCGCAAAGGCCGTGATCGGCGGCGATTCGCAACTGCTGCGGCCAATGCTCCAGCCCCTCGGCCACCTCGGTCCAAAGTTCACCTTTCGAGGCATCGTGAAGAAAAAGAGACGACCGATCGGCGTCGAACGCCCAGGTGACCTGCTCGATGATCGTCCGCATCAGTGCGCGGCTGTCGCGCGTGGAGCCGATCGCCCGGCTCACCTGCATGAGAACGGAGAGCCACCGCTCCTGGCGCTCGTGGCCGCACCCGGACCGCTGCCCGCTGACTGGGACTGTCGATTCAATCAGAGTCACGTTGCAAGGATACAATTCGGCAAAATGGGATAACTGCTCGGACTCTCGGAAGACAATCCCGCAAACGAACAGTCCCCTCGGATGCTTTTGCGGACCTATGCGAGCGCCGCAAATTGTCGGACCCTGCCATCATCCGGGGATTCCGAGAAAGTCGCGCGCCTCGGTGGCGTTTCACTTAACGAGCCGATAGTCGAGCACGGGTCTCAAATCGTCCCACCCCAAAAAGAGGAGTCCCGGTAAGTCGCCATCAGGCATCCCAACTGCCGCTGATTGCCGTACGGCTCATTCCTCCCCTCACGTCGCTTCCCGCCCCCATTCACTTCTATGTCACCGCGCAGGATTACAAGAAACTCGAAACCGAAATGATGTTCGAAGGCGGCAGTCGCCTGACAAGAGCGAGCAGGGACTCCTTTCTTAGCGCAGGCTTCACAATCTGCAAACCATCACCCAACTCAAAGGACGAAACGGAATGCAGATGCGATTTCACATGACGCAAGGAATAGACATGGCAGCGACATCTACCTACGGCCCATCGCGCAATTGAGCCGGCGCCGGCCTTCTTGTGATATCTGACCCTGCAGGAAGGATTGGAACCGACCCGTCTAAATCCATCGGACGGAGCGATGGGCCATTGAAATTCAGTGTGTGTAAATGCACAGCGCGAGCCACGCTTTTTCGAAAGGAAGTTGAGAAATGACTCCCAATCTTTCGCGCCGCGAAGCCGTGCGCCAACTGGCCGCCGCAGGAATCATCCTCGGAACCGGCAAAGCTGCCTGGGCCGAGGACGATGCATCTCCCAAGCCGGCCTACCCTCCCGCGAAAAAGAAAGTGGAAAAGGGCCCCCGACTCGACCTTGATCTCGTCCGGGAATTCGTCGGCGCTGCGCACGGCGACTTGGAAAAGACCAAAAAGCTCCTCGCCGAAAAGCCGTCGCTGATCAATGCGACTCACGACTGGAGCGGTGGCGACTGGGAAACCGCCCTGGGCGGCGCGTCTCACATGGGTCGTCGGGACATCGCCGAATTTCTCCTGGCGAACAATGCCCGACTCGACATCTTCGCCGCGACCATGCTAGGCAAGCTCGAAGTCGTGAAGGCCGTCTTCGAAGCCTTCCCTGACACGCTCTCCGTTCCCGGCCCACACGGAATTCCCCTGATCCGCCACGCCGAAGCCGGCCGGAGCGAGGCGGCGCCGGTGCTGGAGTTTCTCCGAAGCATCGAATCGGCACGAAAAAGCTAAGCGGATACTCCGCCGAACGAGCCCGCGAATCTCCGCGCGCCCTTAAGACGGAATCGGTACGTTTCGCTGCGCCGCGATTTCCTCCGCGCGCTCATACCCCGCGTCGACATGCCGAAAGACCCCCATCGCCGGGTCACAGGTCAGCACGCGCTCCAGCCGTGCGTCCGCCAGCTTCGTCCCGTCGGCCACGCAGACCATCCCCGCGTGAATCGAGTAGCCGATCCCCACGCCTCCGCCGTGGTGCACGCTCACCCAGCTCGCCCCGCAGGCCGTGTTCGCCAGCGCATTGAGAATCGGCCAGTCGGCGATGGCGTCGCTGCCGTCTTTCATCCCCTCCGTCTCGCGATTCGGCGACGCCACGCTGCCGCAGTCCAGATGATCGCGCCCGATCACGATCGGCGCCTTCACCTTCCCGCTCCGCACCAGCTCGTTAAACGCCAGCCCCGCCTTCGCCCGCTCGCCGTAGCCCAGCCAGCAGATGCGACACGGCAATCCCTGAAACTTCACTCGCTCGCCCGCCAGCTTAATCCACCGCGCCAGGTGCTCGTTCTGCGGGAACAATTCAAGAATCACGCGGTCCGTCACGGCAATGTCCGCCGGATCGCCGGATAGCGCGCACCACCGAAACGGCCCCGATCCCTCGCAAAACAGCGGCCGAATGTACTCCGGAACGAAACCGGGAATATCAAACGCCTTGGCAACCCCCGCCTGCTTCGCGTGCGCGCGAATGTTATTGCCATAGTCAAACGTAATCGCCCCGGCCTTCTGCATGTCCAGCATCGCCTGCACGTGCGCCCCCATCGACGCCATCGACATTTCGACATATTTCTCCGGTTGGCTCGCTCGCAGCTTCAGCGCCTCGCCGTACGAAACCTGGTGCGGCACATAACCGGCAAGCGGATCGTGCGCGCTCGTCTGGTCGGTCAGCAGGTCCGGCGTGATTCCCCGTCGCGCCATCTCCGGCAGAATCGTCGCCGCATTGCCGAGCAGGCCCACCGAAAGCGCCCGCCGCTCCCGCTTCGCCTTCTCAACGCGCGACAGGGCATCGTCCAAATCCGTGCACGACTCGTCGAGATACTTCGTCTGCAGCCGTCGCTCAATCCGATGCGAGTCCACCTCCACGCAAAGACACGCCGCCCCCTGCATCGTCGCTGCCAGCGGTTGCGCACCGCCCATGCCGCCGAGGCCCGCCGTCACCACCAGCCGCCCCGCCAGATCGCCGCCGAAGTGCCGCCGCGCCGCCGCCCCGAATGTCTCATACGTCCCCTGCAAAATCCCCTGCGTCCCGATGTAGATCCAACTCCCCGCCGTCATCTGGCCGTACATCGTCAGGCCCATCGCCTCCAGCCGGCGAAACTCGTCCCAGTTTGCCCAATGCGGAACCAGCATCGAATTCGATATCAACACGCGCGGCGCCATCTCGTGCGTGCGCACAACGCCCACCGCCCGGCCGCTCTGCACCAGCAGCGTCTCATCGTTTGCCAGTCCGCGCAGGCCCCGCACGATGCGATCGAAATCCGGCCACGATCGAGCCGCCTTTCCCGTCCCGCCATAGACGATGAGGTTCGCCGGGTCCTCCGCGACGTCCGGATCGAGATTGTTATGAAGCATCCGCAGGGCAGCTTCCTGATGCCAGCCCTTGCAGGAAAGCTGCGTCCCGGTCGGGGCGTGGATGGTTCGTGCGGTGGATGGCCTCTGTTGCGTGGTCGTCATGATCTAACTCCAGGCTCTCGCGCCGGTCCGGATACGGGGAGTCTCGCTCCACGATCCATCGCCGCTGCGACTCATAATCCACCGTCACAATACCTGCAAAACGAGACGCTCGCCCGGTCACGATTGATTCGTGACGCTCCGATGGCCTATTATAAGCAAAGGGTCAGATCGCAGTGAGGGGTGCCCGCGCGCCTTGCGCTCGGAAGGAATTCCCGCCACCTCATCTACCCTTGTTTTTTGGAAAATGCGCGGCCGCGCAGTTCCGATGGGTAGGAGCGGGAGCCTCCATGCGAGCGGGATTTAAGTCTGCCATTCTTGTCGTTTCGGTGATGTGCGTTCGCGCCTCGCTCCTCCATGCCCAGGTCCCGATGAGCACCAACATCCTGAATTTCAGGATGCCCGGCACGCAACCGGGAGGCCTGACCGACCTCTTCGCCAGTTCCAGTAGCTGCCAGTCGTGTCACGGCGGCACCGTCCCCGGCGTCGGCGATCCCGTACCGATCTTCGACGATTGGACCGGCAGCCTCATGTCCCAGGCCGCGCGCGACCCGCTCTTCTACGCCTGCCTCGACATCGCCGAGGCCGACGCGCCCGGTTCCGGAGATATCTGTATCCGCTGTCACGTCCCCAAGGCCTGGCTCGAAGGCCGCTCCACGCCCACCAACGGAAATCTGATCAACGCCGGCGACAGAGACGGCATCAATTGCAGCTTCTGTCATCGCCTCGTGGATCCCTTCAACACCCTCGGCGACGCACCGGCCGCCGACGCCGCCATCCTCGCCGCGCTCGCTGCTGACGCTCCCAATCAGTCGGCAGATCGCGGGATGCCCAGCATGCCCGGCGACAACGGAAATGGAAACTACGTCATCGACCCCTTCGATCGCCGGCGCGGTCCCTTCCCGCTGCCGCCCATCGGACAGCCCGCCGGTCCCGGCGAGGCCGACTGCGAGCTCTATCACGACGCGTTCTACTCGCCGCTCCACCGCCGCTCCGAGATCTGCTCCACCTGTCACGACGTCAGCCTGCCCCACTTCAAATATGACGCCATGGGCACGTCATTCATCCCGAATGCAACGGGCACAGCCCACCCCACCGGCAACAAGTACGACATGGTTCCCATCGAAAGAACCTACAGCGAGTGGCTGCGAAGCGACTTCGCCGTCGGCATCGGCGTCGACATGCAGGGACGCTTCGGCGGGCCGGGACAAACCTATGTCTCCACCTGCCAGGATTGCCACATGCCCTTCGACACCGGGTACGGCTGCAAGTTCGTCAGCGGCCCACGGCCCGATCTGCCCCGCCATTTCCTCAGCGGAGCCAGCACCTGGCAACTCGACGCCATCGCCCAGCAATATGGCCCTACCGGCCTCAACGAGCTGAACGCCTCCAAGGTCTCGAAGCTCGCCGACAACAAGGCGCGCAATATCGCCATGCTGGGAAGCGCCGCCGACCTGGAGACCGCGCTCGACGACTCCCAAACGCCCGGCACCGACCAGCTCCGCGTCCGCGTCATCAATCAAACCGGTCACAAGCTGCCCAGCGGCTACCCGGAAGGACGCCGAATCTTCGTCACCGTCGAGTTCTTCGACTGCACCAGTTACGTGACGCCGATGGAGGTACGTGGGTATTACGATGCGACGACCGCCGAGCTCGACACGGGCACGACGAAAGTCTACGAAATGCACGGCGGCCTCGACGAAGCCCTCGCCGCAACCCTCGGTCGCACGCCGGGGCCGGCAAGTCACTTTGTCCTCACCAACAAGATCTTCAAGGACAACCGCATCCCCCCGCGCGGCTTTACCAACTTGAAATTCGCCGCCATTCAGGCCAATCCCGTCGCCTACGCCTATGCCGACGGCCAATTTTGGGATGACACCTACTTCGACATTCCCCCCTACGCCGTCGGTGCAAAGGTGACGCTCTCCTACCAGGCCACCACCAAGGAGTACATCGAGTTCCTCCGCGACAATAACCCCTTCCCCGGCAACCCCAACAATCGCGGACAGGTCGCCTACAACCTCTGGCTCGCCAACGGCAAGAGCGCGCCCGTCAAGATGGCCGAAATCGGCAACCCCGTACCCTTTAACGTCGAGCTCAAGGGCGACGTGGATGGCGACCGGCAGGTCACCGTGGACGACATTCCGGGTTTCGTGGATGTCCTTCTCGGCCTCGATGCCGACCCGCGGCATATCTGTGCCGCCGACATGAACAGCTCCCTGTTCGCCGACGGCGCCGACGTGCAGGCTTTTACCGACAAGATCATGAATCCCTGAATTGGCCGTTGTTCCCGACTCGATGGCGAGTTAACATGCCCGGCTTTGTGCCCCTTTGTGGAAACCGGAGCATGAAGCTCACAGAACATCTGACGCCGAATCTGGTGAAGATCCCGCTTGTCGCCACCGACAAGACGGCGGCCATCACCGAACTCATCGACCTCATCGATGCCGCCGGCCTGCTGTCCGCGCGCGAGCCGCTTCTTCAATCCGTCCTCACCCGGGAGAACCAGCGATCGACCGGCATCGGCCGCGGCTTCGCCATTCCTCACGCCAAGTCGGATTCAGTGGACAAGCTCGTCGTCGCCCTCGGCCGTACCGCTCAGCCCATCGAGTTCAAGGCCATCGACGGCAAGCCCGTCAGTCTCATCGCCCTCCTCGCCAGCCCCATCAGCGCCACCAGCATGCACATTCAGGCGCTCGCCAAGCTTTCCCGGCTGGTCACCAACGCCAGCGTCCTCGACAAGATCCTCACCGCCCCCACCGCAGCCGAGCTCTACCAGGTCATCACCGAAAACGACGCTGAAAATTGACCGGCCCCAAGGCCCTCACTGCCGGCGCAATCCACCCCCGCGTCGGGCGGGAATCCGCATCAAGCACGGAAGAATTCCCGAATCTGCGGTCATTCCGTCGATCGGCCGCACGCAGCTAAGGCCCGGGGCCGCTCGACCCGCCGTTTAACCCACCCCGCGTTTCCGATCCGTTGTGGCACACCCCTTGCATCCCATGCCAACGGGTCTCGTTGTGCGAAGGGCGATTGCCATATCCGCTTCGGTCTTCGTCGTCGAGACCCGGTGGATTCACCATCCACATAACTGCTGGAGACGAAGCGATGATCAGCGCCAAAACAAACCCGGGCCCTTCCAGGCGTCGAGTGTCCCGATTGACGGGAGCAGCCCTCCTCCGCGAGCCGCGCTGGAACAAAGACCTCGCCTTCACTCCCGAAGAACGACAGCGCCTCCGCCTCCGCGGCCTCCTCCCCACCAGCATGAGAACCATCGACGAGCAGGTCGCGCTCGAATTGGAGCATCTCCGCTCCAAGCGCGACAATCTGGAAAAATTCGTCGGCCTCATCGCACTGCTCGATCGCAACGAAGTCCTCTTCTACCGGCTGCTCATCGAGCATCTCTACGAACTCATGCCGATCGTCTATACCCCGGTCGTCGGACAGGCCTGCCAGAACTACAGCCACATCTTCCGGCGCCCCCGCGGCTTCTGGCTCACCCCCGAAGACATACATCACATTCCCGAAGTCCTGCGAAACGCCGAGAACGCTGAAGACGTGCGACTCGCCGTCGTCACCGACAACGAGCGCATCCTCGGACTCGGAGATCAAGGCGCCGGCGGCATGGGCATTCCCGTCGGTAAGATCACGCTCTACTGCGCCGGCGCAGGCGTCGATCCCGCGCGCTGTCTCCCCATCAGCCTCGACGTCGGAACCAACAACGCCGATCTAATCGGTGATCCGCACTACATGGGCTACCGACACCGACGCCTCACCGGCTCGGCATACGACGAATTCATCGAGGCCTTTGTCGAGGGATTCTCCGAGGTCTTCCCGCGCGCCGTCCTCCAGTGGGAGGACTTTCACAAGAACAATGCATTCAGACTGCTCGATCGTTATCGCCGACGCATCACCAGCTTCAACGACGACATCCAGGGAACCGCCGCCGTCATACTCGCCGCCATTCGAGGCGCCCTGCGCATCACCGGCGAACCTCTGGAAAAACAACGCATCGTCATCGCCGGCGCCGGAGAGTCCGGCATCGGCTTCGGACGCCTGTGCCGATCCGCATTGCGCGCCGCCCGCGCCCCCGAGGACGCCATCGCCGGCTCGATGGTCTTTCTCGACCACGAGGGCCTGCTCTTCGAGGGCCGTACCATTCACGATCCTCCCAAGCGTGAATTCGCCCTCGGACAAAAGCACTGCGCGCAATTTGGATTCACCGGCAATGGGCCCTTCAACTTGCTCGATGTCGTCCAGAAGGTGCGCCCCACCATTCTCATCGGAACCACCGCGCAACCCGGTCTGTTCACCGAGCAGATAGTTCGCACCATGGCAGAAAATGTGGATCGGCCCATCATCCTGGCCCTGAGCAACCCCAACAGCAAATCGGAATGCACCCCGGCAGAGGCCATTGGCTGGACCGACGGCCGCGCCCTCATTGCGACCGGCAGCCCGTTCGACCCCGTCGAACACAACGGTCAAACCCACGAAATCGCCCAGGCGAACAACGCCTTCGTGTTCCCGGGTATCGGTCTGGGATGCATCCTGGCCGACGCAAGAACCGTCAGCGATGAATTGTTTCTCGCCGCCTCAGATGCTCTCGCCGATTGCATCAGCGAAGACCGATTGCAGCGCAGCGCCATCCTCCCGCCGGTCTCCGACCTCCGCGCCGTCAGCGCCCGCGTCGCGGCAGCCGTCATCCGTGCCGCCCGCGACCACCAGCAGGGCCGCATCATTCCCGACGACGATGTGGAGCGCTTCGTCGCCTCGGCAACCTGGTCACCCGAGTACGCGGAGTACGAGTAGCCCACGACTCGCTCGCAATCGGCCGCCGCCTAGAGCATCGCATCCACAAAGAGTCCCATGTCGACCTCGTCCACCGTGTCGTTCTGGTCCATGTCGGCGCACGCACACTGCGGGCCCGGCGAGATCATGCACTCGATGAATCCCTGAACATCCATGCCCGACGGTGCGCCGTCTTCGTTCATATCGCCCAGCGCGAACGGACAAACCGACGGCGCCACCGACGCCCCCGCCGATGCATACACCTGATTCTGAACCGCAAACAGCGGCGCCAGCGCCTGGCTCTGGTACTGCACCCGCAAAGTGCCCGCCCCGATCGGCGCAACCGACACCATCCCCGGATTGATCGGCAACGGAACCGAATTACCCCCGCCGTCAACCGCGCTGGGGGCGACCTCCATGAACAGGTCGAATTCTACGAATCCGCCGTCCAGGCTGACCGGCACATGAACGTTAAACGCCGGCACATTCGCCGCGAGCGGGTCGAAGTCCAACTGCGGCGGACCGGCGATGTTCAGCAGCGGCAGATTCGTGCTGAGCTGAATGTCCATCTGCACCGTGATCGGATTTCCAGGGTTGTAAATCGGCCCCTGGAAATTCTGCCGGCCCCGCAGCGCGCTCATCCCGCCCACATCCGGCTCGCTGGCCAGAAACACATTGTCCGTGACGACCGTGATCGGCTGAACCGAGTTGAGCGACAGCGAGACGATCTGGATGTCCACGTGAAACTCACTGACGCCCGGCAGATCGCCGCGAATCACCGGTGCCATCGGCGTGAAATCAAAAAAGTCAAACGCGCTGAACATCGGCAGGTCCGTGATGAACAGCCCCGGGTCGTTGCGAATCAACTGCGCCGGCAGGCCGCCGCGCCGCGCCAGCACGATCTCGTCAAACTGCGGATCGGCCGCAAAATTAAAATTGTCCGTCACATGCGCATGGTCTGCCACCGCATCGGCAATCGCATCGACCACCTGCTCCGCCGTCATCCCCGGCGCCGTCGGCACCGGCAACAATTGACCGTCGATCAAGACGTCCACCGAGCCACCCTGCGTCGTACCCTGAATCAAGAACGGCGATCCCGGACAGCACGGCCGCAAACTCACCTCCGCGACATTCACGAAGCACTGATCGCAAACCGCCCCCGCGATCTCCAGCGCACAACAACTGATCATCGCCGGGTCGCAGTACTCGCCCGGTACCATGTCCCACTCGATGTCTCCTTCATCCCCCGCCTCGCCCGCTGCCGCCAGCGAGATCGAACCCCCGCCCCCTGCCGCGCGCGGCTCGCTGAAGCTGTCAGGAATGCCCACCATCGAGCCGTCGCTCTTCTCCGGGAACGAACCGGGATCAATCGGCATGGAAAACGTGTACGGCAAAACAACCGGGGCCGGCGTCAGATTCTTCACCGTCCACCGCGCCGTGAAGTTTGAGCCGTCCACCACCGTGAAATTCGTCTGCGCAATGGTGACCTGGACCCCGTTCTTAACGATCACCTTGAACCGTTGATAATCCCCGGGAATCTCCTCGCCGTTCCCGCAATCGGTAATCACGACATCGAAAAACGCGCACGTACCATCCGGCACGCCCGGCGCGACGATCACCGTCAGCGGAACAGTCGTCGTGGTGCCATTGGGCACGCTGACCGCGCCCGACGGAAACGGCAGCGAAAATCCCGGCGGATTCGCCGGATCAGGCAGAATCTCATAGTAGAAACAGTCCGTCGGATTCCCGCCGTTGAAGATGAAGATCTTCCCGCCGATCGGTCCACCGGGCGGACCCGCGCCCATCATCCCGCCGCCGCGACCGCGACCGCCGTTGCCGGTCGAGTCCGTCATCGCATCCTCGGCGCACTCATCATCCGACGGCGAGTCCGGCGGAAGCGGCGTCAACGGATACTTGCTGCGAAACTGTCGAATCGCCCGACACGCCGCCGCCAGATCACCGCGCGCCAGCGCCTTGCGAATCTTCCGCGCCTTCGATTCCACGTTGCAGGCCGTCACTACCGGACTTGATAAAGTCGAAATCAGTAAAGCCGCACAACACGCCAAAGCCGCGATTCCAACCGGTAATTTGCTTATTTTTCCCATAATACTCCCTCGCACGAAGTAAAAGCGACACAAGCGGCGTGGATAGGGTGCCCCCGACGGCACCCCACCCTCGCGCGATTCTCCGCCCGAGACTTGCGATCCTCATCAGTAATGGCAAGAATCAAGTGAGTAGGGTGCAGGCAATTCTCCCATTATTTTTCCATCTGGGGGCGGCTCCATGACTCCCGAGCAAGGGCGCGACGACCTGACCAAGCTGCTCGCCGCCTCCGGCAAGGGCGATGCGGACGCCGCTGCGCAGCTTTTCCCCCTCGTCTATGAGGAGCTCCACCGCCTCGCCTCCGGCTACATGCGACAGGAACGGCCCGACCACACCCTCCAGCCCACCGCCCTCGTCCACGAGGCATTCCTGCGACTATTTGGAACAGACGCCGACTCCGGCCAATTCGAGAATCGCGGACACTTCATGGCCACCGCCGCCCTCGCCATGCGCCACATCCTGGTTAACCACGCCAGGGCCGCGAAGACCCAGAAGCGCGGAGGCGGACGCCCGCTGCAAATCCTCGAAGACGCCGTCGCCGCCTTCGACAACAGCGCCACCGACCTCCTCGCCCTCGACGAAGCCCTCCACCGCCTCGCCGAACACGACCGCAATCAGGCTCGCCTGGTGGAAATGCGCTTCTTCGGCGGAATGACCAACGACGAATGTGCCGCCGTTCTCGGCGTCTCCCGTCGCTCTATCCAATATGAGTGGGCCCATGCTCGGGCATGGCTCCGCGGCCAATTGGAAGGTCGGTAAAAATGTCGGACCTGTGGCGACAGGCCAAGGATCATTTCTTCGCAGCCCTCGATCAGCCCGAGGCGACGCGGGAATCGTTCGTGCAGGCTCACTGCGCCGACCCTGCCGTCCGCGCGGAAGTGATGCGCCTGCTCCACCTTCACGCCCATTCAGGTGAGTTTCTCCAGACCCCGATCGGAACCGCCGCCGCAGCCCCAACCGCCGGTGACGTGCTCGTCGGCCGACAACTCGGCGAATTCAAAATCCTCCGCCGAATCGGCGCCGGCGGAATGGGCGTCGTCTACGAAGCCGAGCAGGAAAGGCCCCATCGCCGCGTCGCCGTCAAACTCCTGCGACCCGGATTCGCAACGCCCTCCACACTCCGCCGTCTCGAGTACGAAGCCGAAGTCCTCGCCCGTCTCCAGCATCCCGGCATCGCCCACGTCTACGCCGCCGGCACCTTCGACCTCGGCGACGGCGCCCAGCCGTGGTTTGCCATGCAGCTCGTCGAAGGCAAGCCGCTGCACGCATACGCCGGCGACCACCTGCAAACCATCCCACTTCAGCTTGAAGTATTGCTCGAGATTTGCGACGCCGTTCAGCACGCCCACCAGCGCGGTGTCGTCCATCGCGATTTGAAGCCGTCAAACATCCTCGTCTCCGACCAGCCCCGGATCGACGAAACCGCCGCCGCCGCCCGCGCCCATTGCCGACCGATCATTCTCGACTTCGGCGTCGCCCGCGTCATCGACGCCAATCTCCAAACCACCATGCAGACCGCCGTCGGCGAACTCGTCGGAACACTGGGATACATGAGCCCCGAGCAATTGAAGGGCGACCCCGCCGACATCGATGCCCGCTGTGATGTCTATGCCCTCGGCGTTCTCGGTTTCGAGTTGTTGTCCGGCAAGTTGCCCCACGACCGCAAGGGCAGCTCCGTCGGTGAATACATTCGCGCCATCGAGCAGGATGACCCCCAGCGCCTCGGCATCGTCAATCCGGCCCTGCGCGGCGACCTCGACACCATCTTCGCCCGCGCCCTCGAAAAAGACCCCGCCCGAAGATATCAATCCGCCGCCGAACTGGCCGCCGATCTCCGCCGGTTTCTGCGTCACGAACCGGTCCACGCCCGGCCGGCCACAAAATTCTACCAGCTTCGCAAGTTCGCCCGCCGAAATCGCGCCGTCGTCGCCGGTACCTTGACCACCGTCGCGGCCCTCGTCACCGGCATCGTCATGTACGGCCTGGAAGCCCGTCAGGCCCGCAGCGCCGCCGCCGCTTCTCAGTACGAAGCCGACAAGGCCCTCGCCATTAACAATTTCATCACCAACGACTTCCTCATGAAGCTCCTCGCCGCCGCCAACGCCGACAAGTCCGGCCACCCCCTGCCCGTCGCCGACCTCGTCGATCAGGCCTCCGCGCAGATCGCCGTCATGTTTGCCGACAAGCCCCTCGCCGAGGCCGCCGTCCGCAACGAAGTCGCCTCGATCTACTACAACCTCGGCAACTTCGCCAAGGCCGAAGACCAGTTCCGTCAGGCGCTAAACCTCTGGGAATCCAAACTCGGCCCCGATCACGCCGACACCCTCAAGGCCGTCAACAATCTCGGGCAAACCGTCGCTCAGCAGGGCCGCAGCGACGAGGCCGAAGTCCTCTACCGCCGCGCCCTCGATGGACGCCTGCGCCTGCTTGGCGAGGAGGACCACTACACCCTCACCTCAATGAACAATCTCGGAAACCTTCTCGGCTGGACCGGCCGCGCCGAAGAAGGCGAGGCCATGCTGCGACGCACCCTGGCCATTCAAACCCGCGTCCAAGGTCCGAACCACAAGCACACCATCATCATGACCGTGAACCTCGCCACCCAGCTCGCCGGCAGGAACAAGCCCGACGAGGCCGTGATCCTCTATCAAAAGGCCTACGACGCCAGCCGCGAAACCCTCGGCGCCGATCACGTCACCACCCTCATCACCGGCTCGCGCCTCGCCACCGGCCTTCGTGCCGTCGGCCGCCTCGATGAAGCTGAAAAACTTCAGGTAGGTATCGTCGCCGCCCTCGCCAGGACTCTGGGCAGCGCACACAAGGACGTCATCATCGCCCGCCACGTACTCGCCCGAATCTACAAGTCCATGGACCGGCCCGACGACGCCGGCGAGCAGTTCCGCCTCGCCCTCCAGGGCTGCGCCGAAAACCCCGACGTCTCAACCACACTCGCCGCCGACATCAAAAAAGAAATGAACACCCTCGCCGCATCGCCCCCTCCTCCCACCGCCGGCAATTCTCCCTAAGCTCCCATCCGCTTCATCGTGCCACCATCGCGCCCTGCTTCGCCCCTTTCAGGCGCGCACATGGAGCATCAAATTTATAATTGGAGATCAATCCAACCACGACCCGCAAGGCTGCGCGAAATGTCCCCCGCCCCGACATTCCCAACCTCAAGTCCCATGCCACAAGTCTCAGGCCCTTTTCCTCAAAAACCACCCAAGAACTCGCGACACTCTAACTCGCGCCCGCCACATGCGTTGGCACATTCCCCGCGAGGCTTGTGTCACCTTATGTCACCTTCGTCATTCACCAATAATCCGCACCTCATCACCGACCCGCACGCGCCCCGCCTTCACGATCCGCCCATTCACGCCGCCGCGGCAATCGGGTTTCAGCACATCCTTGAGCCCCGGCTCCAGCCGGTCCATCAGCTCGCACGGCCGTGTCTCATCATTCACTTTCAGTTCGATCTCCCCGATCCGAATCCGCTTCCCGATCAGCCCGCCCAGACCTTCGCTATCGATGAGAATGTTGGCCCGCCGCGTGTACCACGGCAGGTCCACTCCAAGCTCCGTGGTCGCCTGCTCCCACTGTTTGGAGGCGATCAAAGTCACCCCGCGATCCGGCCGCGAGGCAAGGTCCCCCTCCAATCCGCCGTTCTCAACGCCGGAAACTTCCGTCACCTCGCGCATCTTCCCCTTGTCCTGGTATCGAAGGGCAATGCCCAGGACAGCGCCGACCAGATCACTCTCCATGCGATGGCTCCATCAATATCAAACCGCACCGCGCCCGGCCGCCCCAGGCGATCCGGCAATGATATGCCCGACGCTGCCCGCCTTCGAGCGGCTACATCGATGGAACAAAAATGCTGGTGAGAAAGGCGGTAATGACATCGAGCGGCACCTGGAACATCGCCGTCACGACCGCGGAAATGATCTGTTGCAATGATGTGAATATCAGATCGAGCGTGAAATTCATGTGTTTTCTCCTGTTAGAACCGAATCGCCAGGCCCGAGCCCGCGAAAAGGTCATCCGCCTCTTCATTCAGGCCGACGCCGACGCGCACGTCAAATTGAAGATTGTCTGTAATCGGAAATGTAAATCCCCCGTTGACGGTATGGGCGCAGTCGCTGCCGCGATCGTTGGGATATATGCCGAAGTACTCGACAAACGAGCCCATCCAGTCCGTCCACGAATACCCCATCGAAACCGACGCCGCCGTCTGAAAGAATCGCCCCTTCTCGCCCGTCGGCACCGCGATATTCACGTTCCCCGACAACGACAGCCGATCCGTCAGCGCATAGGCCCACAGAAACTTCGCCCCCGGATCAACGTCGCCCGACGTCTTCGATCGCGTGCCGGTCGGAATGGAGACTTCACCAATCACGCCCATGTCAGGAATCCATCCGTCCTGCTCCCGAATGTGGTACTTGAATCCGATGCTCATGTCCGTCGCGCCGTCCTCGTGGCCCTTCACGTCCACGCGCCGCCCGGCATCATTGGTCTCGCGGAACATACTCTCCGTCAGCGACCCGCCCAGCCAGAACACGCGCAATTCCCAGTCCTTCGCCAGTCCCACACGCAGAAGCGACTCGGGAAACACATGGTCCCCGACCCGCACGCCGTCCTCGTCATCGTAAACGTAGGTGTAACCGAGTTCGACCTGCGCTCGGCCGCGCGGAACCGTCAGCGTCGACTCCGTGAAGTCCGGACGGTCCGTCACCATCGGCTCATCGATCGGGTCCGCTTCCAGCCCCAGGAAGTTGACCACCGGCTCATCCGCGGGCTGCGTCGTGGCATCCTCCGCCGAAGCGACCGAACCCAGCAGCATCGCAAACCCGGCAATCATCAACCGCAAGGAACCGCCGCGACGAGACTCAAGATTGCATTCGCCATAATGTTCCATATACACGAAGTTGTAGCTTATGGTACATTAAAGGACCCCGTCAAGGGTTTTTTTTTTTGACGCTTCGCCCCATCAATCCCCCGTCTTGTCCCCGTGTTGACAGCCCTTATAGTCCACCGCGAGCCAGACCCGATCGCGACACTTTTCCTGTTCAGGCGCGCCCCCGATGACCGACCAAACCGCCATCCCGACTTTGGACGACGCCCAGGAACGCACCGACCCCTATGCCCACACCCTCCTGGGAAAGTTCGATCGCCGCTTCCTCTCCAAGAAAATCGCCCGTCCGATCGTGGGCGTTGTTCTGCTCATCATCCTGATCGTCCCCAGCATCCAGTTCGTCCACACCATCCAGAAGATCGACGACAGCCCCTTTCGAACAGGCGGCATCCGACATCGAACCGCCCTCGGCCGCTGGCTCCCCAGCGCCGAAGCCCTCGCCGACTATCCGAAGGGCGACAACCCCTACGGCTACGGCCACTGGTTCCCCACGCCCCCGATGGTCCTCATCTGCCTGATCCCGCTCGCCAAGATAGGTTTCGTCGGCGCCGGCATCGTCTGGTCCATCCTCAAGTTGCTCGGCCTCTTCGGCTCGATCTGCCTTCTCTTGCGCGAGTACGACCGCCAGGCACGCCCCATCCCCACCGGCGTCCTCATCGTGGCCGCACTGTTCTCAATCCGCCCCATCATCTCCGACATCCAGCACGGCAACCTGAACATTTTCATGATGATCTGGCTGACCCTCGCATGGACGTACTACCTTCGCAAGGCGGATATCGCCGCCGGCCTCTTCCTCGCCGCCGCCATCGTCACCAAGATCACCCCCGCCCTCGCCCTCGTCTATTTCCTCTACAAGAAAAACTGGAAGCTCTGCGCCGCCGCGCTCGTCTGCCTTGCCGTCTTCGTCCTGCTCATCCCCGGCCTGATGCTCGGCTTCGAGAACAACACGGTCCTTCTGCGCACCTGGTTCGACATGCTGGTCCGCCCCTTCGCCATCGACGGCTACGCAACCCTCGAACTCCCCAACCAGTCCCTCTACGGCGTCATCCTCCGCCTGATGGACAACACCGACTTCATCGCCATCCAGCACATGCCCGCCGAAGAGATGATAAACGTCGGCATGGAAGAAATGGCCCGCCCGAAGTCGCGCGCCTGGCGGCTCCTTCGCACGGCCATATCGCTCGTCGTCGTCGCCGTCCTCGCATGGTCGTGTCGTCGAAAGCACTCCGATCGCTCCGACCCGATTCGTCTGCTCGAGTTCTCCGCCGTGCTGATCGCCATGCTGCTGCTTAGCGAGCGCACCTGGAAGCACCACGCCACGACGCTCCCGCTGGTCTATCTCGCCCTCTGGTACGCTGTCGCGTGTCTGCCATGGACCGACAAGTTTCGCGCCGCCCTCGTCGCCGGACTCGGGGCGCAACTCGTCCTGCTCTCACTCCTCGGAGAAGGATTCGTAGGTGACGACCTCGCCGACAAAATCCTCGACGGTGGCTTCTTCTGCTGGGGCCTTCTCCTCTGCCTCGTCCAGATCGTTATCATCCTCCGGCGCTTCCGCAATCCTCTGCAACCCACCGAACTATCGCCTTCACCACCTCCTAAGCCCGCCATATAGGACGAATCTCTCGCGCTTTGAATCGGGCCCGCCGCCTGCAAATCGTCACGATCCGCATTCAATTCGGATTGGCATTTCGTTACAATGGGTCATGGAAGTGAGAACGCCGCGCCGCCTCTCACCAACGCTTGAGCACTCAACAGGAGCCGGGGGAAATGGCTCGTTTCATCAAAGTCGCGCTCGCATGCTGCCTGCTCTTCGCCGCCGGCTGCGGTGCGTTTCAATTCTCCATCCCCGCCGGCGCCAACTTCGCCACCGCCGCCGGTCCGCCCCTGCCTCCCACCAGCAGCGACGTCAACGGCGGATTTCCCATCTACCCCCAATTTCCCTCAGCGCCGAATCCGGTCGCAACCTTCTTTCCCGTTCTCTTCGGTCCCAACTTCTAATCCCTACGTCGGCACAGGCCACGGCCGTCTCGCTTGACCCGCCTTCCGGGCGCGATACGCTATGGGCTGACCCGGCACCCACAGACTTCGCACGGAGGATTCACCATGACCGAGCGCGTACGAGAAATCCTGAGCTGGTATAAAAGCGACAATCCCGGCACCCTGACCAATATGGCCAGACTGCTCAACCACGGTCGCCTCGGCGGAACCGGCCGAATGGTGATCCTGCCCGTCGATCAGGGTTGGGAGCACGGCCCGGCGCGCAGCTTCGCCCCCAACGCCGAAGGTTACGACCCCCATTATCATTTCAAGATCGCCATCGAAGCCGGTCTCAGCGCCTATGCCGCGCCGCTCGGTTTCCTCGAAGCCGGCGCCGCCGACTTCGCCGGTGAAGTGCCGCTGATCCTCAAGGCAAACAATCACGACTCCCTCGCCGATGAAAAAGACTCCTGGCAGGCCCTCACCGCCTCGGTCAGGGATGCCGTTCGTCTCGGTTGTGTCGGCGTCGGCCTCACCATCTATCCCGGCTCGGCCCTGCGGCAGGAGATGTACGAGAACGTCCAGCACTACGCCGAAGAGGCCAAGGCGAACGGTCTCGTCGTCGTCATCTGGAGCTACCCCCGCGGCAGCAGCCTGAGCAAACAAGGCGAGACGGCCATCGACGTGGCCGGCTACGCGGCGCAGATCGCCTGCCAACTCGGCGCCCACATCGTCAAGGTTAAGTTGCCCACTGCCCACCTCGAACAGGACGCGGCCCGAAAAGTCTACGAGAAAGAGAAGATCGCCATCGGCACGCTCACCGAGCGCGTCAAGCACGTGACCCAGTGCTCTTTCGCCGGTCGCCGCATCGTCATCTTCAGTGGCGGCGCCAAGAACGACAACGACGCCGCGGTCTTCGACGAGTGCAAGGCGATCCGCGACGGCGGCGGCTTCGGCTCCATCATCGGCCGAAACACCTTCCAGCGCAAGCGAAACGACGCCCTCAAGTTCCTCGACGAGATCGTCAAGATCTACTCGAAGTAAGTCCGCAAAACCGCCGCAAGACGATCAGCAACAAGCCCAAACCCAAGCCCACGGATGCCAATCCGTGGGCTTTTCTTATTTCTGGGAAGTCAACTTGTCCGCCGCAAGCACGCGACCCACTTCCTCCGCGAGCATCGCATTACCCTCTTCCCGAAGGTGCCCGTCGCGCGGGAAATAGGGCTTCTCTCCGGCCGCAACGCGCTTCCTGAGGACCGGCAGCATGTCGATGCACTCGATCCCGTTCTTCCGGCACCAATCCGCCGTCATCGTGCAGAAGGTGTCCGCCGGCATGTCAACCGCATACGAAATGATCTTAATCACCCGATCGTGATAGACGTACTCCTTCGCCGGTATCGCCACGACAATCAGTCTCGCCCCGATTTGATTGGCACGATTGCGAAGCTCGACAATCGCCTTTTCACTTTGCCGCCGACCCTCGTCAATGGTGGGGCTGCGCGTGTCCTGCTCCGCATAGGCGGCGCCATCGAACCGGTAACTCTCGCCGTCGATGTCGCAATCCGCGCTGCCCCCCAGCGGCGGTTGCCGCCAATCATCCGGCAGGCGATACGCATTCTGTCGAACCGCGTTGTAGATGGCGTCGGACTGCGGATAATCGACCTGCCCTCCCAGCACCTGACGCTGGGCCCACCAAGCCTGAAAGCACGCCTCATCGAGCCAGTCATTCACGAACGTCGTAAAGATGACCACCTTCGGATTCAGCGGCGCGCCGTACGTCTCAAAAATGCGCAGGGCCTGTGAAGGTGAGCCGCCCGACAGGCCCATGTTCACCACATCCATCTTCAGCGAGTTTTCCAGCAGCTCCGTCCACGCCTTCTCCAGCGCGACCTTGTGTCCAAACGTAAAGCTGTCCCCCACCGCCACGGCAAAAACCTCGCCGTTAATGCCGTCATCGCGAAAGCATCCTCCGCCGGGCTCGATCCTGACGGCCTTATAGCCAAACGGCCGTCCAAGCTCATTGGTGTCGGAAACGCTCACGTCGCAGCGGAGCATCTTCCCGATGATCGGATGCGCGATCCACGCGCCCTTGATCTGCCACTCAGCGGTCAGCGGGGTGTAGCCCCGGCGAAATGCGTCCTCGCCGCCGTGGTGCCACAGCCACGCAGCCGCCAAGAGTGCGACCGTCGAAAGCGCGAAAAGCAGCAGCGCCATCTTCGCGTAGAGCGGCGCTCGTTGAGACTTACCGGATTGTGCGGTGTCGTCAGTTTGCAAGGATCGGCTCGGTTCGTGCCATATACTCCCGCCAGTCGCGCCACGGCCTGCCGCGATGATACACGGTGCACAGATTGCCGACCCGCTGCTGGCCCCCATAGTTCATACGAATCCACGCCTTCAGAGGCGCAAGTTCTCTGCCCTCGGCGTACTGGTGATCCGGATTCGGATCCTCCGCCAGCGAGAATCCCCCGGCGGGAACAAGCAGCTCCGGCTGGCCGTTCGACTGTTCACTCGGCGGCCCGACCCCCACGGGCGTCCAGTCGACAATCACATCCGGCGGATCGGCCTGAAGCCTGCGAATGATCTCCGGCATGGGCGGGTCGAGCAGGTAAATCCGGCCGCGAAAGATGTCAATCGCCTGGCACATCTCCAGCGGCGTCCGTCGATCGGCGTAGTAGCTGATCGTATGATCGGAAGGCCACAGCATGACCGACTGATCGCTCGTCGTCCGGGTCTCCAACACCTGGGTCATCTCCCGCGTGTATCGACTCATCACCGCATACGCCTTTCGGGCGTCGCTATTGGAGTCCGACAGGAACTTGAAATGCTCGTTGAGTTGCAGCGCGCCGACGACAAAGGCCACAAGCCCGACGGCCTTCGCAACGCGTACGGATGGCATCGGTCCGGCATCGCACAACCACGCGACGAGCACCGTCGCCGCCGGAAGCGACTGAAGCAGATAGTGACCGTAGCCGTTGGGGGCAAACACAAAGATGAGCGTGACCGACACCGCGTACGCCGCGATGAGGGCCGGTCCCGCCGGCGCTGCGGCGACCGAGCCCTCGGAATCACCCCGCGGCTTGCCACGGTTCAACACGATGGCAAGACACGCCGCCAGCGCAGGCCCGAAGATCGCCAGCCCGAACATCAGATGTCGGCCGACGTTGGCCCAGTGCTCGGGGTTGGCAAGCTGCGATCGCTCCGCCTCGACGCCGGACGCCCGATGAAGATCGTGCAGCAACACCTGCCGCACAAATGCGTCCAGCGAACCGTGCAGCCCAAGCCAGAAGGTCGTGGCGATCCACGGGACCAGCGCACCCGCCAGAAAAAACGCCGCGCCGCGTTTTCGATCGGCGCGACGATCTATCGCAATGCCGCGTACGCCGCAGACGATCGCAATCAGCAGCAAGAGAAACAGCAGCACGGCCGTCTGCTTGAAGTGAAAGGCAACTCCGCAGCACATGCCCGCAACGACAAATCGCCCTGTCGCCATCGGCATATCTGGTTTGCCGACGTCGCGATGCTCCCCATCCTTTGCTGTCGGAATCGAATGACTCGAAACGCCACTTGCGGGACCGCGCACCAGCAGAAGCAACGCGGCGAGTTCAAAAAAGGCGACGAACTTCTCAAGATTGTCCCCCCAATCGGCGAGGATTCGATGATTCAGCAGGACGCTGAGCAGGCAAACGAGCCACATTGCCGTGCCTCGCGATGCAAATCGCCGGGCCAGGCAAAAAGTGAGGATGCACACCGCCGCCGTCACAACCGCATCCAGCCACAACAGCGCCCGATCGCCGCCGCCGAAAAGCCACTCGACGACCGCAAAGGTCCAGAAGATCCCCGGCGGCTTGCTCTCCCACAGATCGCGATACAGGGCCGCGCCGTCGAGCATCCGCCCCGCGAAATAGGCCCATATGCCGGTGTCGGTCTGCAGAGGAATGGTTCCCCAGACCGTCCGCGACCAGATCAGATGCCCCAGCGCGGCCAAGACCAATATGACAGACAGTAATCCAGCCCGATCAGCATCAGGTGACCGAAGCGGCTCACTTCCCGCCTGCGAACTGACGTTTTGCGAGGGCTCCTCGGTCATGGGAGGCATTGTATCTGCCAAACCGGCATTGACAGCCGGGAATCCCGGGCGGCGTGGAAGTAAAAAAATCAGTTAGAAAAATAATCTCCGTCGCCTCGCTAATACCCTTGTAAGAAGATTCTCCGTTTCTCGGCGCGGCATCGACTGCGCTCGGAGGGGTCTTTGTTCATTCTCAGTTTTTTCGACACATTCAATGGAGGACATGTCATGATTCGATCACGCAAGACGCTGCTTGCCGTCGCCGCCCTTTTTCCATTTCTCGTCCCCCATCTCAGCCTTGCCCAATCGAGTAACGAACCCGCCCTCTACAAGGCCTTCTACCTCGAAAAGCAGGCCCGCGACTTTGCCGCCGCCCAGGCGCTTTACCGCGAAGTGCTGGGACATCGCCCGCCCGAGGAGGTCCGGCGAGTGGCACAGGCCGGCGCCGAACGATGCCGCGACGGCCTCGCCGCCGAAAACTTCGCCGGCCTCATGCCCGCCGACGCCATCGGCTACATTGAGCTGAATCGCCCCGGTCAACTCATCGAAAAAGTCGCGGGCATGATCGGCCTCACCACCGATGACATGCGCGGCGTCCTCGCCGGCAGGCCCAGCAAAAACTCCACCTCAATGGCCTACGTGCCGAGCCAGATGGTCATCAGCCCGGCCCTCTTCGAGCATCTTGCCGCGTTCGGTGGTGTGGCCGCCGCCGTCACCGACTTCGACCCCGAGGGCGATTCACCGCCCTCCGGCGTGATCGTCCTGCACCATGGCGACGCCGCAGGCCTCAAGGGCATCCTCGAAACTGCCTTCCAATTCGCCCCCCTCGCCGAAAAGCTCGGCGACCTGCCGACCTTCGGCACAAACCTCCCCGAAGTCGGACAAGTCACCGGTGTCCTGACCGAGTCGCTTCTCATCGTCGGCACCGGCAGAGAACTGGTGCAGGCCGCTGTCGAACGACTCATCGGCGAGCGATCCGACAGCCTCGCCTCACGGCCCGATCTCGCCGAACTCGCAAGCCAGAGAAAGGGCGCGACCCTCTTCGCCTACTGCGACCTCCAGGGCTTGATCCAGCGTGCCACCAAGAAAATGTCCGAGCACGACCGCAGCGAAATGAAAGTCGTGGATGGTCTCGTCGATCTCGACAGCCTCCGCTGGGCCGCCTTTTCCCTGGGGATTCAGGACAACATCTTCGGCGTGCAATTCGCCGTGCGCCTCGCCGACGATCACCGCTGCATCGCGTACAATCTGATGCGCCTCCCGCCGATGACGCGCGACTGCCTCAAAAACGTCCCCACCGACGCCGCCGGCGTCTTCGGAATGGGTCTCAATCCCGCGCTCACCTACGCCGCCGCAGACGCCGCCCAGAAGCACGGCGAAGATCGGGTCATCACCGGCTTCGACATCTTCCGCGAGTTCTTCGGCA
Organism: Planctomycetia bacterium; assembly: GCA_015075745.1. NCBI lineage: Bacteria > Pseudomonadati > Planctomycetota > Planctomycetia > Planctomycetia bacterium. The sequence goes on from JABTTW010000002.1 coordinate 454,197, forward strand.
ACATCCGCGAGGTCTGCGGATTCGTCGTCCCCGGCGAAATGAAGAATGACGTCCCCAACGCCTGCATCCTGATGTCAGTCAACGACGTCGCCAAGTCGCGGGCCCTCTGGGATCAGTTCCTCAGCCTTCCCGGCCTCGTCGAGGGCAACGAGCCGATCGAGCCGCGGTCCATGAAGATCGGCAGCACCCCGGTCACCGCCTACGCCATTCCCGAACTCGGCAGAATCTACGTATCTGAGCTCGACGGCTGCATCGCCATCGGCCTGACGCGTAGCGCCATCCGCGATGCGATTCAGGCCCACGAAAAGGGCAAGTCTCTGCTCGACGACCCAATGCTGTCCAAGGCCTTTGAGGCCCTTCCCCGCGATACCAGCATCATGGCCATCGCACACATCGGCCGACTCGCGAAAGTAGCGGCCGGCCACGCCGACAGCCCGGGCGAATCAATGCAGGCCAACATGGCCGGCGAACTCTGCGCCAACACCATCGCCGCATTCGCCCTTGGTCAGGCCCACAACCAGATGACGATTCGCCTGTCGCTCGGCGGACTTCCCAACATAAACGACGTGATGGAAAAGTTCGGCCCGATGATCAACGCGTTTATCCCCGCCGCCCCCGCGCACCGCCACGACAACGAAGAGCGCGTCGTGAAAAAGGAAAAGAAGCGCCGCCAACCCGTCGAGCGGCAGGAGCGACCATAACTACGCGGGTGAAGTCATCGGCAGACGGTGACATCGCGTGCGTGAATTCGATTTCCGCCGCGAGATTCGGGGCCTTCGCCCCATCCGTCCGATGCGTCACCACATCGGATAAATAAACGGCGCCGCCCCGGTGCCGCCCAGCAGAATCAAAGCGCCGATGGCCAGAAACGCAAGCAGGATCGGCAGCAGCCACCACTTCTTGTTGTGCCTGAGGAAGTCGAAGAACTCGGCCACGAGGCCGGTCCGTGTCTCTGCGCCTGCGCGGGCAAACTCATCGTGATCGCCGGGATTATTCTTGTCTGCATGCATGGCGAGTTGATCCTCAATTTCAGAACTGTCGGTAATAGCGCCGAATATCGGCCGGCGGCGTACGCCTGATCCAGTAGCTCTGCGCCGCCGGATCGAACTTTCGCCGCATCGGGTCCCTGCCTAAGAGTCTCATCGCGACGCCGATCGGCGTGATCACCAGAAAGTACATTATCAGCATGACGGCGAAGGACACAACCAACCCGATCGGGTAGCCCACCGCGGTGAGAAAAAGATAAACGGGAAGCAGCGCCTGGGGCATGATCATCGCAAAGACCCCGCAATAGCCGGCAAGCCCCAGCAGGATATTCCGCGTCATCGGAACCGCGCTCTCCGCAATCGGGAAAATGACGATCTTGTGCTTCCACTCGACAATGCCCGCCACCACGGCGAACGCAAAGAGGCCGATCAGCCCGAAGCTGCGCAGCAACTTGGCCGACGGCTTCCAGTCGATGTCGATCAACGCCATGACAAACTCCAACCCGGCCCGCCGCCTAGTCCAACTGGAACTGGGCGAGATACTCCTTGATCTCTTCCTCGCTCATCTGCTTCTGCTCGCTCTTGTGCATGATGAAGTTCTCAACCACCAGCACGTCCATATCACACGCCATAAAACACCGATAAGCGTCGCTCGGTGAGCACACGATCGGCTCGCTGCGCACATTGAAACTCGTATTGATGATCACCGGGCAGCCCGTCTTCTCCTTGAAGCGGCTCATAATCTTGTGCATCCGCGCATGTCGCACCGGGTCCACCGTCTGCACGCGCGCGGAGTAGTCCACATGAGTGATCGCGGGCACGACCGAGCGTAACTGCTTGAGCTTCTCAATGCCGAAGAGGTCCTTGCCGTCGCCGTTAAGCGGCACACGCTTGTCCTCGCGCACCGGCGCGACGAGAAGCATATAAGGACTGTCCTCGTTGGGCCGCATATCAAAATACTCGTGCACGTGCTCGCGCAGCACGCACGGGGCAAACGGCCGAAACGACTCGCGAAACTTCACCTTCAGATTCATCACCGACTGCATCCTGGGGCTTCGCGCGTCGCCGATGATCGATCGGCATCCAAGCGCCCGCGGTCCGAACTCCATCCGCCCCGCCATGTGACCGACGACCTTCTCATCGGCAATGGCGCTCGCCACCGCATCGACAAGCTCATTCTCATCGGCGATGTAGTGATACTTCGCCCCGCACCGATCCAGAATGCTGCGAACTTCCTCCATCGGGTAGCTCGGCCCAAGCAGCGATCCATCCTGTCCGTCGAGTTCGCTGCGCGGCGTGCGCGGATGATTGAGCAACTGATGCCACACAAACAGCGCCGCACCCAGCGCCCCGCCCGCATCGCCCGCCGCCGGCTGAATCCAGATGCGCTCAAACGGCCCCTCGCGAAGGATGCGCCCGTTCCCGACGCAGTTCAGCGCAACGCCCCCGGCGAGCACAAGATTCCGGCTGCCCGTCTCCTTGTGAACATGGTTCGACGCCCGAAGCATGATCTCTTCAGTCACCCACTGAATCGACGCCGCGATGTCCATCTCGCGCTGCGTCAGCTTGCTCTCCGGCGGTCGCGGCTCGCCCTCAAACAGCGCATGAAACGCCGGGCTGGTCATCGTCAGCCCCTGGCAATAGTTGAAATACCTCATGTTCATGCGGATCGAGCCGTCGGCCTTGATGTCGACCAGCTCGCGCATGATCAGGTCTTTGTATTTCGGCTCGCCATAAGGCGCCAGCCCCATCAGCTTGTACTCGCCGCTGTTCGCCTTGAACCCGCAGTAGTAAGTGAACGCCGTGTAGAGCAGCCCCAGCGAATGCGGGAAGTGCATCTCGTGCGTGACATCGATGCGATTCCCCTTGCCGTGGCCATAACTCGCCGTCGCCCATTCACCGACGCCGTCGAGCGTCAGGATGGCCGCCTCCTCAAAAGGCGAAGGGAAAAAAGCGCTGGCCGCGTGAGACTCATGGTGCTCCGTGAAAACGTAGCGGCCCTTGTATAGATGCTTCAGCCCCTTATCCATCTCGCGCGGCAGATGGAGCTTCTGCTTGAGCCAAAGCGGCATCGCCTCCATAAAGCTGCGAAACCCCGCCGGGGCAAACGATAGATACGTCTCCAGCAATCGCTCGAACTTAAGCAGCGGCTTGTCGTAGAAAGTGACGTAGTCAAGCCGGTCGGCGCCGATCCCGCCCTCTTTCAGGCAATAGTCGATGGCGTGCTGGGGGAATCTGTAATCGTGCTTGATCCGCGAGAAGCGCTCCTCCTGAGCGGCCGCCACGATCCGCCCATCCTGAATCAGGGCGGCGGCGCTGTCGTGATAGAATGCGGAGATTCCCAGTATGTTCATAGCGACCCAGGCCGCCTTGTCGACGCCGTACGAACCAATCCAGGCGAGGCGGGCAGCAGAATATAGCCCGAGACTCCCTCGCATTCAAAGAACGCCTTGATCGCACGCACACAGAAATCGCCCTGTGCGCTCGCCGGTGTCGCAATCAGCCGCGTCGCCACAATCCTCGTTGCCAGACGCGGACAATTGGAGGATCATTCCAAGGATGACCCAGTGCGGTAATCTGCATTTGTTGAAATACCTGCACCTGCCCTCCCTCCGTCGACCATCGACGACTCGTGCCGTCCTCGCCGCCGCCATCATCCTTCTATGCGGAGCCGAGGTCGCGCATTCCCAGCAACCCACCCAGCAAGAGGCCCGCCCGAAGCCCAGCCAGCGCAGGCTCCCCAGGGGCTTTCTCGGCAAAACCATCACCCTCTCCAATCGGGCCCAGCGGAAGTACGCCGTGTTCACGCCGCCGCAATATGTCAAAGACAAGGACCACAAGTGGCCGCTGATCATCTTCCTCCACGGCAGCGGCGAGTGCGGTACCGACGGCATCAAGCAGACTACCGTCGGCCTGCCCCCCTATGTCGCGCGGCGGGCCATGAAATTCCCCTTCATCGTCGTCATGCCCCAGGCACAGAATATGTGGTTTCGCGGACAGGAAGCCGCCGCCGTCTGGGCCATTCTCGACGAAGTCCAATCGACCTACCGCGTCGATCCAGATCGCATCTACCTGACCGGCCTCTCGATGGGCGGCATCGCATCGTGGGAGTTGTCCGTGCTGCGGCCGGATGTCTTCGCCGCCATCGTCCCGGTCTGCGGATTCGCCCCCAAGGACTATCTCTCAAACATCGTCGATCTGCCCACCTGGGCATTCCACGGCGCCCTCGACAACAACGTCTCCGTTCAGGGCTCTCGCGACGCCATTGAAGAACTCAAGCGACTCGGCGGCTCGCCCATCTACACCGAGTATCCCAAGCTTCAGCACATCTGCTGGGACGAGGCCTACGCCACCCCCGACCTCTGGCGCTGGCTCATCCAGCAGCGCAGGAAGCCGACGCCCCGCGTCATCGACTACGTCTTCCCCGCCGGCCTCTCCCGCGTCTGGTGGCTCGCCGTCGAAGGAGACAAGTCCTACAAAAAGCCGTGCCATGTCCACGCCGAAATCAAGGACGGGGGCCTCATCGAAATCAACAGCCAGGGCGTCCTCGGTTGGGCACTCATCTCCGACGCCGAACCGCTCAAGCCGAACACCCCCATCGAGGTCAAATGGAACGGCCAGCCCGTCTTCAAAGGCGAGTTCACCGGCATCCTCTCGATCGAGCCCCAGCAAACCAACGGGACCGATCAGAAATCATCAACGAACCCGGCAAAATAACTCGGCCCCCGCAAATCGCTCGAATTCGCTTCACTCAATACTCCCAATCCCCCATCGGCCACGGGAGCGACATTTCGGCGAACAACGTGGCATGTCAAGGGTATAATCTATGGTTGCGGCTGGACCGCGCCGGGCCCATCGCTGAGCGACCTACCCTTGACGCAACAAGCGATATGGTTGCTCACGGCCAAACGAGCGAACGAGGAAATTCGTTATACTGTCAATGCGACGGCCCCGGAAAGTACGGAGAAAATCATCCTGACACCTCTTCTTTTCAGCGCTAATTACCCTTGTATCAAGACCGGCAATTCCATGACACTAAACACGCCCCAGACTTCACCCCCTCCCGCGCCATGTGTTTGTGGAGCACCAACAGTGCCTCCCGCTGGAAGATGTGGATGCTAACGAACATTGTGCGCCGTCAACTCTTTGCCTGGTTTGCCATGCTTGCATTCTGGATTTCCGTCGCGGTGTTTGTTCTTGCGATTGTAAGCTACCCTGTAAGTCTGTACTTTCGCGCATTCGAGTTTGCCCTTCTGTACAGACCCTGTAGCAACGAAGCGGGGGCGTGTGGGCACTGTTACTCCGTTTGGGTTGATTCCGGAGTAATTGGCGCTGGGAAATATGCATACTTTGGTGGGCCACTGTTTCCTAAGCCGCGATTCCGCTTAAGGGAACCCTCCCCATTTTTTGTAGGCCAGCATCTGAGGTATTATTGGTTTTCGCTCCCAGATGGTACTCGGTCATTAGGTGTCCCCTTATGGACTGTGCTGATTCCGCCAGCGGGCGTCGCTGCTGCGCTTTGGAAAAAACGTCGCCTACCGACTCCAGGATACTGCCCTGATTGTGGATATGATCTCTTTCGGATCACGGGCAATCGGTGTTCGGAGTGTGGTGCGGACCTTCGCGCGTTTCTTGCCTATCACGCCAGTCGGAGAAGCCCTGTCGTTTGCGCATCCTGCCGCAGCCCCGTCGAGTTTCGTAGCGACTGCAAATGCGAATATTGCGGCGAGCCTATTGACTTTGCGCAAGCGAGCTGGCAAGCTTATCATTCCACATCCTTGATGCTCCCCGCAAGGCTCAAGGGGCTTGCCCGGCCTTCAACAGTGAAACTCCTCGCAGCATGTCTGTATCCTCCGTGGTTATGGAATCGGATCGTGATTTCCCAGACGCCGTCCACCTCCTGCATTACCGCTTTGTGGCTAACGTGCGCCTTCTGGCAGGTGGCCTTGGCGCTCCCAATTGGCTTTTTGCAGCCCCACATTTCATTTGCGCTACTCGATAACAGCGGAATCGTTAAACTAACTCTTCTTCAGGTCTTCTTCTGTTGCGTCACGCCTTATTGGGCTATGTTCTGTTTTACTGCAACTGTCCCGCGATCTGCGGTCACTGTTAGAAAGTCGATACCATTGTTTTATACATTATCTATGCCAGTGTTCGCAAGCGTACTTGGAATTAGTACGATCCTCATGCTGAGAGGATATGATTTGCTTACTGCGATTGCGTTTTGCGGCGGCATGTTCTATTGGACTTATGGTGTTCATTATGCAGTTCGGCGCAACGTGACATACAGTACATATTCGGCCCGCGTCTATCCGAGTCATATTGTTGGCATTGTTGTGATTCCCGCAATCGTGGGTTGCTTATGTTTTTTTGCCGTGCTTTTGTTCGAGACTATCGGCTAACGGCCCGTGGTGAAAGTCGCTTGACACATGAACTCTACTGATAGATGAGGACTATGTCGAAGGGTTGGCACAGAGGACGGGGCGAACGGCGCCTTCGGCAATTCCGATGACAAAACGATCACCTACACCTATGACCCCGTCGGCCCGGCGGACCGAGGTGACCGATGAGGCCGGCCGCAAGACCACGACGACGTACAACACCCTGGGCCGCAAAACGCGGGTCACTGAGGACTCCGCCGGCCTGGCCTGGATCACTGACAGCCAGTTCGACCGCGCGGATCAGAAAAGGTGTCAGGATGATTTACTTGACGCATCCGACTTGGAAGACGCGATCTTGTCGTCAACAGTCACTCGAAACAAACAACCCGGGCTCAGAATCCCCGAAACCTGCGGGCATGGCGATATGTATAACGATACGAAGTTGAGTTCGACCGATACGACGCACTTCACAGCGGCCGGGATTAACGCCGGAATAGTTGAATGTCCCTCTTTTGCTCCCTAGGTCATCAAGAAACTCCCAGTTTATTTGACTCCGCAAAAACCCGCTGTATCTTTTAGACGGGATGCAACCGATGAACCGCGCGCTCCTAAATCCAACTTGGCGAATACTATTCAATCTATTAGTCTTGCTGGTTTGCTTCCCGATTCACTGCGCCCGGGATCCTGAAGGTCCAGTTGGCCACGAGGCCACTTCTTCCAATGGACCAATCATGGATACGACTCTGGGGTGGCGTGTTACAGATGCTGAGATCACTCAAACACAGATAATTCTCACAGGCATGGCCAAGGCATCAGAGAGTCGCACAGTGTTCTTTGAGCAATCGAGGCCCTGGTACGTGGAGTCAAATTACGAACTCGCGCGTGTTTGGCTTCGGTCTTCTTGCTATCGGCCAAAGCCAACCGTATCTCCGGCAGAGATGCGTGTTCTCGAAATCAGCTCTTCTCCTGAGGGATCGGCCCGACTCCTAACTGAAGAAGACCTAACGCGTACTATGGTTCCGGGAGGACTTCAACCTGTCTCGCGAAGCGTGTTTTTCGATTCGGGGGACATTCTACCTTTCCAAGCAATCTCCCTTGCTCAACCTGCGGCAGCAAGACTTCCCCAAAGAAGGCCTCGCCATTCACGTCTCACGATGAATCGTACGCTCCGTCAACCACCCCCAGGGGCGCGGGCGCGGAGCAAGTATCAATGAATAGAGACCGAACCAAACCCGCCCGGAGATGGAATTCTCAATGCCCGCGCGATCCAAAAGCCAAACGACTCAACCCCCTACCCCCTCTTGTGTCACCTTCCTGACTCGTTTTTCAAGGACTTACAAACGAACTTTCCCGAAACTTTCCACGCCCGTTCGGGCATGCACCGGTCTTGTTTCACCTTGCGAGTTTTCACCAAAAACCGCCCATTTCGCGAACCGCCCCAACCCAAGCCCGCCACAAGCGTTGGCACAATTTCCGAATGCTGTGTGTCACTTTATGTCACCTTCAACTCTTCGCACCGCCGCGACAATTATCAGTCCAAATAAACGCCGGCACGCCTTCACAAATGCATTGCCGCACATCAAGCCCCGCAACGTGCACCTGCTTGTACCAACAAGCGAATCCCCCCCGATCGAGCCCCGGCAGGGGCGCCGGGTTGTAGCCACTGGTGGAGCAAGGCGCAGCGAAGCAAGCCGAGCGCAACCAGTGGTCAGCATCTCAGTAAAAACCCCACCCCGGCAGGGGTGGAGGAGTCACTCGAATGCGCGCAAAAAACCACTAAAATCGCGAGTCGCCCCAACACAAGCCCGTCACAAGAGTTGCAAGCGAGAAAATCCGGCTGTGTCACCTTATGTCACCTTGGATTTGATGCCGCCAATCGCCCGAAATCGCAGGTCGGAGCAGTCGATGGTCGCCGCGAATTGTGTGAATTTCGACGTTTCGACGTTTCGACGTTTCCCCGCCGCCCTCAAAAGGCCGCGATCTCCTCGTCAGGCAGCCCCAGCAACCGCAGGAATTCCTGCATATCCGCCGCAAGCGGCGCGTGAAGCGTCAACGGCTTCTGATGAATCGGATGCGTCACCGTCAGCCGCGACGCATGAAGAAGCTGCCGGCGAAAATAAGGCTCGACCCCGTCCTCCGGCCTGCCGCTCACCTGGTGCCGCGAAACGTGCCGCCCGCCGTAAAACGGGTCGCCGACGATCGGGTGCCCGATATGCGACATGTGGATGCGAAGCTGATGCGTCCGTCCGGTCTTGGGGTAAAGCTCAACGACGCTGTAGCCGCGAATACGATTCAGGACGCGATAGCGCGTGACCGCATTCTTGGCCAGCTTCTTCGCGAACTTGGCGCCGAGCCGCTCGGCGAAACCGGTGGCGACGTAGCGATCGTGAACCGTCGGATGCTGCCCAATGGGCACGTCGATGATATCCTCGTCAAACTCCGGCGCGCCGTGGACGAATGCCAGGTACACCTTCTCCGTCTTCCGCTCTTCAAATTGCAGCGAAAGCCGCCAATGCGCCTCGTCGGTCTTGGCGACGATCATGATGCCCGTCGTGTTCTTGTCGAGGCGATGAACGATGCCCGGCCGAAAGGGGTCGTCGGTCTTGGCCAGCGCCTGACAATAAAAGGCAAGGCCGTTGGCGATGGTCCCACTCTGCGTGCGCGTGGCCGGATGCACGATGATCCCCGCCTGCTTGTTGATCGCCAGCAGGTAGTCATCTTCATAAACGATATCGAGCGGAATCTCCTCCGGAACCACGTCATAGACCGGCGGCGGCGGGAAGGCGATCTCGATCACGTCACCGTCTTCAACCTCGTAGCTCTTCTTGGTCGGCTTGCCGTTGAGCGTGATGTCGCCCTGCTTGATGAGCTTTTGCAGCGTCGTGCGCGAAACCCGTGGAAACCGGGCCATGAGATATTTGTCCAGCCGCCGGCCCGGCAGCTTCCGGCGGATATGAATGACGGCGCGCCGCGCCGCCTCATCCGCGTCGGAGCACTCCAACTGAACGAGCGGTTCATCGGCATCATCGACGGCAACCGGCGCACGGCCCGAAGGCGCAGCCTCGCCGGCATCTTCCAGACCGAATACCTCGGCCAGATCGCCCTCCTCGGGAGACTCGTCGTCAGACAATGGGGGTTTGTTTGCGGCGCTCATCATCGAATGGGCATGTTAATCGCTCAAAGGAGATTCCGCACGATCACCCGTCGCCGCACAAAGGGCAGAGTGACGAATGATCGCTGAATACGTGCAGGTGGTGACGAGGATCGCAATGCTACGTAGAGCTCTCGCGCTTCTCGCGATCCGTCTCTTTCGGCCGCTTCACCCAGATCTCGTCGTCCGGCTTCAGCCCGGAGACGATCTCGGTGTAGGTGCCGTCGGTGACGCCGATCTTGACCGGCCGCTTCTCTTCACCCCAGCGACCGCTGCTCTTCTTGATGGGTATGTAAACAAAGCAGTCGCGCCCCTCACTGAACAACGCATCATTCTTCACCAAGACGACATCCTGCAACTTCTCGGTCGTGAAGGACAAGTCAGCCTGAAGCCCGATGAGTTTCTTAAGGTCCTCACCAACAAGGCGGACTCGAACATTAAACGCCAGCGCATTATTCACCCGCTGCGGCTCCGGCAGGATGCGCTCGATCACGCCCTGATACGTCTCGGCCCGATAGGCCTCGACCGTCACTTCGACCCCCTTGCCCTCCATTTCCTTAAGGCGTTCCCCGGCACGGCGGGAATACTCTTCGTCGCTGAGCATCGTCGAAGTACCGGGTCGGGCATAGTCCGGAGCGATCTTGCGAATCGCGCCGATGTCGGCCTCATCCACCTGCGCCATGACATAAACGGAACTGACATCGGCCAGGGTCATGATCGGCGTCCCGCCGGTAAAGCCCGACGTACCGCTCTGAATCATCTCGCCCTGCTGAACCACAATGTTGTAGACCATGCCGTCGTTGCGTGCGCGGACCGTCGTCTCGTCGAGCCGCAGCTTGGCCTCGTCAACCAGTTTCTGCGCGCTCGTGGCCGAAGCCTCTGCCTGAATCACATCCTGCTCGGCGCTGTGCAAAACGATTCGCTCGTTGTTCCTGGCCCGCTCCAGGTCCGCCTCAGCGAGCTGCTTGGCGGCCTTCGCGGCGAGGTAGGTCGCCTTGGTCGTGACACCCTCGACATCGCCGGCGACATCGGACTCAAGGTATTGCCGCATCTTGTTCCACTTGAATTCGGCGTCCTCAAACCGGGACGCCGCATCCAGCAGCCGTGACTCGGCTTGAGCCGTCTGAAGCGGAAGATCCAGTTGCTGGTTCTCCAGCGCGATCTTTGTTTTCTCAAAAACCGACTGGGCCCGGTCCAGATCCGCCTGACTGGATTCCAGCCTGCGCTTTTCATCAACCGGGTCCAGCTCGACGAGGACTTGGCCGGCCTCGACCATCTGACCTTCCACGACGTGAATCTTGGAGACCTGCCCGCTGGCCTTGCTCTTGATGGTGACGAAGCGGTTCGCCTGTACCGTGCCGGTTGCTGTCACGGGAATGATGAGATTGCCGAGCTTGGCCTGGTCCTTCTCGCCATCCAGCCATGCGTTGCTGATGCTCGCCCGCGACAGGGCGTAAAACCCCAGACAAATGAGAACGACGACTCCGCCGCCGATGATCAGTTTTCGACTCATATGGGTGTCTCCAGAGCTATCGAGCCCGACAATGCGCCGGTCGTGGTGCGACAGCCGGCGTCGATCCTAATCGTATTTCGGCGATCACGCTTCATGCGGAATACCGCATCGCCGCCGATTCCCCATATCAGGCAAACGCGGCTTCCGGTGAATGTCTTCGCGTTGGTTCACCGCCATCGGCAATTGACACCGTGGCTGGCTACGAGGCGGGTAAATCGCAATTAAATCCTAGGGCTTGTAAGGGCGGAATTCCATATTAAACACGCGAGCGACGGCTTCATTCGTCACCTGGCCGCGATAGACATCCACGCCCTCCGCCAGGCCCGCATCGGCCGCCGTTGCCTTCTTATAACCCATGTTCGCCAGCCGCAGGACATAAGGCATCGTCGCATTCGTCAGGCCAAACGTGCTGGTACGTCCCACCGCCCCCGGCATGTTGGCCACGCCATAGTGAACAACGCCGTCCACGATATACGTCGGATCGGCGTGCGTCGTCGGGCGAATCGTCTCGCAGCAGCCACCCTGATCGACGCCGACGTCGACGATCACCGCGCCCTGCTTCATCGTCGATAGATAAGACCGGGTAATAAGCGTCGGACAAAGCGCCCCGGGGATCAGCACGGCGCCAATGACGAGATCGGCGAGGATCAGATGCTCGCGGATCATCGCGTCGCTGCTGAAGACAAGCTGCACGTTCGCGGCCATGACATCCGAGAGATATCGCAACCGTTCAAGGTTCACGTCCATGAGGATGACGTGAGCTCCCAACCCTGCGGCGACCTTCGCGGCATTCATCCCGACAATGCCCGCGCCGAGAATCAGTACCGTGGCAGGCTGCACACCGGGGATGCCTCCCAGCAGAATGCCGCGGCCCATCATCGGCCGTTCAAGGTACTTCGCGCCTTCCTGCACGCTCATCTTGCCGGCGACCTCGCTCATCGGAGTCAAGAGCGGCAGACGTCGTTCACGATCGCGCACGGTCTCATAGGCAATGGCTACGCACCCGCTTTTAAGGACGCCCTCGGTCAGCTTGCGGTCGGCGGCAAAGTGAAAATATGTGAAGCAAACCTGCTCTTCGCGAAGCATCGCGCACTCGGAAGGCTGCGGCTCCTTGACCTTGACGATCAATTCTGACTTGGCGAAGACCTCCTGGGCCGTATCGACGACCGTGGCCCCGACCGCCTCATATTCCGAGTCGGTGAAACCTGAGCCGTGACCGGCGTCCTTCTCAATGAGGACCTTGTGGCCGGCGCGAACCAGGTCAGCCGCCCCGCCGGGAACGATGCCGACGCGGTACTCATCCGATTTGATCTCTTTGACACAGCCGACAATCATCCTGGAGGCTCCTGGGGGGACACGAATCGTGGCGGACACACTTTCAGCCGGCGTGTGAGTTCCGCCTGTTCAAGCGGCAACGCCTCTGAGAATCGCGGCCATGCTATTCAAAGGGCCGACTCTCGGCAACGCGACCGACCGCGGCCGCATCTTCGGGCCACCTGGAATACCCGGTCCCGGTGTGCCTTCCGAATCCTAATTCTGCTCGCTAACGAGACTTGGAAACCATTTGGCGGGTTACGTCCGACAATGACCGGGCAACCTGACACAGACCGGCCCATTCTCCCCATAACCTCCAAATGATGCAAAAATGCAACATTTGGCTTGATCGAAGTTCCGACCTACCGATACTGTTAAGGCCCGCAGCGGCACCGTGAACGAGTAATTTCACAGGGGCCAAGCGGCCTGATCACGATTTCTTGAAATAGGCAGGGGTCCATCGGCGCAATGACGACCACGTCGACGAAGTCCATTCACCAAGCTCCGTCAGCGGCCGGCTCGCTGGGCGACCTGCTCGGGTCAGTCATCGAATCGCTGCCGATGGCCATGGTCCTCTTCGACAGGCGTCTGCAGGTCACCCTTGCCAACCGGTCCGCGCAGGACCTCCTCCACGGGGAGCAAGACCTGGGCGTCGCATTGTCGCGTCTGGGCGTCGAAGGGCGCTTCGAGGACTGGACCACCGAATTGCGGCAGGTCATGACGACTCAATTGCCGCGGCGATTGGATGTCTCCATCAAGAATGCGGACCGCGCCGGCGAGACTTTTCTCAATGTGATGGTCAGCCCGCTTCGCCTGAACGGGGAGGAATCCGCATCCGGCGGACTTTTGCTCGCCGAAGATGTGTCCTCTCATATCAGCATGGAGCGACGTCTCGCCGTCTCCGAGCGGCTTGCAGCCGTCGGCAAACTGGCTGCGCGCGTGGCGCACGAACTGAACAACCCGCTCGATGGAATCCTGCGGTTTACGAATCTCGCGCTGCGTCGGGCGACCGAGTTGGGCGATTCGAAGATCGTCGAGTACCTTGAGTCGGCCAGAAGCGCGGTTCATCGACTCGCCGAGATTGGCGGCGACCTGCTGGAGTTCTCGCGCGCCACGCCGAGCACCTTCGAGCAGGCGACGATCAATAAGCTCGTCGAAGACGCCCTGTCGGCCATGGAGGGACGGGCCCAGGAAGCCAAGATCACCCTGGTGTGCAACTTCCACGAATCGGACATGCCCGTCGTGCGTGGTAGCAATCTCTTTCAGATATTCTGCAACCTTATCAAGAACTCGATCGACGCCATGCCGGACGGCGGGACCCTGACCGTGACCACCAGAATTGCCGAACCGGATGTCATCGTGACCGTTTCCGACACGGGCATCGGGCTGCCTGCGGATGTCGATCGCATCTTCGAGCCATTTTTCACCACGAAGCCCATCGGCAGCGGAACCGGCCTGGGCTTGGCGGTGTCGAAAGAATTGATCGAGAAGTATTCAGGTTCCATCACGGCGTCGCGCAACGAGCCGAAAGGCACGGTGATGACGGTTCGAATCCCGATTCGCAATTGCGAGGCCACGCCGCTCCACAAACAGGCGGGCCATCAAGGGGATTCACAGATATCGGATTCGACGAAACCGGGAAACAATTCCCGCTAATGGGGAGGTGCATGTAATGTCGGTAAAACAAACCGTCCATCAGCCCGCCGACGCCGCATCGCGCCGCGGCGCACCGAGCGTCGAGAAGGGCCGCATTCTCATCGTGGATGATGACCGCATTGTCGTTGATTCGCTGAGCGAGTTCCTGCGCCTTGAGGGCTACGACGTGACCGGCGCTCCCGGCGTCGCGCAGGCGATCGAGGCCATCGAGCAGGAACCGTTCAATCTCGTCATCACCGACGTGAACATGCCGCAGTCCGACGGCTTCGAACTCCTTCGCACGCTTCACGACCGATGGCCCGACATCGTCACCATCGTCGTCACCGGCTACGGCACCATCGAGTCCGCCGTCGAGGCGATCAAGATGGGCGCTTACGACTATCTCACCAAACCCCTGTCGGACGACGAGATTCGTCTTGTCGTCCAGCGCGCCGTCGCCCAACAGTCGCTGCTCAAGGAAAATCGCTCACTCCGGCAGCAGCTCGATCTGCGCTACTCGCTCGATAGCGTCGTCGGCCACGACTACAAGATGCTCAAGATCTTCGACCTCGTCCAGACGGTCGCCGACAGCAAGTCGACGGTGCTGATCTCCGGTGAGTCAGGAACCGGTAAGAGCCTCGTCGCCCGGGCGATTCACCAGCGTTCCGATCGTCGCAATAAGCCGTTCATTGAGGTGTCGTGCGGCGCCATTCCCGAAGGCCTGCTCGAGTCGGAGCTGTTCGGCCACGTCAAAGGCAGCTTCACCGGGGCCGTTGCAAATAAGGAAGGCAAGTTCAAGGCGGCCGAGGGCGGGACCATCTTCCTCGACGAGATCAATTCGGCGTCGCCTGCGTTTCAGGTGAAGCTGCTGCGCGTCTTGCAGGAGCGGCGGTATGAGCCGGTCGGCTCGAATGCCACGGTCAATGCCGATGTGCGCGTGATCCTCGCGTCCAACGTCGATCTCAAGCGCGAAGTCGAGGCCGGGCGGTTTCGGCAGGACCTGTACTATCGCGTCAACGTCGTAACGCTCGCCATGCCGCCGCTCGTTGAGCGACTCGGCGATATTCCGCTCTTGGCGGAAACGTTCCTCAAGAAGTATTGCGACGAGAACAAAAAGCAGATCGTCGGCCTGACGGCGGAGGCCATCAATCTCCTCCAACGCTACCACTGGCCGGGCAACGTGCGCGAACTGGAAAATGCGATTGAACGGGCCGTCGTACTCTGCAAGAGTCGGCACATCGCGCCGGAAGACCTGCCCGCGTCGGTGATGGAGGGCCAGACGCCCGGCACGACCTCATCGACCGGCGAGATTCCCTACAAGCCCATCTCCCTGAGGGACGCCCTGGAAGAGCCCGAGCGGCGAATCATCGAAGCGGCCCTGAAGGCGAACAACTGGAACCGCCAGGAAACGGCAGAAGTCCTGCAGATCAATCGCACGACGCTTTATAAGAAGATGAAACACTTCGGGCTGGAATACGACCCGGACAAGCACGCCGGAGGTTCGGCATAGGCGTTCGCGTCCGATTCTAACAGCCGTTGATCGCCACCCGTCGCGAGTGTGCTGTTTGAGTGTACCGCCTGGAATTGCCGGGCAATGTAAACGACTGCCGAAAGTCCTCGTTGTGTCCAAATCCACGGGCGACTCGAATTCTTGACAACACGTTCGAATTCAATGACGTACTGCTCCCATCCCGTTGATACGCTGAAAGCGTTCAAGCCCTCTAGCCCGAATATTTCATCAGGTCGGCGTTGAATAGGAATAGAAAAAGCCTCGAAGCCTTGTAGACTGGGGTTTCGTAAGAACATTCCGGTCCATAGGCAGGGAGGCTTTTTCGTGACAGACTGTAACAGCAAACCGATGTTCTTTTCCAGTCTCGGCCGCAAGAAAATCGTGGCCGATTTCACAGGCGGAACGCTCACCTCAGACGCCGGGGGTCTGCTGCTTCGGGAGGTCGAGCGGCGTCTGGGCCTGGTCGATCAACTGGCCGGGGTCATCAACGACCCGCGTGATCCGGCCTGAATTCAACATGACCAGCGGGTCATGCTGGCCCTGCCGCATCTTTGCCATTGCGATGGGCTACGAAGATCTCAACGACCATCAAGCCCTGCGGAGCGATCCCGTGCTGGCGGTCCTGACCGGGCGGCCGCCGAGCGCGGATGAGCCGCTGGCCAGCAGTCCGACCTTGTGCCGGCTGGAGAACCGCGTCACGCGCGGCGACCTGGCACGAATGTCGCGTGTGCTGGTGGAGCAGTTCATCGCGTCCTATGAATCGCCGCCGGAGGAATTGATCCTCGACTTCGACGCGACCGACGATCCGATCCACGGCAACCAGGAAGGCCGCTTCTTCCACGGCTATTACGACCACCACTGCTTCCTACCGCTGTATGTGTTCTGCGGCTCGCGGCTGCTGGTCTCCTACCTGCGGCCCAGCAACATCGACGGGGCCCATCACGCCTGGCCCATCCTGAAGCTGCTGGTGCAGCGGCTTGCGACAGGCGTGGCCCGGGGTGCGGATCATCGTCCGCGGGGATTCGGCTTCTGCCGCCGGCGAATGATGAAATGGTGCGACCGGCACGGCGTCAAGTACGTGCTGGGCCTGGCCCGCAACACCGTCCTGAGAAAGCGGCCGAGTCCTTCATGCAGGCGGCCGAGGCCCAGTTCGCCACCACGCAGCAGAAGGTGCGGAACTTCCACGAGATCGAGTACGCGGCGCAGACCTGGGATCGCCGCGCGCGCGTGATCGTCAAGGCCGAGCGGCTGGTTCAGGGGCCCAACGTTCGATTCGTGGTGACCAACCTGACCGACCGCACGCCGAACGATATCTACGACGGTCTGTACACGGCCCGCGGCGACATGGAGAACCGCATCAAGGAGCAGCAGCTCGGGCTCTTCGCCGATCGCACCAGTTGCCACGCCTTCCTGGCCAATCAGTTCCGGCTGCTGTTGTCCTCGGCGGCCTACGTCCTGGTGGAAACGCTGCGCCGCACGGCCCTGGCCGGCACCGAACTGGCCGAGGCCCAGGTGAACACCATTCGCCTGAAACTCCTCAAGGTCGCCGCGCGGGTGGTCGTCTCCGTGCGCCGCGTCGTACTGCGACTGTCGAGCAGCTGCCCCCTGCAGGACCTGTGGCGATCCCTGGTTCCACGACTCCGCCTGATCCCGCCCGCCCCATCATGACCCGAAAAACAACCTGATCACCGCTTGGGGGTAAGGGGGCCCTGCGCGCTCCAACCTCCACCTTCGTCCCTCCGCTCACGCACAAAGCCGAAAAACTCCGTCCATCACCATTCGAAGATCACTGATGAAATATGCGGGCTAGCCCAGGGTTGCCGCGACGCGGCTACCCTGGGAAAATGTCCGCCAGACCCATTCAACCCCACCGGGGTTGTGGCATTGAGGAGCCGTCATGCCGCAGTCGCTCTCAGCCGTGCATGTTCATCTGATTTTCTCCACGAAAGGCCGACGCCCTTTACTACACGATGTCGCCCTTCGCGAAGCCCTACACGCGTATTTGGGCGGCATCAGCAGGGAACTCGATTGTCCTCCCGTGCGTATCGGTGGTGTTGCCGATCATGTCCATATCCTTGCCCGATTGGGGCGGACTATCTCTCAGGCCGATTGGGTTAAGGAAATAAAACGAGTGTCAACCTTGTGGCTCAAGGGCCACACAGGAAACCTCGCAGATTTCCAGTGGCAGGCAGGCTATGCATGCTTTTCAGTAAGCCAATCGAATATATCGCGAGTAGCTGATTACATTGCGCAGCAGGAGGAGCACCACCGGCATACGACCTATCAAAACGAGCTTCTCGCGTTCTTCGAAAAGCATCAAATCGAATTCGACAAACGGTATGTGTGGGATTAGGCCACAACCCCGTTGGGGTTGAATCTTCTCGACGATCATGATCCCAGGGTAGCCGCGTCGCGGCTACCCTGGGCTAGAGCAGATTGCGCGTCCCTCTAGCGCCATAGTGCACTAGAGGTTAGGCTGGTTGCCGAAGGAGTACTTT
This sequence comes from Planctomycetia bacterium, assembly GCA_015075745.1. Classification (NCBI taxonomy): domain Bacteria; kingdom Pseudomonadati; phylum Planctomycetota; class Planctomycetia; species Planctomycetia bacterium. The sequence continues at coordinate 472,185 of JABTTW010000002.1, forward strand.
GGCATGGAAGCCTATTCGATGGATCTGCGAAAACGGGTGCTGGCGGCGTGCGATGCCGGGCATGGGACCACGCGGGTTGCGAAGTCGTTCGAGGTGTCGCCGGCCTGGGTTCGGCGACTGAAGCAGCGACGGCGTGAGCTCGGCACCATCGCGCGTTGCCGCATCGGGCCGGACCGATCCCGAAGCTCAACGACGCTCGAAAGCGCGGCTCCGCAGGCTGGTGGAGACCCAGCCCGATGCGACCCTGGCCGAACTGCGCGACCGGCTGGGTCTGGAGGTCACCCTGGGCCACCTTTGCCGCACGCTCCACAAGATGAAGCTGTCGCTAAAAAAGTCGCTCTTTGCGGATGAGCAGAACCGTCCGGACGTGAAGGCGGCGCGGCAGCGCTGGCAGGCGGCGCTGGGCGGCCTCGATCCGGATCGCCTTGTTTTATTGATGAGAGCTCGGCCAAGACCAACCTGACGCGGCTGCGGGGCGCGCCCGCGCGGGCAGCGGGTCAAGGCCCATGCGCCCAATGGCCGTTGGCAGACCACGACGATGCTCTGCGGACTGCGGCTGAGCGGACCCACCGCGCCGATGCTGTTGCCCGGGGCGATCGATGGCGCGGCCTTCACGGCCTATGTCCGCCAGGTTCTCGCGCCCACCCTCAAGCCGGACGACATCGTGGTGATGGACAACCTGGCCTCGCACCACGCCCCGGGCGCGATGGAGGCCATCGCTCAAGTCGGCGCCACCGCTTTGTTCCTGCCGCCGTACTCGCCCGACTTCAATCCGATTGAACCGATGTGGTCAAAGGTGAAGCAGTACCTGCGAAGTGCGGCGGCGCGAAGCTTCGAGCCGTTGTGCAAGGCGATGGGCCGCGCGATTGCCGCCGTGACGCCCGGCGATGCCATCGGCTACTTTACGCACTGCGGAATCGCTACAGAAATGCGCAAACCGCTCTAGTGCTCCGTCATCGTTAGCTTTGCGGGTTATTTTTGGAAAGGGTCGATGTTCATGATTGGATGGCCGTGGATGGCCTGTTGATCATGGAGGATCGGCGATGAAACGGTATGTGGTTCGGCTGGAGGCGGTGGAGCGGCGGCGATTAAAGGAGTTGGTTTCGACGGGCAGGGCGGCGGCCTACAAAATTCGGCACGCGAACATTCTGCTTCAGGCGGATGAATCGAAGTCACGACCGGGCTGGCCCGATACGCGGATCGCAGAAGGCCTGGCGGTGTCGGTTCGGAGCATCGAGTACCTGCGGAAGCGGTTTGTAGAGGAAGGATTGGAGGCCTGTTTGGCACCGAAGAAACGGCCCTTCCGCCGGTGGCGCCAAAGTTCGACGGCCGCAAGGAGGCCAAACTTGTGGCCGTGGCCTGCTCGCAGCCGCCGAAGGGATACGAACGTTGGTCGCTCCGGCTGCTGGCCGACCGGGTGGTGGAATTGAAGATCGTGGACGCGGTGTCCCATGAGACGATCCGGCGTGTTCTTCAAAAACGAGTTGAAACCGTGGCAGAAGAAGATGTGGTGCATTCCGCCGGACCAGGATGCGGCGTTCGTCTGTGCGATGGAAAATGTTCTGGAGGTTTATCACCGGCCCTATGATCCGAAACGCCCGGTGGTCTGTTTCGATGAGAAGTCCAAGCAACTGGTCTCGGAGGTACGTCGGCCGATGGCGGCGAAGCGGGGTCAGGCGGCGCGGTATGACTATGAATACGAGCGCAATGGGACGGCGAATTTGTTTGTCTTCGTGGAGCCGCTCAAAGGTTGGCGGCAGGTGACGGTGACGTCGCGGCGTTGCAAAACCGACTTTGCCGGCCAGATGCGGGCGCTGGTGGACCTCCACTACCGCCGTGCGGAGAAGATCACCGTGGTGATGGACAATTTCAACACCCACACCGTGTCGAGCCTTTATGCCGCCTTCCCTCCAGCCGAGGCAAGACGGCTGATGGACAAGCTGGACGTGGTGCATACGCCCAAGCATGGATCGTGGTTGAATATGGCGGAGATCGAGTTCAGCGTGATGGAAAAGCAGGCTCTCAACGGCCGCGTCCCCGATGAAAAGGCCCTAACAAAGCAAGTGAAGGCATGGGAATCAAATCGGAACCATCGATCCAAACGAATCAACTGGCAGTTCACCACCGATGATGCCCGCGTGAAGCTCCATCGGCTTTACCCGCAAATTGAAACATGACGGAGTACTAGTCCTCGGCGATGCAGTAGAGGTTCTTTCGCCCGCGCAGGAAGATTTCGTCGCCGGCGATGGCCGGGGACGCTTCGAAGCCGTCATCCAGCACATTCGTGGCCAGCACCTCAAACTCACCGCCGTGCTTGATCACCGTCGTCTTTCCATTTCGACCGGCGATGTAGACCTTGTTGGCCGCCCCGACGAGCGAGGCGTAGATCATGTCCGGGCCTTCAATTCGCATCTTCTCGGCGAGCGGCTCGCCCTTCTTGGCATCGAGGCAGGTCAGAATCGGTCGGTTGTTGTCGAGAAAATAGAGCACGTCCTTGTAAAGGAGCGCCGAGGGCACATACGGCGTATCCTTGTCGTATCGCCATGCCACAGTGCCGGAATCGGTGATGTCGCCCTTGGCGGCCCCATAGCGAATGGCCAGGAGCGCTGCGCCGCGAAAACCCGAAATGCAGTAGAGCAGGCCGTTGCCGATCATGGGGGTGGGGATGGTGTTGGCGGTCATCCCGCGACAGCTCCAGATGTCCTTGCCGGTCTTGAGGTCGTACGCCTGAATCGCGTTGGTCGCGGAGACGACGACCTGCGGCTTGCCGTTGGCCCGGAAGACGATGGGCGTGGACCATGTCGTCGGCTCATCGCGGTCCCGGCGCCATAATTCCTTGCCGGTCTTCTTATCCAGGGCCACGATGAAGTCGTCTCCTTCGTGATCCCAATTAACAATGATCGTGTCGCCGTAAAGGGCCGGTGAACTGCCCTCGCCGAACTCGTTGCGCGTCTTCATGTCGCCGAAATCTTTTTCCCACTTCACCTTGCCCTTCATGTCCAGGCAGTAAAGCCCGTAGGATCCGAAGAAGGCGTAGACGTGCTCTCCGTCGGTCACCGGCGAAGCGGACGCCTGCGACGCATCCGGGTGGCCCGCCTCGTGAGGAACCTCTTCGTGGACGGTCGTGTTCCAGATTGTCTTGCCGGTCTTGCGATCGAGGGCCATCACCTGGAACTGATAGGCCTTGGTCGGCTTTGCGTTGCGCATGCCGAAGCCCCCGCGCCGGCGGCCTGGTTGGCCTTGCCGTCCATCACGATCGCCGGGCTGAACATATGCGCCTGCTTCGGCCGGAGTACGATCTGATTCGACCGCCGTCACGATGAAGACCCGATCGCCCCAGACGATCGGCGTGGCGTGACTTCGCCCGGTCATCGGCACCTTCCAGCGGATGTTCTTTTCCTCCGACCACTCGGTGGGCGGATTCGCTCTCAATGCAACGCCGGTTCCGTTGGGCCCCCGCCACTGCGGCCAGAAGTCGGCCCGGCCGGGCGTCTTGGGCGGCGCGGCGGCCGCCATGTTCGCCACGGTCCATGCCAGCACCCATGCACTGATGTTTAGGCTCGTCTTCATCACGACCGACCTCCCGTTTCATTTGAAATCATCCGTACGCCGCCCGCACAGTAGCAAGGAGAGCGCGTCGAGTCACGACTCCGGATCGATCCGTCGTCGCCGTCCCAATCGCACATCGCACGGCGTCGCATTTTCGTTACCAATCCAGTGATCCCAGGCCCCGTGGTCGCTGATGTCCACACCGGCGGCCTTCGCCTGTCGTTGAAGGTAGTTTTGCAGCTCGATGAGGAAATCTGTGTCCATCAGTTCCGGATGTTCCGCCAGGTGCTGATGCAGCACCCGATAGATCAACTTCAGCTCCTCGGCATCCAGCGCCGCCACCACCGCATCGCCCCGTTCTTCAAAGCTCATGTCACACGTCCTTTCGACAGCGGGGCATTATACCGCATCCCGGCAGTTGACGCCTTCCGGGCGAATGCACGGGCGACATTCCCCCCCTATTCCGTGCAGACACCGTATCCGGGGGCCGGGCGCCGTGACGAACCGAGCCCGCGCCGTAGGTGTCACACGGGCGACACTCACCGCGGGGACGATGAATCCACCCGTTGCCGGGCGATGGCGCAGAAGGCTTGAATTCAGTACCAGGGAAAATCGAGCCAGTTGCGACCGAGGGGACTGCCCGGGCTGAGAATCGGGGTGGTCGAAGAGACGAATACGTGGATTTCATGAAGCGTTGGCACTTGTGCCAAACGGCGGCCCGGCGCACGGCTCACGCGGTCGGCCGATCATGCGCGGGATTTGTCCCTATGCTCTGCCTGTCAAGGAGGCTGCGCGACGGATGTCCCACAGTTCCCTTGTTTTGCCATGACGTTCGCATCCGAAACCGTCCGTCCCGCACCCGGCGTGACTTTACTTACTTCAGCCGCCCATGCCTCGTGCCGATAGCTCCAGGCCGGGCGAGGCGACCTTGCCACGGACGGACACAGGACGCTGACGTGAAGGGCACCACGGATGGTCATTGACGAACTTCGTCCACCCTCCAAGACGGACGCGATCAAGCCGGCCGCAAATCCAATTCGAATGGGTGTGCCCTTCATTTCTCCCAGTCATCTCGTTCGGGAAAAGGCATTTCGCATGGCCATCCGGACGGGGTGGATGCCGGACTTCAACCTCATCTGGGAGTCGCAGCGGCAACAGGGTTTCTCGATGTGCTTCGGGTCGCACTCGGCAAGCTGCGATCGTGCATGTCGCTGGTTTGAGACGTGCCACGAGCTGGTGTCTGAGCCCATCGACGCCCGACTACCCGCACCCGATTTCCAGACATCCCGTTGAGCCGCACCGGCTCAAAGTGCGTACCCGCCCCTCAGCGGGCTACGAACTTCCAACCGTTACGATGCGCCATGCGGCGATTATCTCGTCTTCCTAACCATGCGCCCGGGTCGCCGTCGTCGGTAGCCGAAGGCCATAAGCGGAACGAGTCCAAGCGTGGCCGTTGCGGATGATCCCGCCCCGCACGCACCGCTGCCGATCAGTGGGTCGGTCGATCTGACGCCAGAATCCGTGCCAGGTCCCACCCGCTCCGGATTGACCGGGGAATCCGCAAAGGGGCAACCGAACTCGTTGACCGTGGACCCCAGCAGCGAGCCCGGACACTGGTCAAGACAATCCGGCACGCCGTCACTGTCAGCATCTGCATTCGGGTTGATTTGCAGGCAGGAGCAGCCGGACTCATTCACCACAGAACCCAGAGGGGTGTTCGGGCAAGCGTCCGCACAATCGGGGACGCGGTCACGATCCAAGTCTACGATCGGGACGATCTGTGCGCAAGCACAGCCGGTGTTATCGACGGCGTTACCGGCGGGCGTATTGGGGCACAGGTCCACGCAGTCGCCGATCCCGTCGTTGTCGGAGTCACCGGGCGTGAGCTGCTGACAGGAGCAACCGTTGGCGTCCACCGCGGCGCCGGTCAGCGTGCCGGGACATGCGTCGAGGCAATCCAAAACGCCGTCACCATCGCTGTCACCGAGTTCGTCAATCAGTCCGTTGCAATCGTTGTCGATTCCGTCGCAGACTTCGACGGCATTGGGGTTCACGGCGGCCTGACCGTCGTCGCAATCCAGGAAGTTGCTCACAAATCCGGCCGGCTGCGTACATGAAGAGATCAGGTTCAGGGGGTTTCCAAAACCGTCGCCATCGAAGTCGCGATACCAGAGGGCGGCGCTCGGTGCGATGCCGTCGCAATTGCGGTCCTGTCCGCAAACATCGACGGCATTCGGGTTGTAGGCGGCGCTGGCATCATTGCAGTCGAGATTGTTGGAGACGTAACCGGCCGGCTGCGAGCAGCCAAGCTGAAAGTCAAGCGGATTGCCAAAGCCGTCGTTGTCCGCATCGCGGTACCAGGTCATCGAAAACTGAAGAGTCAGAAGCGCCGCGTTACTGGTTGCCGAGCCGCAGGCGTTGGTGACGACGCATCGGTAGGCCCCCTGCGTGGAGGTCGAATAGCAACTGGAAGTCGCGCCGCCGATGTTGACGTTGTCCTTCTGCCACTGGTAACTGAGCGGCGTCGCGCCCGTTGCCACGACGCAGAATTGCAGAGAGTTGCCCGAGCAGACACTGCCCGAGATGGGGTGTGAAGTGATCGCGGGTGCGACATTGACCGTCAGGGTCGCACTGTTGCTCGTGGCGCTGCTGCAGCCGTTGCTGACCACGCATCGGTACGAGCCGGCCAGGCCTGCGTCGTAACAGGATGCGGTGGCGCCGGCGACATCCGCACCGTCCTTCTGCCACTGGTAGGTAAGCGTGCCGCCGCCGGTCGCGGTTATGCAAAACTGCCGCGTCTGGCCGGTGCAGACCGAGCCTGAAGTCGGATGCGAGGTCACGGCAACGCCGGTGTTGACCGTCAGAGCGACGCTGTTGCTGGCCCGCGAACCACAGGCATTCAGGATGATGCACCGATAGGAACCTGCGACCGTCGCCGAGTAGCAAGACGACGTGGCACCGACGATGTTGACGCCGTTCTTCTGCCACTGATACGTGAACGGGCCGACGCCGGAAGCGACGACGCAGAACTGGTTGGATTGTCCCGAGCAGATCGTTGCCGCGACGGGCTGAGTGGCGACGGTGGGGACGTCGTTGACCGTCAAACCGGCTGCATTGCTGGTGGCGGAGCCGCACGAGTTGGTGACGACGCAGCGGTACGAACCTGCTGACGAAGCCGTATAACAGGAACTGTTCGCGCCCGAGACGTTGGCGCCGTCCTTCTGCCACTGATAGGTCAGGGGGGCCGCGCCGGTCGCGGTGACGCAGAATTGATTGGTCTGGCCGTTGCAAATCGTGGCTGCGGAAGGGTGACCGGTGACCGATGGCACAGCGTTATGGGAAAGGGACGCGGAATTACTCAGGACGGATCCGCAATTGTTGGTCACGGTGCAGGTGTAAGCGCCGGCCAGCGTAGCGGAGTAGCAGGACGCCGTGGCCCCGCTGATGTCGACGCCGTTTCTGCGCCACTGATAACTCAGGGGGGGCGTACCGGTGGCCGTCACGCAGAACTGAGCGGAGCTTCCAACGCATGCGGTGACCGGAGCCGGGTGCGTCGAGATTGCGGGAGCCTGCTGGCCGTTCTGCGAACAGGAGCAACCATTCGTGTCGACGGGCTGGCTTGCGGCCGTCCCGGGACAGGTATCGGTGCAATTGAGCACGCCGTCGCCGTCGTCGTCGCCCGAGCCGCAGGTGCAGGGAAATTGCTTGTACCAGAGTAGAGAGTTCGCACCGCCGTCATCGATGGTCAAAAAGACGCTTCGCTGATCAGAGTTACAGTCGGTGTTCGACATAATGGCGAAGCCCTCAAGATTCCAGCTTGAAGGGCTTCCGGCGGGCCGGCCGTAGGTGAGAATCTCATTGAGCTTGCGCTCCCCAGAGACCTGTGTGGAGCCAAGCGTGGTGACCTCGATCCGATTCCAATCTGCCCCGTGCAGGATGTAGAGGCGACCGTCGGAGCGATCGAAGGCCAGTTCGCAGCTTTCGCCGTAGTTCGTCTTGTAGGCCCCGACGAAAGTGAAAGTGCCGTTTGAACGATTGAGATCAAATGCGTAGAGCCGTCCGCCGTTCTGGTGTGCGACGAACATGAGCCCGCCCATGCCGTTCTGGCTCAGGTAAGGATTGCCGCTGCCATCGACAAAGCCCTGCGCGGCAAGGAATGAATCCGGCACGAAGCAAAGCCCCTCCGCCCCGGACCCGCCGTTGAGAGGGAGGTGCGGCGAGGTGTTCCAGTTATTGACAAGTACCGCGGTACCGTAGGTGGCGATGGAGTATTCCTTGATGCGCTCTTCGCCCTCGAGGAGCAGATAGATGGCTGCTTCGCCGTAGTGGGCCTGGGTGACGGCTTCCAGATCGCCGAAGTTGGTCCATTCGCCGCGAAGCCCGTTTTGATAGTCGATCTCGAAGCTTCCGTTTCCATCCTCGCGGAGGGCCCAGAATTTGGAACCGCCGGTGCCGCCGTTTCTGCACACCCAGAGACGGCGCGTCTGCGGATTCCAGAACGCGGAACTCATGTTGACATGGAAGTCGTTGGTACCGGGGCCTTCAACGGCGGTGAGATTGGTCGCGGCGCTCAGCGCCTCGGCCGGCCATGGCACTTCGGCTGCGGCGACAACTGTTACCTGTAGTGCCGCGAGAACCAAACTGGCGCTCGGCGGCAATTGAAATCGATCCCGCATGACGTGTACCCTTTTTGAAACGGGGTCAATTCGCGGGTAAAGGCCAGCTCTTGCCGCCAAGCCTTTACCCAAGCTTACAATTTGCTTATTTCCATGGGCACTTTTCGAAGCCCGAATCTCCTTTTTCCAGACAAGCGGCTGACGCGCCTGGATGTAATTAGGGGACCCCCTAGTCAATCTCCGTGCCACTGACCAAGTGAGTCCGAAAAAGCGGATCGAAACTTGCTTAGGGATGCACGAAAGAACGTTTTACCGGCGTGAATCCCCTCCATGCTCCGTTGAGCTAACCCCCCGTCCCCGCAATGCTCGCATGGGAACTGCGGAGACTGGGCAATTTCACTCTAACGGTGGGGTCCGCGAATTGTCAAGATTACGTTAACAATTCTGGGACCTCCCCAGATCCAGGAGTTCGGAAATTGGCCGCAGACTTAGGCCAGGGCGTGAGTTAGGGGAGTCGGCACGACCCCAGGATCGCGCGGAGCCGGGACCCATCCCCAGCCCCACGGATGGCTCGCTGCGCTGCCTCGGGGGTCGGCATCCCTCCCGCAAGCCGGCGATGATGGTTTGGCTTTCGGGTCCAAGTGATCAACCGAAAGAATGGTTCGATCATCCAGGTCAGTAGGTTGCCGACGAACATCCGTCGCGGCGAAGGCAATGCACGTGCCGGGCCGGGTTGAGAAATTAAGAACCCGCATGCTCGCAGATCCATGAGGAACTGCTCCCACATGCTGCTTTCCTCGCTCAGTCATACTCGGGCGCATCGAACGCGCTTCGAGTTTTGAGCATCGAGAACCCAACACCGAGTCATCTGACGCAAATTACGTCGTTGTTAAAGATATGCGCGAACGCCATCGCGGCTTTCACGTGCATAACGACGCGCCAACCATGGATGGAGCCGCGAATGTCCCGCTTTTGAGCAAATTCGAGACGCTTATCATCGGCCACAAGCAAATCCAAAAAAAAAGGGGCAGCACAGATTTAGCGATGGAATCGTGCATTGTGCAATGAAAAAACGCTTCCCGACACATTAGCTAAGGACAGTGCGTTTCTCTTCTTAGCTCGCGGAATCATCTGGACGCTTAAATGTGCCCGCGGCCGGTAATCAATTGAATTCTGATAATCATTTCGTTAGCATGGATCTCGCCGCAGAGAATTCGCAAAAAAAACGTGGATGGCGCGATCCGCTTTTGAGCTGGGAGGCGTTGGACTGGTGCCCCGGGGGAAAGGAGCATCCAGTTAGACTCGCGCCTGCCAATTACCGCAACAATAGGGTCAGAGTCTCGGGTACGGCCAGCGCATTTAGTGGCCAGATTTACGACCTGCTTTTCGCGACTCAGAAATTCGTTAGTTGCTCAGAATCTTGGGGCACTTCTCGCCCGGCGTTACTCGACGTTTTCGCGCATGAAGCGCACTGAAAGTGATCCCATGAACAACAGCCGAAAATCTCAACTCGCCTGGGGAATCGCACTGTTCCTGCTTACCGGCACACCGGCCTGGGCGCAGGTTCGCATCACGGAGTACATGTATTCGGGCGCCAACGGTGAGTTCATTGAGTTGACGAATCTCGGCGGAAGCGCCGTCGACCTGACCGGCTGGAGCCTGGACGACAGCACGAATACGCCGGGCTCATTAAGCTTGAGCGCCTTGGGAAGCGTTGCGGCAGGCGAGTCGGTGGTGATCACGGAGAGCGCAGAGGCGACCTTCCGTGCTGCGTGGAGCCTCGCGCCGACGGTCAAGATTCTGGACGGCTCGGGTGTCGTTGCCGGTCTGGGCCGAAATGACTCCATCTTCATCTATGACGCTTCGTCTGCGCTTGTCGATCGACTCGACTATGGCGATCAGACATTTTCGGGATCGATCCGCACGCAGAACGCGAGCGGCTGGATCTGTACCCAGGGGCTCGGCGCGAACGATCCATTCCTCTGGGTCTTGTCCGTGGTTGCGGACGCACAGGGCTCCGTCGCCTCGACCGGCGCGGATGTCGGCAGTCCCGGCTCCTTTACGTCTGTCGCGTGTCCATCGGGGCCGACCGGCGCGTGCTGCACCATGGGAAGCTGCGCCGACGGCGTCACGCAGGCCGATTGCGAAAACGGCGGCGGCGTCTATCAGGGCGACGCCTCGCTCTGTTCAGGTGTGACCTGTCCCCAGCCGTCCAACGCCCCGATTCGCATCACTGAGTACATGTATGCCGGTCTCGATGGCGAGTTCCTCGAACTCACGAACATCGGAATGAACCCCGTCGATATGGCCGGCTTCAGCTTTGACGACAACACCAATCTTCCGGGCACCATCGACCTCACCAGCTTTGGAACGGTCGCCCCCGGAGAGTCCGTCATCATTACGGAAGCGGGCGAGGCCACTTTCCGAACCGCGTGGAACCTCGACCCCGGCATCAAGATCATCAGTGGCATCGCCATTGATGCAGCCCTGGGGCGGAGCGACACCTTGAACATCTGGGACGGCTCGAATTCACTCGTTGACCGCCTTCAATACGGCGACCAGGACTTTCCCGGCACGATCCGCACGCAGAACTCCAGCGGCTGGGTCTGCGATGCCGGCCTCGGACAGAACAACCCGCACGAGTGGTTCCTTTCGTTCCCGGCGGACATTCAATCTTCCACGACATCAACCGGAGGAGACGTCGGCAGTCCCGGTTCATACACTGGGGTCGATTGTGCCAGCGGACCAATGGTCACCCTGACCGATCCTCCCTCGCTAATCAGCGTCGACGCACTGCCGTCGGTGACCGTCACCTTCAGTGCCGCCGTGTCGGGCGTTGTCGCGGGCAATCTCACTGTCAATGGTTCTCCGGCGACGAGCGTGTCCGGTTCGGGCGCGGGGCCCTACACGTTTTCGGGTTACGCGGTCCCGATTCCCGGGAATGTCGACATCAACGTCGCATCCGGCTCGATCGTTTCGTCGCCGGGCGGCGTTCCGTTCCTCGGCTATGGCTGGTCGCTGTCGGTCGGCATCCGCATCGTGATCAACGAGCTGAATTACCATCCGCACGATGTGCTTCATCCGACGCAGGACACGGAGTTCGTGGAGTTCTACAACGCCGGGGCCAGCCAGGTTGATTTGAGCGGCTGGGTGATTTCCGACGGCGTCGTGTTCACTTTCGCACCGGCGACATTTCTTGATCCGGCGTCATATCTGGTGATCGCCGTGAACCCGACCGCGCTTCAGGCTGCCACGGGCCATGCAGGCGCCCTCCAATGGACCTCCGGTGCACTGAGCAACGGCGGCGAGCGCGTCGCCATCCGGGACAGCTTCGGCAACCTGATGGACGAAGTGGAATACAGCGACGGCGGCGCGTGGCCGTCGCAGCCCGATGGCAGCGGTCCGTCGCTCGAACTGATCAATCCGAATCTGCCCAACCAGTACGCGGCCTCGTGGCGCGCTTCATCTGGAATCAACGGAACACCAGGGGCTCAGAACAGCGTTTTCAATGCCGCGCCCGCCCCCATCATTATTTCTCCGATGCACACCCCCTCGATTCCCGCGCCGAGTACGCCGGTGACGGTGACGGCCCTGGTCCTCGATGACGGAATGTCTCCTCCCAACGTGACGCTCAACTATCGACAGGACGCCGTTTCTCCGGGGGCGTATCTGCAGACCCCGATGCTGGATGACGGGGCGCACGGCGACGGCGCAGCGGGCGATGACACCTACGGGGCCACACTGACGGGCCTCGCTAACGGTGAACAGTACGACTTCTATATCACGGCGGACGACGGCTCGGCGGTGAGCACATTCCCGCGGAATCACCCCACCGCGAACGGTTCGTGCAGCGCAGTCGGCTGCCAGGCCGATCAGAATCCAACCTGCGTTCTGTGTCAGACGCTCCTGTGCAAATTCTCGAATGAAACGCTGCCGACCGACTTCCCGGTATATCACATCATCGTGTCCCGGCCGAACAAGAGCACCCAGGAATCGCTGTCCTGCAATACAAGTCCGGTGGCGTTCGATCCTTGCAAGACCGAGTTCGACGCCACGTTTGTCGATGACACGGGGAAAGTGTATTACAACGTCACCGAACGATATCGTGGGCAAAGCAGCATCACGCTCTTCCCCAAGTCGTACGCGGTCGACTTCGCCACCGACAACCAATTGCCCACGCCGCTTGGTTTCTCAGTTCGCAAGCTCATCTTGAACGCCAACCAGCCGACGCGGCAGAAGCTCGGCTTCGACATCTTCCGCGACGCCGGGATGCCGGCATCCGTTTGCGAATTCATCCGCCTGCGATTCACGGGCATCAATTACGACACGACGAACATCGGCTCCATCGGATTCAACGGCCTTTACGCCTGCATCGAGCGCGTCGATGGCGATTTCCTCAATTCTCAAGGCGGCGCCGTTGTACCGGACAGAGGCACCAGCTCAACGGGCAACCTGTATCGAGGCGAAAACACGGCCAACTTTGATTGGCGAGGAACCGCTCCTGGCCCGTATCGCGTCAATTTGTGGGGAAGAAACGGCTACTCAAAGGAAAACAACGAAGAGCTGGATGATTTCACGGACGTCATCAATCTCTGCGACGTCTTGAACAACACGCCCGCCGGCTCTTACGTCGCAACGGTGGCTGGGGCGGTGGACGAGGACGAATGGTGCCGCTACTTCGCCCTTCACAACATCCTCAGCAACAAGGAAGGCGGCATCTATCGCGATACGGGCGATGACTACTACCTTTTTATGAACGAGGCTGGGCATGTCGACGGCCCTGACGCGAAGTTCATCACCTGGGATACCGATTCCGTTTTTCGCGACGCCTACGAAACCATCTGGCGCACGGGTAATAACAACAACACGATTGCCGCGGTTCGCAATTTTCTCCGACACAACGCCTTCGCGCCGATCTACGTCAAGGACATCAACGACCTGCTGGCGACCAATCTCTCCATCGCCAATTTCAATGCACGCATCGATACGATGCCGAATGCGGCTTTCTTCACGTCCGGCGGCAGCGCGGCCCTCCCCGCCACAAGGCAACAGTTCAAGGACTGGTTCGCGGGCAGAGTGACGTCGATCAATAACGAGACCATTGACGCCCTCACCCTGACGGGCATCCCAGTTTCCCCGTATACAAACGCGAATCCGATACTTGCCTTAAGCGGCCAACTCAATCAGGCCGGCACCCACAACGTCACGGTCAATGGAGTCCAGGCCACCTTCAGCGTGTACCAGGGCAACTGGTCGTACAACTACAACCTCTATCCGGGCCTGAACACGATCACGGTCAAGTCGTTTGACCGGCAGGCACAGGAAACGGCGAGCATCACCAGCACCGTTCTCTACGATCCTCCCCCGGCGACGCCGGGCCTGCGACTGACGGCGCCGACGCGCATGGTCGACAGCAAGACGCTGACGCTCCGCGCGGACATCCTCGATTCTTCCGGCAACATTGACTGGCGAACGTGCACGCAACTCGGCACGGTCTCCGCGACCCGCCTCTCGGACGGCAGCCCGGTCCCGACCTCGATCACCATCTTCGAAACACTCAACGGCGGCGCCGGCGGAGGAACCCCTCCAGCGGACTCGATTCGTTTCTACAACGGCGTCGGCAGTGTCTCGATCACACTGGACCAGGGAGCGGGAACGCCACCGGGAGATATTCTCATAACTGTCACCGTCGGCCCCATGATCGTGTCGAAGATCGTCAACGTTCTCGACGGCGATAATCCCGCGCTGTTCAGGAACCTTTCCGGGACGCTTACCGGCGCCGGATTGTTATGGGGACCGAGTGACGGCGTCATTCATCTGACGGGCACCGTCACGGTCAATAGCGGCAACACGCTGACCATTCTGCCGGGCACCTTGATCATGGTTGATGCCGGACCGGTCAACGACGGCACGGCAATCATCCCAACCGGCGGCGGGCAGATCAGCGCACCGGGTTCGCGCGCCGAGCCGATTTACTTCTTTGCCACCAATGGTCCCTCGGCCATGGTCCTTCCGCAGAATGCGCAGAACAATAGTCCATCGTGGCGCGGCATCTACCATCAGGGCAATGGAAACTCTACCTACTCATTTGTGTTCTTCACCGGCGCTGGCAACGGCATCGTCTCCAGCCATCCGCGACCGCCTATTATTCGCGCGGAGAATTCGCACATACTCACGTTTAATGACTGCATCGTCGCGGACTGTCCGGGCATGGGAACTTCCGCCCTGGGCGGCTCCAGCGGCACTTACACATTCCGCCGTTGCCTCTTCTCGCGCGTCGGCATCGGCGGCGAGTGGCTCGGCTCGGGACTGACGCTGCTCATCGAAGACTCCTGGTTTACGCGCATTGGTCGCGCGCCTGAGCCGAACGGCGTGGACGGCGACATCCTGCACCTGGATCGCCCGGGCAACTCATACATCATTCGCCGAAGCGTGTTGACGGACTGCGGCGATGACATGATCGATCACAGCACGGGCGCCCAGCCGGTCGTTGAAAACTGCCTCTTATACGACTGCCGCGACAAGGTCGTGAGCATCGGCCCGTTGGTGAATGGCCCCGAGGCCACCATCACCATGACAAACTGTCTCATCTTCAACGGCCCGGGCGGCCTTCGCTGCAACCAGGCGCCGGCCATCCTGACAAATTGCACCCTGGGGGCGGGCACCAACGTAAACGGTCAGGGCTGCACCGGCACCTCGATTCAGCGTTGTATCCTCTGGACCAACAGCGCGAATACATGCTGCGGAGATGTTGACTACACCATCGTCGGGAATGCGGGACACCTCGAGTGCGGCACCGGCAACTTGTCCACCGACCCGTTATTCGTCAATACGACCTGCAACTATGAACTACAGGCCGGTTCGCCGGCCCTCACGGCGGGCCCATCCGGCGACAGGATCGGCTGGCTCGGTTTCCCGGTTCCGCTCAACGGCTGCATTGACAACGGAGATTGCGACGACGGCGATCCCTGCACCACCGATTTCTGTAACAACGGCATCTGCGAATACACGTCTGTTCCCGGTTGTTGCCACATGGACGCTGATTGCGACGACGGCAGTCTCTGCACCGTCGACGCATGCGTCAATAACGTCTGCTCCAACACACCCACGGACTGCAGCGACGGAGACGCCTGCACGACGGACACCTGCAACCCACTGACCGGGTGCGAACACGCCGCCGCCAATTGCGACGACGGGAATCCCTGCACGGTCGATTCCTGCGACCCGATGCTCGGCTGTCAGAACATCCCGATTAACTGTCCGAAAGGGCATACATGCAATCAAACCAATGGTCAGTGCGAAATCCTGCCGATCACCGTGGTCTTCCAAAACGGTCTCAACGGTTACGCCGATACTCAGGATACCTACTTCCAAGAGTCGGTTCCGACTGCGATCAATGGCGATCTCGAAACCATCCGCTGGGATACCTCTAGTGGTTCGCCGGCGGGACCGGTCTATATGGTTGTTCGCTTTGACAACATCTTTGGAACGGGGCCCGGGCAGATTCCGACGACCGCAACCATCCAATCGGCCACGCTGACCTACACGATCGGCGGCGATGCCAATGCGACCGGCAATGACGGTGATCTACGAGAGGTGCTCGTCAACTGGGATGAAGCCACAACCACCTACAACAACTTCGGCGGCACCGCCGGTGTTCAGGCGGGCGATCATACGGGCACCAGCCTCGCCGTTATGCCCGGCAGCCCGCTGGGCGCGAAGAATATCGACGTCACGAGCAGCCTCGCAACCTGGCTTGCCGCCCCGGCGACGAACCTGGGATGGATTGTGCTCCCGATAAGCACCGACGGCGTTCAAGTTCGCTCCAGCGAGTTCGTCGCGACGCCGGTGGATCGGCCGACCCTTTCTGTCACGTTCCTGCCGATCAGTTGCGCAAACGATGGGGACTGTGACGATCTCGATCCGTGCACGATCGACGCCTGCGTCAATGACGCCTGTGAGAACACGCCCATCAACTGCGACGACATGGATCCATGTACGTCCGACGTCTGCAACGGTGGAATCTGTGATAACACGCCCATCATCGGCTGCTGCGAAGTCGATGGTGAATGCGACGACGGCAGCGTCTGCACGACCGATTCCTGCGTGAACAATATCTGTCAGAACACGCCGATCAACTGCGATGACGGCGACGCCTGCACGGAGGATACGTGTGACCCGATCAACGGTTGTCAGTACGCCGTAACAAGCTGCGACGACGGTGTTGATTGCACCGACGACTCCTGCGATCCCATGCTCGGCTGCCAGAACGTGAGCAACTGTCCGATGGGGCTGACATGCAATACCGGCAACGGCCAGTGCGAGTCGCAGCCGGTGATGTTGATGTTCCAGGACGGCGTGTCGGGATACGACGCGACGGTGGACACCTTCATTCACGCCGGCAGTCCGACGGCCAACAACGCCGCGGCGACGGTTCTGGTTTGCGACGGTGCGATGCCGGCGGCGGCCGATGATCGCCAGGTCCTGCTTCGCTTCGACAGCATCTTCGGCGACAACATCGATCAGATTCCACTGGGCTCGACGATCCAGTCGGCATCACTGACGGTCATGATCACCAACGCCAGCCTCACCGGCGCCTCGCTGCATCGCATGACGCAGGCCTGGCTCGACACCAACAACTGGAACACCTTCAACGTCAATGGCGACGGCATCCAGCCGGGCACCGAATGCGAAGCCGCGGCCGACGTGAGCAGCTTCCTCAACGCGACCAGCTCGCATTCCATCGACGTCACGGCGAGCCTGGTGGCATGGTCCGCCGGTCAGACGAATAACGGCTGGGTCTGGATCAACAACGGGGACGACTCCTGGCAGTTCAACTCCAGCGAGTTCGGCACCGTCGGCAGCCGGCCCAAGCTGAGCGTCACCTTCCTGCCGCCCACCGGCTGCATGAACGCCGGCGACTGCGACGACGGGAATCCCTGCACCGACGACGCCTGCAACATGGGGATGTGCGAATACACGAACAACTCTGCCGCCTGCGACGACGGCCTCTTCTGCAACGGGCTCGAAACGTGCGATCCTCAGTTGGGTTGCGTGGCGGACCAGCCGTGTCAGCCGGGCGAGCAATGCGATGAGGCGGCCGACCTGTGTCGTCAACCGCTGATGAGTTGCCAGATCACAGATCCGATGCCGTCGGCAGGCGGAAGCACACGCCTCGAGGTATTCCTTTCCGATGTGCTGAGCGTGCTAGGCTATGAAACCGAGATCAGCATCGTTCGCACCTCCGGCACGGGAACGGTGACCGTCGGTTGTCCGGGAGGGGTCGCCGTTGACGACGACCGTCCCGATTTCATCTTCTTTGGCGTCCCGGATGTCTTCCCGGCCGCGAACTGCGCTGCCAAGACGGCCGCCGCCGCGCGCTTGTCCGGCGGCACAAGCGTCACCAGTGCGCCGGCTTATCTTTCGGAGTATGCCCTGACGGTCTCGCCGGACGCGTCCCCGGGCAGCACGTTTGAAATCTCAATCGTGCCCTCCCCCGGTGCCGACCTGACCAATCCGAACGGTCAGCCCATTCCGTTCCAAGTGGCGCCTGCCTGCGTCCTGACGGTCGTCGGTGGGTGCGCGGCGCCTGCCTGCCTGACCGTGCAGATCACGATACCCGGGCTCGCGGCGGGCCCTGTCGATCGCGATGTCGAGTGCACGCTGACCCGTTGCGGTTCTTCACCCGTGACGGTCACCGAGACGGTCTTATTCACGCCGAACGCGGGCAATGGGATTGGCGCATTGACGCTGACCAATGTTGATCCGTTGACGACCTGGGTTTCGGTTCGGGAAGGACACACCCTCAGCAGATTGGCGGCCGTGGACTTCAGCGGCGACAACGAGGACACCGTGTCGGTCTCGCTCGTATCCGGCGATCTCCAGACAGCCGTGATGCCACAGGACGACATCGTCGATATCCTCGACTTTGCGATTCTTTCGTCCCGGTTCAACACGACCGTGACCGACTGCGTGACCGGCGACCCCGAGGATTGCTCGCTGGGCGCAGACGTGACCGGCGACGGAGATCAGGACACAGTCGATTTCACGGCTCTCCAGATATATTTCTTCCAGGTCAGCGATCCACAGGATGCCTGTCCAGCCTTCGCGCCGCCGGGCAAACCGGGCCGCGAACCGCTGGCGCAGGATGATTTGAAATCGACTTCAAACAAGGCGCCGCCCCTGGCGATTCCGCGTGGGTTGGGCCGCATCGGCACAAGCCGATTGCGCGCGATGGATGCATCGCTCGTATCGGCTGATGAAAACGGCGACGGTATCGTCGACGCCGGGGACATCAGAGAATTTTTCCGTCAGCATGGGATAGCCATTCTGCCGGCATTTGAGTTGAAGCTGCGGTCGATGGAGGCCGCTGAGAATAGTTTGCAACAGGACAGCCGCTAAGTCGGCTTCTTCGTTGCCGAATTGTTGAGAGTTTTTGAAGTTGACCGCTCTTGACAATAGAGCGGGCAACACTGGGCCATGTAGCTGTTATTGATGTCCTGAAAGGGGAAATACGTCATGAAGAGCCTTTCACAAATCGCACGCAACGCCTTTTTCGGCGCCTGCCTGTTTCTGTTGATCGTGCAGTCCGCACATGCCATTACAGGAACCGTGCAGCTTCGAACCGGCCTTGAGCCGGCGGCGGTGTGCGAGACCACGGCCACATCGACCGTCAGCGTGACCCTCGAGGTCGCTGACCTTGTGGACGCACTCGGCGTCAACGGCGTGCAGGTACGATTGAGCTACGATAACTCCGTCTTGGCGCTGAATTCCGGCAGCACCACCGAGCTCTCCGGCTTCACTCGAATCTACCTCGCCGACAGCGCCGGACTTGTCACCTACGCAATCGTCAACAATGGCGGTTCCGTCGGTCCCGGGGTTGGGCCGTTCTCCGTGGCGACGCTCGTTTTTGACGTCATGGGCGAGGGAAACACCGCGGTCACCTTTCAGGCGGATAGCAGTCCCTTCGTGACCAGCTTGACCACAGCCGAACAGAACCCCCAATTCATCACCGGCGCGAACCTCATCAAAACTCCCTCCGGCGCCATCAGCATCGACGACACCACTGCGACCGCCTCCAGCAACAGTCCGGTCTGCGAAGGCGACTCCCTCACCCTCGACGGCGGTACCACTGGCACGCTTCCAAATTCTCCCTATTCATTCTCCTGGTCCGGCCCTGACGGCTTCTCCTCGAATGATGAGGATCCCGAAGTCTCCGCCAGCGCCACATCCGCGATGGCAGGAACCTATACCCTGACCGTGACAAACGCCCAGGGTTGCACATTCCAGGCAATGACCGAAGTTGTCGTCAACGCGAACCCCGCTTGCTCCATTACGACTGCCTCCCCTGTTTGCTCCGGGTCCAACAACACCGCCGATGGGCCGGCCGGCATGACCACCTACGTCTGGTCCGTCATAGGCGGCTCGCTCGACATGGGACAAGGCACTTCCCAAATTTCCTACACAGCAGGCGCAGGCCCGACGGTCACGATTGATCTGACCGTCACCGACGCCAACGGTTGCAGCAGCAGTTGTCAGGAGATCGTAACGGTTGAAACGGCCCCGACCGCCGACGCAGGCATGGATCAGACCATCTGCTCCGGCAGCGACGTCACCCTCGACGGAACCTGCGGCGGCGCAACCGGCAGCCTCTGGTCCTCCATCGGCGACGGCACCTTCGGCGACGACTCGATGGAAGACACCACCTACACACCCGGCGCAGCTGACCTGCTCGCCGGAACCGTGACACTCACCCTGACCTGCAGCGGCAACGCCTGTCCGGCCGCGATGGACTCGCTCGTCGTGACCATCGAATCCGCACCCACCGCCGACGCCGGCATGGATCAGACCATCTGCAGCGGCAGCGACGTCACCCTCGACGGAACCTGCGGCGGCGCAACCGGCAGCCTCTGGACCTCCAGCGGCGACGGCGCCTTCGGCGACAATTCGCTCGAAGACACCACCTACACACCCGGCGCGGCCGACCTGCTCGCCGGGACTGTCACGCTGACACTCACCTGCAATGGCAACGCCTGTCCGGCCGCGATGGACTCGCTCGTCGTGACCATTCAAGGATGCGTCACCGTAAATCTCGAAGTGCCCGGCCTGCTCGGCGACGCCGCTGAGGGCGAGCATGTGGCGGATCGGTCCGTTCAGTTCGACCTGACCACTTGCCCCGGAACGGTCGACTCCCGAACGCAGACCGTTGAATTCAAGCGGACTGGGTTGAATGGCACGGCAACGGTGATCCTCGCCAACCCGAATCCGTCGGCGACCTGGCTGAGCGTCGTCGAAGGTCACACGTTGCGCCGGCGCGTGCCGATTGACCTCTCCATAAACGGTTCGGACGTCGTAACAGTAAGCCTGATCTCCGGAGACCTGCAGACTTCAACGGTGCCGCAGGATGCGCTGGTTGACATCGTTGACTTTTCCATCCTTGCATCTCGATGGAATACGGTTGTGTCCGATTGCGTGGGCGGCGACCCCGAGGATTGCTCGTTGGGCGCAGACGTGACCGGCGACGGCGAACAGGACACGGTCGACTTCACCGCCATTCAAATTTACTTCTTCAGTGTCGGTGATGACGTGAGCAATTGCGGGGTGATCAGTCCTCCCGCCGGCCCCAAGAAGAAGGACGGCGGGATCGCAGTCGCTACCGTCTCCGTCCCAGTACCGATTCGCAGGGGCGCCACCGGGCTCCCGGGCAGAACGTCGATTTCCGTCGGTGAACTGACAACTCTCGACGCCCGGGCCGCTCTGGCAGACGTCAACGGCGATGGCACCGTGGATGCCAGTGACATTCGACTGTTCGCCCGACAGCAAGGACTTCCGATCCTCGAGTCGTTCGATCAGAAGCTCAAGGCCATCGAGGCCTCGAATTTTGAGCAGGGCAACTAATAATGCCCGGTTCTTGGGAGTAAGTACCTATGTGTGGCACAGTAAAAACACAGTTAACTTGGTTAACGGGCTTTGCGAATCGCACGTTCGCTGAGCCTTCCCGGAGGCTGCGCGGTCATCGGACGCCATGGGTGGTGCCGCTGCTCACCCTTGTCACGATGTTGCCGTCCGTTTCCATCGCCGCGATCAATCTCGAATTCCGTCCGCCGCAAAAAATTGCCCGGCCGGGAGAGTGGGTCGATGCGGGTCTCTATGCCGTATCCGACAACGCCTCGAATCAGCCGATCTCCGCCATGGACGTCCTCCTCCAATGGGACCCGACAACCCTTCAACTCATCGGCGTCATCAATAACGGGCCCTTCGGCTGGTTCCAATCGGGATTTCTTGACGACAGCGGTCTTGACGGGCTGAATAACACATTCGCCGACGGAGATGCCAAATATACGGCACTGGGGCAGTTTGCCAATCCAGCCATGGCGACTCCCGCGGGCCTGCTGGTGACGACGATCCGCTTTCAGGCGATTGCCGAGACGCCGCTCAACACCGTCACGATACCGCTCATGCTTGGGAATTCCACCGAAACCGGGGTTTACGGCACTGCCGTTCCCGGTCAGGACGTGACCGGCACGCTTGGCGTGTCGGAGGTCATGATCTGCCCCGGGGCAGCCGACGGCGATATCAACCTCGATGGCAACACCGATGGCTTGGATATCCAAAGTTTTATCCAGGCCATGATACTAGAATCGACCGCCTTTTCCGACGTTTGTCGCGCGGATTTCAGCGGAGACAGCGAAGTGAGTGTCAACGATATCGCCGGAATGGTTCAGTCGTTACTGGATGGATGATCTCGTGGATCGTGTCGCCGCGCGACAAAACGTGTCACGCCGCGGCCGGGTCGTCAAGAGTTTGCTTATCATGCGAGGGTCAAGGGAGTGGCAATATGCCCGCAGGTGGTGCTCAGGTTGCGAAGGATGCTCGACATTTGATTCCCCATCGCCGCTGGTTGCCGCGGTTTCTTGCCGCGCTGGTAACTGCTGCGCTTTGCTCGACATCATTTGCCAATGTGGTCATCACCGAATTGATGTACCACCCGCTCAACGACAACGAGGCGCAAGAGTTCCTCGAAATTCAAAATACCGGGGCCTCCGCCGTTTCTCTCACCGGTTGGTGCGTCGAGGGCATTGACTACTGTTTCACCGCCGGAACGACCATCGCACCGGGCGACTACATGCTCCTCGCGAAGGACGCCGCCCAATTCCAGACCGCCTACGGTTTTCCTCCCGACTTTGTTTACACAGGCCAGCTCAGTAACAGCGGTGAGCGCATCGCGATCAAGAACGCTTCCGCCGTCGTCCAGGATGAGGTCGAGTACTCCGACGTGGGTTTCTGGCCGACAAAGGCCGATGGCCAGGGACCATCCCTGGAAAGAATCGATCCGTTGCTCAACGGCAACACCCCGCGCAATTGGCGCGCCTGCATCGCCGGCCCGGGCCACACGGCCAATGCGGTGAACAGCGTCAACGCCGTCGGGCTTCCCCCGTGGATCAGCGAGATCACTCACACTGCCGATCCGTCCGCCATGGCGACGATCACCGTCACCGCCCGCATCGAAGACGCGACAACAAACAGCTTCTACTACAAGATCGGTTTTACCGCCGAGGTCGCCGGCGTTATGTTCGATGACGGCGCGCATGGCGATGGCGCGGCAGGCGACGGGGTCTTCGGCGCGGAAATCCCCGGCCAGCCCGTTAGCACGCTCATCCGCTACCGGATCACAGCCAGCGGCCCCACCGGCCAGATGAGCTACCCGCGCACCGATGACACCATCACCTACGCCGGTCTCATGGTGCAGGACCCCGGCCTCGTCACGGACCTGCCCGTGTTTCACTGGTTCATGGACCCGGCTGCCTACGCCGCGGCGATCGCCCACAAGCTGACGGATCAACTTGAGCCCGCCGTCTTCGCCTATGACGGCGTCGTCTATGATGGCGTGATGGTGCGCGTGCGCGGTCAGACATCTCGCCAATGGCCGAAGAATCACTGGAAGTTTTACATGCCGCAGGGGCACGATTTCTTCGCCCCCGGCCTGTTCGCGCTGCCGGTTGACCAGTTCAATCTCCAGTGCAATTACTCCGACAAGGCCTACGTCCGCGAGATACTGGCTTACGAATCATTTCGTGACTCCGGCAACCCGTCGAACCAGGTTTTCCACGTCCGGCTCCAGCAGAACGGCCAGTTCTTCGGTCTGTACAACTTCCTTGAGTCCATGGATGAAGACTACATCGCACGAAACAAACTCGACACGAATGCCGCGTGGTACAAGGCCGACGACGATTGCCGTTTTCGGTCGCTGGCTCAGCTTCCAAACGAATATCAGAAGGAACAGCGCCTGACCGAAGACTATTCCGACCTCTTCGCCCTGCTCGACGGCATCAACAACCTCACCGGCCAGGCAAAGACGGACTTCATTTTTGACAACGTCAACATCCCGGCCATGCTCAATTTCCTGGCCGCCCAGTGCATCGTTCACAACAACGATCACGTCGCCAAGAACTACTATCTCTACCGCGACACCGAGGGCACCGGTCGCTGGACATGCCAGACCTGGGACATGGACCTGACCTTCGGAAGGAATTTCGGCGCAGGCGGCGGCGTCCTCAGCGACGGAATCTGGGCAGACGACGACGCGCCCCATCCGAGCAATACGCTTGTCTCACCCAGCCATCCGCTCTTCGGCGATACAAACCACCGCAAATGGGACGACCTCTGGAATCGGCTCATCAACGTCGTGCATGCCGATCTTAACATTCGCGCGATGTATCATCGCCGGCTTCGAACACTGGCCGATGAGCTCCTTCAAGCCGGTAGATACGAAGATCGCATCGACGAACTCGTCTCCCACATCGGCCCCGAGGCCGTTCTGGACGTTGCGAAGTGGGGCCAATATGGCCAATCTCAATCGCTCGCCACGGCCGTCAACATTCTCAAGAACGACTACCTCGCCGTCCGCAGAATCCACCTGCTCACGAACCATCGTGTCCCCGGCGAGATTCCCGAGGCCCAATCATTTCACCCGAAAATCGTCATCAACGAGCTGATGTATAACCCCGCCGTCTCCGGCGATCACGAATTCATTGAGCTGTACAATCCATCTCCGACCGAGGCCGTGGACCTGTCCGGATGGCGGCTCGACGGCGTCGCACTCGTCATCCCGCCGGGATCGGTCATTCTCCCCAATGGATATATGCTCGTGGTCCGAGGCGACGTTCAGTTCCGCACACAATACGGATCGGGCAAATTCGTAGCGGCCCAATACTCCGGAAATCTCGACGGCGGAGGAGAGACCCTCACGCTGCGTCACAAGGACGGTACTGTCATCGATACAGTCACTTACGACGACGCGACCCCCTGGCCGACAAGTCCGGACGGCGGCGGCTACTCCCTGGAGTTGATCGATGCCTCCCAGGACAACGACCGAGTCGGCAACTGGGCGGCCAGCGCTTCTCCCGGCGGCACGCCCGGGCTGCCCAACAGCATGGCCGGCTTCACGCCGACCGTACCGCCGATTTTCATCAACGAGGCCCTACCGGATAACGAGTCGAAGAATCGGGACGAGGCCGGACAGTTCGATCCCTGGGTCGAGCTTTACAACGCCGGAGAGGCGACCGTCGAAATCGGCGGAATGTATCTGACCAATACCTATGGAAATCCGACCCTTTGGCAGATTCCCCCCGAAACTCAGATTTGCGGCGGAGAGCACCTGCTCATCTGGACGGATGGTTCAGTCGGCGAGGGCCCGCTTCACGCAAACTTCACGATCGGGTTGACGACCGGCTCGGTTGGTCTTTACTCATCCACCGGGCACATTATCGACTACTTGAACTATGCCAACGTCCCTTCCAACATCTCCTTTGGCCGGCTTCCCGACGGCGGTCATCAGCTGCTCCAATTTGCCATCGTCACGCCGGTCGCCCCGAATGACGGCGACGCAACGCCGATCATCCTGAATGAATACAACGCCGTCAGACCCACCGGACTCCTCAAGGACAACGGCTCCGACACGTTCTGGGGCCGTGTCCTCGCCAATGGCGGCGATTGGTTTGAAATGGTCATCACCCGGGACCACACCGACATCAGAGGATGGCAGTTGGTCGTCAGTGACAACACGGGCATCGGGACGCCGCTGACGCTGACCCTGACCAATGACCCGATCTGGTCAGACCTGCGCAGAGGAACCTTGATCACCGTCTCCGAAGACCTCCCCGATGACGTCTCCTACAGTCCGGCCTCGGGCGACTGGTGGATCAACGTTCGCGCGGCCAACGCCGGGACCGGCACATACATCACGGCCGCCGACTTCGAAGTGTCTCACACCAACTGGCAACTGACCATCAAGGATGAAGTCGGAGTCACGATGTTCGGTCCGGCCGGCGAGGGAATCGAGCCGGTCAGTGGGATTGGCAACGACGAAGTCTTCAAGCTTGAGCAGGATCCCGGCGCATTTATTCACCCCAAGTCCGACTACAACGACGGAACTTCCAGCACTTTTGGTTCCCCAAACATCTATTCCGCCGGCACCGTGACACAGGACTTCACGGTGCTGCGAGGCAGTTTCATGCCCTGCATGCTTCCCGCCGAATGTGACGACGGCAATCCCTGTACCATCGACGACTGCGTCGACGGCGAATGCGTCAACACGCCAATGTCACCCTGCGACCAGCTCAGCCTCAACTGGCCGGAGGCAACGGGGCCGGAAATTAAGGCCTGTCCGGGCTCGCAAATCGTCCTGACACTCGATGTCTCCGGCCTGCACGCGCCCATCAACGGTGTCCAGGCGATTCTGAACTACGACACAAGTCTCCTGAGCCTCGTCAGCATGACGCCCGGAGACGGCGGAGCGTCGCCCTGGAATTCCGCCGCCGAAGTCTTCGAAGACGACACCGACGGACTGATCAAGTACGCCGTGATTCTCCTCGCGACAAGCTCTCAGGCGGACGCCACGGTGGCCACGTTGACGTTTGACGTTCTCGCTCCCGGCGGCAACATAAACCCCAGCCGGGTCGCCTTCTCAACGACCTGCCTGCCCGTTCGCAACAAGTTGACGACCTTCGATAACCAGACCATCTCCCCTGTCACCATCGATTCCGATCCCATCACCATTGGACCGCGCATCGACGTGGCCCTTCAGATTCAGGGACTCGGCTTCGAGGTCACGCGGGACGTGACGTTTACGATAACGAACTGCACCCAAGTGCTGCAGGTCATCACCACCCCCGTCACGTTTGGGCCGGGAGGCCTGGCCGAACTTGTTCTGACCAATGTCGATCCGACAGCCGAGTGGATTGCCGCGGTCGAAGGACACACGCTTCAGTCCCGATTGCCGATTGCCTTCACCACCTGTTTCGCAAGTGCCCACTTTGTGGCCTCTGATCAATTGATCTCCGGCGACCTCCGCACCAGTGGAGTGCCGCAGGATAACCTCATCGACATCCTCGACTATGCCATTCTCGCGGCACGCTGGAATACCATGGTCACCGATTGCCCGATCGGACTTCCCGCGGATTGCGGCTTTGGCGCCGACGTTAATGGTGACGGCCAGCAGGGGACCATTGACTTCACGGCGCTTCAGATTAACTTTTTCCTCGCCGGGGATTCGGCCGCCGATTGTCCGCCGCCGACCCCGCCGCCGTCGACCGGCCCCAAGGGTGGGACGCCGATCGCGGACGCCGGCGTTGCATCGGAGCCGATCCGACCGAGGGGACCGTCGGCCGTACGGACCGGCAAGCGCTCACTGTCCGTGGCGGAGGCAGTCAGGCTCAATCCCCGCCTGGGTGTTGCCGATCAGGATTCGGACGGCATGATTGACGCGAAAGACGTCCGCGCCTTCGCCGAGAAACACGGGATCGTGATGCCCCGGGAAGCATGGGATCGCCTGTCCGATGCTGATCAGGGCGTGGGAAGTCCTGCCGTCGAAAACTCGGCTCGATAAAGGCGCCATCGCCCGCTGCCGAGCGGCATTCAGACTCGTAATTCAGGCCCATTTGCACATGGGGTTGCTCGGGGGATCGCGTAAGATTATTCCATAATCGGCGGTCGCCTGTGATAACTGCCGCAGGATGGGGGGAGGGGTTTGTGAAGCGGTTAACGACAAGGCTATTAGCCCTCGCTGCAGGGCTCGCCGCGACTGCCGGCACGCTCGCACCAGTACGCGGCCAGGCCGTGATGACCTGCGAACTGTCGAGCATCACAGCCGTTCCCGGCAGCGAACTGTCGATGCACACGTTACTTCAGAACGCGGCCAACGTCCGTGGCTATCAGACCAGAATTTCCATCATTCGCCTCAGCGGCGCCGGCACACTCAGCGTTCCCTGCCCCGGCGGAAACGGGGACTCCCACGTCAGCGTTAATACGCTTCGGCCCGACTACATCTTTTTCGGCCTCTCCTCGACAAACACGGCGACGAACTGTCCGGGCAAAGCTGCCGGCGCTTTATACAACGCCGGCGGAGTGACGATCGGCACTACGCCGGCATACCTTTCAACCTATGAATTGGAAGTCTCTCTCGACGCGACTCCAGGCAGCACATTCCAGATTTCAATCGAGCCATTTCCGCTGTCCAGCATCTCGTTGATGGGCGGCGGATTTCTTCCCTTCAAGGCGGATTCGCCCTGCATTCTGACCGTCCTGGCTTCAGAGTCGCTGACATTCGATCTCGATTTCTGTACCACCTGCGTTCCCACTTCATCGGTCGTTCGCGTGCCGCTGCGTGTTTCAGGCCTCCTGGAGCCCGTCAACGGCGTACAGGCTCTCTTCAGCTACGATCCTTCGATCCTGACGCTCACCGGCGCCACGGTCGGAGACCAGATGGGCTCGCCCTGGGACACGGCCTCGCTCGTCCATCTAAACGGCAACGCGGGTAATGGGGTCATCGCCGTCGGCCTGAACGGCAGTTCCTCGCAGTCCGACGCGACCGTCGCCACCCTGCTTTTTGACGCAATCGGCCCCGGAGAAACCTCCGTCGATTTCCGCGCCGCTTCGCCCCCGTTCGCAACCAAGATCACCTCGGTGACCAATGAGGTCATCGTCCCGAACGAAATCGACTCGCCAACCATCGTCTCCGGCGCTCATTCCAAGGGCGACGTCAACGGCGACGGCCAGCGCGACGGCCTCGATGTTCAGCAATTCGTCGACACGATTCTCAATCCGGGCGCCGCAACAGCAGGCGAGCTCTGTGCCGGCGACTTGAGCGGCGATGGAAGCGTGACCGGAGATCAGGACGTCCCCCTCTTCGTCGATTGTCTCGTCAACGAAATCTGCGTTTGCCCATGACTTCCCAACGGTGCATGCCCGCCTTCAGGCTGGGCCGCTGCGGCCCCCCTGTGAGCCTCTGACGGCCGTCCGGACACAGATCCCCTGTTCACTCCAGGCAGCCACCAGGCTTCCAGGCCGTTCCGCGCTCCACATGACTACGATCATTATGAGACATCGTCGCCGGCGGCGGCCGAAAATGTCGGCGTCTTTTCCTCGCAGCCGCCGGCGATCGAGATCGTAGAAGATTGCAAGCGCTGATGGATGTTCAAGCCGATCTGAGAAACCAGAGCGGCATGGTGAAACGAGCCCAGGCGTCCGTTAACTCAATAGATGCATGATTAAGTCAGTCCGACAACTTGCGATCGCCGGCATCTTCGGCGCGGCGGCCGGTTTCATGGTCCTCCGCTTCGGCGGACAGGAAGTGCGCGAACTCAAGGCTCGCGTGGACCTTTTGGAGCAGGAGCGCGCCGAGCTCGTCGAATACGCCCGAAAGCTCACCGCCTCGCGCCGCATTGCCCAGGTCGACATCCTCGGCCAGTCCGAAATCGCCCCCCAACGGTTCACCACCACCCTTCGCTGGCAGGAGATCGCCGACAACGGCGACATCGGCGCGCCCCAGCAATTGGACGTCTTCGGCACCTCGGTCTATTTCGAGGCCATGGTGCTTAAGTTCGAGCACGAAAAGCTCCGCGAAGGCAGCGCTGGACAATACGCGAGCCTCGCCCTGTTTCGTCGCATGTTCGGCGACCAGCAGGAGCCCGCCAGCGCTCAACAGCTCCCCGCCGCCGCCATCGCCGGCATGAACGCCGAGGCGTCGTCTCGCGGGCCCGGCGAGCGAATCTTCGACCGCTTCTGGAGCCTGATCGACGACGCCGCTCTTCGAAAGTCCCTCGGCGTACGCGTGGCCCAGCTCGAGGCCCCTGCCGTGCCAGTCAAGATCGGCCAGCGTTGGCAAATCAGCCTCGACGCCGCCGGTGGGCTGAATCTCACCCTCGCCGACACGCCCGCCCATTCAAAGTCGCCATTCGGCGTAGAACGCCAGCCACCGATTCACTAGCCATCTCTCGACTCCCCCCATTCCGCCGCCCGTTCCATAGAATGACCCCATGCCCGAACCGAGCCTCACCGCTGATCTCGCTGTCGTCGGGGCCGGAGCCGCCGGTCTCGCCGCAGCCATCTTCACGGCACGGCAAGACCCCGCCCTTCGCATCGTCGCCCTCGACGGCGCCAAGAAACCCGGCGCGAAGATCCTCGTCAGCGGCGGCGGACGCTGCAACGTCACCAACCGCGAAGTCCGCGCGGAGGACTTCTGCGGCGGCAGTTCGCACATCATCAAGCGCATCCTGAACGAACTGCCCGTCGCCGAGACGATCGAGTTCTTCCGCGAAATCGGCGTCGATCTCCACGAAGAGGAATTCGGCAAGCTCTTCCCGGACACCAACAAAGCCCAAACCGTCCTCAGCGCCCTCCTCGCCGAGGCCCGTCGCTTAAACGTGGACCTGCGCTGCGAATATCGCGTCATCGCCATTGAAAAAACGCCTGACGGCTTCGACATCTCTACCGACCGCGAACAGCTTCGCGCCGAGCGCGTCGTCCTCGCCACCGGCGGCAAATCGCTCCCCAAAACAGGCAGCGACGGCTTCGGCTACTCCCTGGCGGAAAAGCTCGGCCACACCATCGTGCCGACCACGCCCGGCCTCGCACCCCTGCTGCTCGACGGCACCTTCCACCAACCGCTCTCCGGCATCGCCCACGACGTGCAACTGACAATCCTCGCCGAAGGCCGCAAGCCCGTTCGCATTCGCGGCCCCATGCTCTGGACCCACTTCGGCGTCAGCGGTCCGGCAGCCCTCGACTCATCGCGCCACTGGCACCGCGCAAAGATCGAAAACCGCCCCGTAACTATCAAAGCAAACCTGCTCCCCGACGAAACACTCGATTCGCTCGAAGCGCGCCTCGTGCGCCGCGCGGCAGTTCACCCCCGCCAGCAGATCGCCGGCGTCGTTGCAGACCTCCTGCCCACACGCCTCGCCGGCGCGATCCTCGACGCCCTGAAAATCAATCATCAAATACAGATGGCCCATTTCAGCCGCACCGACCGCCGCAGACTCGCCTCCGCCCTGATCGAATGGCCCATGCCCGTCACCGGCAGTCGCGGATACGCCTACGCCGAAGTGACCGCCGGCGGCGTCAGCCTGACCGAGATCGACGCGAAGACCATGCAATCGCGCGTCTGCCCCGGGCTCTATCTTGTGGGTGAAATTCTGGACTGCGAAGGGAGACTTGGCGGGTTCAACTTTCAATGGGCCTGGTGCACAGGTCGCGTGGCCGCGCGCGGCATCACCGGCCGCTGAGCGCTATTCGTCCGCTTCCATCGTTACCGTAATCTTGCACGATGCGAATTGCTCGACGTACAGCTCGGCACGCTCCTTGTGCGTCACCAGCAGCAGGGCACAGCCCGTCTTGTGCGCCTCGAGCATGCGAAGAATTGCTTCCTGCTCACGCAGCGGCGTCAGCATCAAAATGGAGGCCACCACGTCCTCCATCATATTCTTGTCGTCGTTGTGCAAGAGCACCTTGAACGGCGGCAACATCTTCGGCTTCGGCTTCCGCCGTGCGGGAGCGGGCTTCACGGCCGTCATCGACTTCTCACTCGATTGCCCCGAATTGTCTGCACGCTTGTCTGCCATCAAAATGCCCTCGCCTGACCCGTTGATCCCGCTAACCTCAATATAACTTTCGGCCGCCCGCCGAAGCAAGTGCCCGCACGATGCGTGCCTCAGGCGCCTTTCCGTATTATAATTCGACCGACCACCGGGCACCAACATGACGCAATCCACAATTTCACCCGCCCCACCCAAAGCCCGCCAGCCGCTGCTCGATCCCGATTTTCTCGCCCGGCTGGAGCAATTGGAGATCATCTCCCGCAAAATCACCGCCTCCCGCAACAAGGGCGAACGCAAGTCCCGCCGAAAGGGCGAATCCGCCGAGTTCGCCGACTACCGCAATTACGTGTCCGGCGACGACATCCGCCACGTCGATTGGAATATCTACGCCCGGCTCGACCGCCTCTTCCTCAAGCTCTTTCTGGAAGAAGAGGAACTGAACGTCTCCATCATCGTCGATGTCTCGGGCTCGATGGACACCGGCGATCCTTCCAAGGAGCGCTATGCCCGCCGCGTCGCCGCCGCCGTCGGTTACATCGGCCTCTGCAACTACGATCGCGTCAATCTGTATGCATATGCCGACGGCCTGGTCGCCTCTCGCATCGGTCTGCGAAGCCGGCGCGTCCTGCCGCAACTGCTCCAATTCCTGGAGGAAACGCCATTGGGCGGTCCCAGCAAGTTCGTCTCCGCCGCCAAGCAGTTCGCCATGCGCCACACCCAAAAAGGCGTCTGCCTGGTCATTTCCGACCTGCTCGACAAATCCGGCTTCGAGCAGGGCCTCCCGTACCTCCTCGGTCGCAATCTCGACATCTACGTCCTCCAGGTCCTCAGCCCGCAGGAATTGGAACCCGACCTCACCGGCGACCTCAAGCTCGTCGACTGCGAAGACGAAGACATCGCCGAGATCACCGTCAGCAAGCTCCTCCTCGACAAATACAAATCGAATCTCCAGGCCTACTGCGAGTCCATTCGCGCATACTGCAACGGCCGCGGCATCAACTACATGCTCGCCGCCACCAACCACCCCTTTGAAACGCTCATCCTGACCTACCTCCGCGCCAGGGGGCTCGTCCGATGACCTTCCTCTCCTGGCCCGTCGGTCTCCTCTTCGCGGGCATCACCATCCCGCTTCTGCTGCTGCTCTACTTCCTCAAGCTCCGCCGCCAGGAGCGCAAAGTCTCATCGACCTTCCTCTGGAAGAAGGCCGTTCAGGACCTTCAGGTCAACGCCCCGTTCCAGAAGCTCCGCAAGAACCTCCTGCTCTTCCTGCAACTTCTCCTGCTCGCCGCCCTGCTCTTCGGCATCGCCGAGCCGATCGCCAACTTCACCCGCGAATCGCAGCGCAACATCGTCATTATGATCGACCGCTCCGCCTCCATGAAAACCCTTGAGGCCGACGGCCGCACCCGACTGGAGCACGCCCAACAGGCCGCCACCGAGTTTGTCTCGCGCCTCCCCGACAATTCCAACGCCATGGTCATCGCCTTCGGCAGCGTGCCCTCTGTCGGCTGCACCTTCACCGACGACAAGCGCCGTCTCGAACAGGCCATCCGCAACATCGAGCCTTCTGACGAGCGCAGCCTCGTCGGCGAGGCCCTCCCGCTGGCCATCGCCTACTCCTCCAATCTCGTCGATGTCGGCGGCGCCGAAGGCGCGGCGGTCCCAAGCGGCGGTAGCCCCCTCTCGCAGTCCTTCGCCGACATCGAATTCTTCAGCGACGGCCGCATCGCCGACGCCGGCCAGCAGTTCGTCACCCGCGGCAAGATGCGCTTCTACCGCGTCGGCCAGACCGCCGACAACGTCGGCATCACCGCCTTCGACGTCCGCCGCGACTTCGAGCGACCCGGCATGTTGTCCGTCTTCGTCCAGGTGGAGAACTTCGGCCCCACTGCCGTCAAGGCCGACATCACCATCGCGTTGGACGGCAAGCCCCTGCCCGGCCCCGGTTCGATCCGCGAACTGCACCTCGGCCCCGCCCGCGACCCCGCTCAGCCGCCGACCACCAGCGCCCCCGCCTCCGGTTCAATCGAGTCTCAGATCGCCCCCGCCCAAAACGTCATCTTCGAGTTCCATCATGAATCCGGCGGAATCATCCAGGTCGAGCTGCACCACGACGACGCCCTGGCCGTCGACAACATCGCCAGCGCCCCCATCGACCCCCCGCGCGAAGTCCGCGTCCTCACCGTCTCCGGCCGCTCCGCCGTCGAGCGATTTTTCGGCAAGGCCCTCCGCGCCCTCGAGATTCCCGATGTCACTACCATGACACCCGAGGAATACGAAAAATCCCCCGACGACGCCCTCATCCGCGACGGCCGCAGCGCCTTCGACCTCGTCCTCCTCGACAACCACGACACCGATCGACTCCCCCCCGGCAATTACCTCTTCTTCGGCGGCGTCCCCAAGGTCGACGGCGTCGCCGCGACCGACGAAATCGAAGGCCAGCCCATCATCTTCGGCCGGCAGGACGACCCGCTCATGCGCAACGTCAACTACGACGGCCTCTACGTCACCCGATGGCGAAAGCTCACCCTGCCCGAACACGCCCTCGGCCTCCTCGAAGGGCCTGACAGCCGCGTCATCGCCCTCCTCAGCGATCCCGGCCATCGGTATGTCATCTGCGCATTCGACCTGCTCGATTCAAACTTCCCCCTCAAAGAGGCCTTCCCCATCTTCATCCAGAACGCCGTCGGCTACCTCGCCTCCGGCGGCCTCATCGATGTCACCCGCATGTTCCGCCCGGGCGAGACCCTCGCCGCCGCCAACCCCGCAGGAGCAACCGAGGTCGAAGTCGTCCGCCCCGATGGCCACATCGACAAGTCCCCGGTCCGCGCCGGCGGCACCTTCACCTATGCCCGCACCAAGGACGCCGGCGTCTATCGCCTCACCTTTAACGACGCCGCCAGGACCACCGAGCTCTTCGCCGCCAACCTGCTCGACCCCGAAGAGTCGCGCATCCTCCCCAACGAAAAGTTCTCCATCGGCGCCGAGGCCGTCGAGTCCGTCACCGCCGAGACAAAGGTGAACCAGCCCCTCTGGCCCTACGCCGTCCTCGCCGCCATCGCCATACTCATCATCGAATGGTGGGTCTACAACAAACGCGTGATGATCTGATCACCCGCCTCAGGTTTCCTGCATTTCGGCGCGAACGGGGAGCAAGAATCTCCCAATAGAGCCCAATCCGCGCAGACTCAACAAAGATGAACCTGATGCATGCAACGCCCATCATCCAAACCACAAGCCCCAGGCCTCAGGTCCCAGGCCCGTTTCGCGCGCTTTTCACCTTTTTCGCGCATCACCCCAACACACGACCACCACAAGAGTTGACACACTTTCCAAAGCCCGTGTGTCACTATATGTCACCTTCGATTTCGGCGCTCCCCGTAGCGTCCGGCGCCCCTGCCGGACGCATGACACCGACTCGCTCTCGAATGCATCCGCGCGACTCAGCCGCCGCGAAATGTACTGACGACTTGACTCGTTGCCGTCCGGCAGTTTTCCCCCATCCCTCAAGCCTCAGGTCTCAGGCCTCTTCGCGCGTTTTCACCCAAATCGCACACCGCCCCAAACCACGCTCCGGCCAAGAGAGAAAAGGTGTCAGGATGGAATGGCACTAACCTAAGCTGATTTTCTGCGTAATTCCAGCTCTTTTCGAAATACGGCGCGAGGTTTCGTCATCAGCTTGTGAGACTTCGGCCGCCGCTTGACGACGCGAGGCTCGATTCGATTCGGGCGTAACGGGTTAACGACGAGTGCCGGAAGCGTGGCAGCGGCCGGCGCGGCGGCCAGCCAGCGCAGGGCATCGACAAAGCTGATGCGATCCATCGCGACGTTCTGCCGGCGGGCGGCCTCCAGCATGACCATGCGTACCAGATTGTAGACCAGTGCAAACATCCATAGTTCCTTCATCACGCCGGCCACGCTCTTGCAGTGCAGCTTCTCCATGCGCATTGTGGTCTTGAGGTGACCGAAACTGGTTTCCACCGCCCATCGCGCTTGGTACAATTCCGCGAGATCCTCGGCCGTCTAAGTCTCCGCGTTCAGCAGTGTGGTGACCAGGGTGATTTCGCCGGGACGATAGCCCGGCGCCTCGATGCGGTAACGCAGCTCGCGGACCGTGACCGTATCCGGCATCGAGAAGCTCGAACCATCGATCAGAATCGTGCGATGGCCCATCCACAATCCGGTGTGGGCCGCGGCCTGCTGCATGCGAGCGCCAATTCTGGATACGAGCGTCTTGATGACCTCCAGCGGCAGTCGAGATCGCGCCTGGCAGTAGGCAGCGGCGCTGAACGCCTCGCTTGCCAGATGCCGCAAGTGGCTGCATGCCGTATTGC
Source organism: Planctomycetia bacterium (assembly GCA_015075745.1). Lineage (NCBI taxonomy): Bacteria > Pseudomonadati > Planctomycetota > Planctomycetia > Planctomycetia bacterium. Next base: position 507,558 of record JABTTW010000002.1, read on the forward strand.
CATGGAGAATCTGCAGAATGAACAAGTGAATCGTCGTGACCGGATCCAGCACCCGGTCGCGCCAGTGGTGTCCGACCTCTCGGCAGATCGACTCGACAAATGCGGCGGACAAGTACGTCGCCAGATCGTCCTTGATCTGACGCAACGCGCGCGTGATACTGACCATCCGTGGCCTCCTTTTGATGACGGTGTGTCTTGACAACAACATCATCCCAGGAGGCCACGCTCCGCGCCAGCGCGCGTAAGTGCGCCGTGTAAAAGAACTTACGGCATCAAGATCGCAAACTTAATGCCATTCCTTACGGGCTCCATTGTCATGGGCACGTCGGATTACCTGCGGGTCGCTCGCCCGACGATGGGCCATTTCGCAACAATGCCTGAAACGGACGGTCCGAAGGCCTGAAAATCGCCGGTCCCTTGACCGACAGCCTCTGGTTCCGTACGACATAGGATAAGACTTACCGCTTTGCGGCCCTCCCGACGCGCCGGGCCGGCGAAGCCTTGCCCGCCTCGCAAGCGCAACAGAGGCTGCGTCATGGATGAGCCGGCAGGACATGGATAAGCCGATCGTCAGCGTCGTCATACCGACTTATAACCGGGCGGGCTACCTGCGCGAGGCGCTGGATTCCGTCGCTGCGCAGACGTTTCAGGACTTCGAAGTCGTTGTAGTGGATGACGGCTCGGATGAGGATATCGCGTCGTCCGTCAGCGGACATGCCGCCCGTCCTCGCCTGATTCGCCAGGCGCGCCAGGGCCCGGCGGCGGCGAGAAATCGGGGTATTTTCGAGTCGCGGGGCGAATTCATCGCATTTCTGGATAGCGACGATCACTGGCTACCGAACAAATTGGCGGTTTTCGTGACGGCCCTTCAAGAGGCCAAGAATGTCAATGTTTTCTACGGCCCGATGATCCCGGTCGATGACGCGGGGAGGACGGTCAGCGGCCGGACAAAGCCGCGGTACGAGGGCTGGATCACGCAGCGACTCTTTGAGAGTTGCTTCGTTGATGTGCCCAGCGTCGTTTGTCGGAAATCCGTGCTCGTTGACGCCGGTTGCTTCGATGCTTCATTGCCGGTTTGCGAAGATTACGACCTCTGGCTCCGGATCAGTGTGGCAGAGCCATTCGGCCTCATCAGCGAACCTCTTGCCAAGCGAAGATTGCACGATAATCGGCTTAGCAAGCAATTAATGAGTCGCAACCTTGGTGTGAAGGCCCGCGTGCTCGAAAGGTTCTACGAACAGCATCGCGATGGTCGCCTATTGGATCAGCGTTCGGCCGCCGCTCGCCTCTCCCGGGTTTACTTTCAGGCCGGGCGGGCGGCATTTCATGACGGGGCCTATCAGCAAGCCGTCGAGTATTGCAGAGCCAGCCGGGCGCACGGCAGATCGCCATTTCGAACGATTCTGTTTTCGGCCGCCGCCGCCACGATGGCCATGTTGTCGGGCGACCGAAAGAAAGTCGCCGCAGGGGCAGCAAAGGTCTGACGGCCCGGAAAATGCCCTCACTTTGCCATTACGCTGAACTATGATGCATTGATGGATCAAGACGACCAGATCTGCTATTGCTACCACGTGTCCCTTAGAAAACTGGTGGCGTTTGCCCGGCGCGAGAAGCCACAACGGGCTTCGCAGATGTCTAATTGTCTGGGGGCCGGAACGGGCTGTGGATGGTGCATCCCCGTCTTGATGCGGATTCAGCAGCAGGCACTCGCCTCGGATGCAGATTCCGTCGGCGAAGACGCGCCGGCACTCCCGGAATCGGCCGGGGATTATGCCTCAGCGAGGCGCGAGTACCTGCGATCGCCCACGAAGAATACCTTCGAGGGTTGACGTATTCCCGGCAACTCAGTTCGTCGCCGTAAGACTTGCAATCGACGCCCGATTGCCGGTACTCTTTACACCATCGTCCCGAGCAGAATCCTCCGCGCACAGTTGCGCACAGCCAATGGAGAACTCGGGACCATGTACACTCATCAAACTTCAGCAGGCTTTCTCTTCGCCATTCTCATGGTGGCCCTCTTCGGCGCGCCGGCCACCGCTTTCATCACCGCCGGTCAGATTGATGATTTCGAGGACGGCACCGTCATGGGCTGGGGCGGCGGAGATAATCCGACCAACTTCGCAAGCGGCGGTCCGGCAGGCGTCGACGATCATTTCCTGCGGATCGTCGCCAATCAACCAGTCGGCCCGGGCAGTCGTTTGGCCATGACGAACGACCTTCAATGGTCGGGCAACTACATCGCCCAAGGCGTGACGGCCATCGGCCTGGATATTCGCAATACCAGTCCTGTGCCTGTCCAACTTCGAGTGCTGTCTCTTTTCGGCCCGGGCGGCGACTTCACGTCCGCGACGCCGGTCATGGTTGCGAATGACGGCCAGTGGCGCCACATTGTGCTGAGCATCCTTTCGGCAGACATGTTGCCGGTCGGCAGCGCACCTATTGGTGGGTTTAATTACGCTGCGACATTCAGCGCCTTGCCGCGTCTGATGCTGCGACACGATCCCGATCCACCGAGCCCATCAGGGTCAGGCGACCCGATCAACGGCGTGCTGGATTTCGACAACATCACTGCGATTGTCCCTTGCCCATGTGAAGGCGATGTTGATTCCGACACGACACCGAATGGACAGGATATTCAGGTCTTCACCGAAATGTTTCTTGGCTCGATAACCGCAACGAACTGCGCCGATCTCGCCGCCCCGATCGGCGGGCCCCTGGACGCGTCAGACCTGGCTGCGTTCGTGGATCGCCTTCTTGACGGAAACTGCTCCTAGTCGGTAGCGCGTCGAAAATCCCCGGTTGCTGTAATCCGAAGGAGATCTCCGGGGGATAAAGGGCCAGCGCCGATGCCTGATAACTTCTGGGATTGTCGTCTCGGACCTTGCAATCTACCGCCGAATGGGGGTATACTAAGTAGCGAATAGGAGAAGGTCCGCTGCATCCCTAAGCGATGCGCGTGGGAAGGGAGATTCTAGGGGAAATGAGCCACACTAATCGATTCCAAATTACACTCTTCGCGGCCTTATTTGCGGTCAGCGCCGTGACGTCGCTCGCGCAGGCGTCCATTGTCGTCGGTCAGATTGACGACTTCGAGGACGGCACGGTGATGAACTGGGGCGGCGGCGCGAATCCTGTCAACATCGCGACCGGCGGCCCTGCCGGTGCGAATGACAACTATGTGCAGATAACGGCTGATCGACCGTCGGGCCCCGCGAGCCGACTGGCGATGTTTAACGATTTGCAATGGAGCGGCGATTACATCACTGCCGGAGTCACCGCCATCGAGATGGACGTTCTTAACTCAAGCGGTCAGGACGTTCATATGCGACTGCTGAGCCTTTTCGGCGGCGGTGGTGACTACACCTCGCTCAACGCGACCATCGTTCCGGACGACGGCCAGTGGCACCACATCGTCCTCAGCGTGCTGCCGGGCGACCTCGTTTCCGTCGGCGGCTTCGATTACAACGCGACGTTCAGCGCGTTGCCGCGGTTGATGCTGCGACACGATGCCGATCCAGCCGCGGGCGCCGGTCAGGGCGACGCGATCATGGGCGTGCTCGGCTTCGACAACATCACGGCGACCCCCGAGCCGGCAACGCTTGGCCTGCTCGCGTTGGGCGGCTTGCTGTTCGTTCGACGGCGACGGTAGAACCGATTTTTCTCACTCAATTTTAGAGTTCGTCGCTTCTCATATTATCGCTGCGCACAGACCGTGGCGCGGTCAGATGTGCGCTATTTCACAAACATCTGTGCGAAGTACTTTGCCGTCAGCGGCTCTCCGGTCGCCCGTTTGGTCAGTTCGTTCCACGAATAGAGATTGCCCGGACCGAAGATCTCTTTCTTGAGAAACGCCCCCGCCTCCTTGCGGCCGTAGTAGCATGTCTTGAGCGGATCACTTTCGCCGCACACTTTGCGGGCGATCGTGTTATGCACCTGGCAGGCGAAGAGGTCGCCTAACCCGCATATTTCATCAGTGATCTTCGAATGGTGATGGACGGAGTTTTTCGGCTTTGTGCGTGAGCGGAGGGATGAAGGTGGAGGTTGGAGCGCGCAGGGCCCCCTTACCCCCAAGCGGTGATCAGGTTGTTTTTCGGGTCATGATGGGGCGGGCGGGATCAGGCGGAGTCGTGGAACCAGGGATCGCCACAGGTCCTGCAGGGGGCAGCTGCTCGACAGTCGCAGTACGACGCGGCGCACGGAGACGACCACCCGCGCGGCGACCTTGAAGAGTTTCAGGCGAATGGTGTTCACCTGGGCCTCGGCCAGTTCGGTGCCGGCCAGGGCCGTGCGGCGCAGCGTTTCCACCAGGACGTAGGCCGCCGAGGACAACAGCAGCCGGAACTGATTGGCCAGGAAGGCGTGGCAACTGGTGCGATCGGCGAAGAGCCCGAGCTGCTGCTCCTTGATGCGGTTCTCCATGTCGCCGCGGGCCGTGTACAGACCGTCGTAGATATCGTTCGGCGTGCGGTCGGTCAGGTTGGTCACCACGAATCGAACGTTGGGCCCCTGAACCAGCCGCTCGGCCTTGACGATCACGCGGCGCGGGCGATCCCAGGTCTGCGCCGCGTACTCGATCTCGTGGAAGTTCCGCACCTTCTGCTGCGTGGTGGCGAACTGGGCCTCGGCCGCCTGCATGAAGGACTCGGCCGCTTTCTCCAGGACGGTGTTGCGGGCCAGGCCCAGCACGTACTTGACGCCGTGCCGGTCGCACCATTTCATCATTCGCCGGCGGCAGAAGCCGGAATCCCCGCGGACGATGATCCGCACCCCGGGCCACGCCTGTCGCAAGCGCTGCACCAGCAGCTTCAGGATGGGCCAGGCGTGATGGGCCCCGTCGATGTTGCTGGGCCGCAGGTAGGAGACCAGCAGCCGCGAGCCGCAGAACACATACAGCGGTAGGAAGCAGTGGTGGTCGTAATAGCCGTGGAAGAAGCGGCCTTCCTGGTTGCCGTGGATCGGATCGTCGGTCGCGTCGAAGTCGAGGATCAATTCCTCCGGCGGCGATTCATAGGACGCGATGAACTGCTCCACCAGCACACGCGACATTCGTGCCAGGTCGCCGCGCGTGACGCGGTTCTCCAGCCGGCACAAGGTCGGACTGCTGGCCAGCGGCTCATCCGCGCTCGGCGGCCGCCCGGTCAGGACCGCCAGCACGGGATCGCTCCGCAGGGCTTGATGGTCGTTGAGATCTTCGTAGCCCATCGCAATGGCAAAGATGCGCTGGGCCAGCATGACCCGCTGGTCATGTTGAATTCGGGCCGGATCACGCGGGTCGTTGATGACCCCGGCCAGTTGATCGACCAGGCCCAGACGCCGCTCGACCTCCCGAAGCAGCAGACCCCCGGCGTCTGAGGTGAGCGTTCCGCCTGTGAAATCGGCCACGATTTTCTTGCGGCCGAGACTGGAAAAGAACATCGGTTTGCTGTTACAGTCTGTCACGAAAAAGCCTCCCTGCCTATGGACCGGAATGTTCTTACGAAACCCCAGTCTACAGGGCTTCGAGGCTTTTTCTATTCCTATTCAACGCCGACCTGATGAAATATTCGGGCTAAGACGTAGCTGTGGTAATAGACGGGGGCTGCCACGACATGAATCTTGGCGGCATATGCCGGCAGGCTCACGTCATCCGGCGGCGGAAGCATCTGATACCTGGCCTTCAGATCCCACCAAAGCTTGCCGAGATTCTGATCGGGATTCTCATACATGGCCTTCTCGAAGCGCACGATGACCTGCCCCCAGCGAGAAAAGATGAGCTTCTCTGCCCTAAGCTGGGCCCGGGCGGAGGCGATTACATCGGCCGCCTTGGCCGGATCGATCTTGCGCACCTTGGTGAGCCACTCTTCGTTCTTGCACATCGCCCCGAGCATCATCGCAAAGCCTTCCGTGGTGATGCTGTGTGACGCCTCGTGAAGGACAAAGGGCACGGACTTGTCAATGTACTTGTCATACACCGCGTGGCCCAATTCGTGCAGCAGCGTGTCCATCCAATAAGCGTTGGGCTTCAGATTGCAGAGCGTTCGAACGTCACCCTCGCGGTCGAGGTCCGTCGAAAAGGCGTGCGGGCTCTTGCCGGGCTTCTCGTACAGGTCGCTGCGGGCGATGATGTCCGAGACTTCGAGGCCGATGCTTTCGTAGTAAGCTTTCGTCAGGGCCAGTAGGTCCTGGTCTGCAAACACATCGTCGAGATTCACCTTTTGAATGTCAGGGGCGTCCTGGAAGAATAGGTCGCCGAAGCACCAGGGACGCAGCTTACCCGTCTCGACCCCGAAGCGCTTGGCCATTGCGGCGTCAATTTGCCCCTTCAAGGCGGCGAAAGGGCCGGCGGTCAGTTCGTCCAGTTCGTCGAAAAGATTGATGAGCTGGTCCCCGTCAATCTCCCCGACCGTCATCTGCATGACCCAGAAATTCTTGAAACCGAGGCTGCGTGCAAGCTCGTTTCGTAGGCCCACCAGTTCCGTGAGCTTCTTTTCGACCTTTCCGCCGACGGCCATATAGCCCATCCAGGCCTTCTTGGCCTCAGACATGTCTTTGGTTTCGGAAAGGATCTTGCGGACGTCGTTTTCCGAGAGCTGCTTGCCATTCACGTCGCTACGGTGAGTGTTGAAGAGTTGCTCGACCTCGTTCTTAATGGCGACGATGCGCTTTTGAAGGGCGGTATCCGCCTGACCGGGAAGATAGGTTCGGTACATCACGTCCAGAACCCTCGCCGATACTGCGTCCTTCACGAGGCCGTCAGCCTTGAGCGACTTGAGCTGGGCAAAGGTCGCCTTGTCGCTGTGAAGCTCGACCAGCGCGTTCTCCGCATCCGTTTTCTCCTTGTAAGCCTCGTCTGAACCGGTGGTGTTTGCGACCCACCATGCCGTGGATGCCCGGCGAAAAAGCGGCCGGAATTTCACGACGTATGCATCATGAATCTTGAGGAATTCCTCCTCGGCAGCGTTTCCCGCCGCCGGCAAAGCGGGGCTCCCCGCCTGAAGGGAAGCGACTCCGACGAACACAAGGCCGATGGAAAATGCCAATCGCGTATGCATCTGAAGACTCCTGAAATGGACGGGATAAAACGAGTTTCCAGAGGCGAAGGATACCGCAAAACAGCGGTGATCGCCAAATTTCGCATCCGTCGATTCGGCGTACTCATTCGCGAATTCGGGCCGGCATTTCGGAGCCCGGGTCGCCGGCAGAAGGCGTGGGGCCGTTCACTGACAAAGCACGGGTTGATTCGCCGCGAATCAGGATTGACGTGGACCATCGGACCGGCGCGCGTTAGAATATGTCGTGTATCCGCCAGAGCGACTCAGTTCGAAATCGCCTCTCCGTGCGATCAAGTCTCCGTGCTCGGGCGAAACGAATGCATGGGGTGGCGCGTTGCGTCCGCCCGAAATCCGGCGAGATGGAGGTGATTGGCCATGATTAATCTTAAGGGTAAAGTCAGTCTCGTCACCGGAGCTTCGCGTGGTATCGGAAAGGCCATTGCCATGGCCCTGGCCGAGGCCGGTTCTGATGTTGCGCTGAATTATCACACACATCGCGAGCCCGCCGAAGAGGTGGCCGCGGAGATTCACAAACTCGGCCGCAAAGCGGTTGTATACCAGGCGGACGTCTCCCATCACGAGGAGAACGACGCGATGGTCGCCCAGATCAAGAAGGACTTCGATCACGTGCACATCGTTGTCAACAACGCGGGGATCACGCGCGACAAATCCTTCGTGAAGATGGATCGAGAAATGTGGCACGAAGTCCTGGACGTCAACCTGACGGGGCCGGCCATGATTATCCACCGACTTGCCGGACCGATGATCGAGGCCGGCTGGGGCCGTATCATCAACATCACCAGCATCGTCGGCCAGATCGGTAACTTCGGTCAGGCGAACTACGCCGCGGCCAAGGGCGGATTGATCTCACTGACCAAGACGCTGGCCCGCGAATTTGCGCGTAAGGGAGTCACGGTTAACGCCGTAGCGCCCGGCTTTATCGAGACGGATATGACGGCCCTGGTGCCGGAAGCGAACCTTGACATTGTGCGTCAGATGACGCCCATGGCCCGTCTCGGCAAGCCTGAAGAAGTGGCGGCCGCGGTGGCCTTTCTGGCATCCGAGGAAGCATCCTTCATCACGGGTGAGGTGCTCGGCGTCAACGGCGGAATGTACATGTGAGGTCGATGCCGAGGCGAGGGTCAACATGGCGCCCTCGGCGACGACTCGTGCGCAACGTGACCAAGCTGCCCCCTTCTTTGCTGATTTCCGCCTACTTGCAGGGCGTCTTCCCGATGGGCGTCGACGGCGAGCTGCATTGGTTCTCGCCTGATCCTCGGGCTATCGTGCCACTCGACGCGTTTCACGTCTCCAAGACACTTGCCCAGACGATTCGGCGGCAGCCGTTCGAGATCAGGATCGACGGCGCATTTCGGGAGGTCGTCCTGGCCTGCGCGGATCGGCCGGAGGGGACATGGATCACCGCCGAGATCGTGAAGGCCTATACGGAGTTAAACCGGCTGGGGTTTGCTCACAGCGTGGAGGCCTGGCACAACGATTCACTCGTCGGCGGACTGTACGGCGTCTCAATCGGCGGGGCCTTCTTCGGCGAGAGCATGTTTCACCGCCGGCGCGATGCGAGCAAGGTGGCGCTTGCCCATCTTGTCGAATGCCTGCGCTCGCGCGGGTTCGCGCTCTTGGACATTCAATTCATGACCGCGCATCTCAAGAGATTTGGAGCCGTCGAGATACCACGAGATGACTATTTGAAGCTGCTCCGCAAGGCCGTCGCAGCACCGGTTTCATTCGTTTAGCGAGTCACCCGTCGATTGTACGAGGGCCCATCGCGTCGATGAGCCGTCGACATGTCCCAACGTCGTGGACGCGAACCATGTCTGCGCCGGTCAATCCGCAGGCCAGGACGACCGCCGCTGTGCCGGCGTCTCGCAATTCCATGCGATCGTCGCCCATCAACTCACTGATGAATCGCTTGCGCGAGACTCCAACGAGAAGCGGCCAAGGCCCGGCCAGCCTTGATAATGAACTGAGCAGCGACAAGTTGTGCTCAGTGGTCTTGCCAAAGCCGATTCCCGGGTCGATCAACATGTTGGAACAATCGACGCCGGCGCGAGCAAGCCGATCGGCGGTCTCCGAGAAAAATGCGGCGACCTCTGCAACGATATCGGTGTAATGTGGAGACCGCTGCATCGTCGCCGGAGTTCCCTGCATGTGCATGACAACAAATGGCACACCGGACCGCCTCAGCAGATCCGGCATCTGCGGATCGTGCCGAATGCCGGACACGTCGTTGAGCATGTCGGCCCCGACATCAAGCGCCGCGGCGGCGACGGACGCCGAGCGCGTGTCAATGGAGATTGGCTGACGAACGCCGGCCGTTCGAAGACCCTTGATAACCCCGACGACCCGGTCGATCTGAACCTCGTCATCCTCTCCCTCCGAGCCGGGCCTTGTGGATTCGGCGCCGATATCGAGGATGTCGGCGCCCTCGGAAAGCAGCCTGCGGCCGTGCATGATCGCGGCCTCGGTTTCGAGAAACTCTCCGCCGTCGCTGAAGCTGTCCGGCGTCACGTTCAGGATACCCATGACGAGACACCGCCCGCCGAATTCGAGGGGGCCGTGTCGCGTGTTGAGTATCCGCCGCGTAAGATTCATGGATGCTGATTGCTCCTGACCTTGATGATATGCAGCCCTCGCCGGAGAGGATAGAGGGCGAAGATGCGACGCCGGCGCGCCGTTGGCAATGGCTCTGCTGTCCGCTCATCATCGCTGCGATTGCGCTGGCCTTTGGATGGCCGACTCGCCACGGCGCGTTTCTCAGCGGCGACGACCAGCGATTGGTCACGGAGCATTTTCTCGTCAATCATCCGTCGCTTGCTCATGCCGGCGAGTTGTTTACGACTTTTCACGGCGACCTGTATCAACCACTCCCGATGGTGACGCTTCAGTTGGACTATGCACGCGCCGAGCCGACACCGACGGAGCGGTTCCCGGTCAGCGCTCGCCCGTTTCACGTGACGAACATCGCTCTTCATGCGCTCAACGCGGTCCTGGCCTATCTGTTGGCCACGCGCCTTGCGCAGTGCCGACGCGTGGGGCTTCTTGTCGGGCTCATGTTCGCCTGCCACCCGTTTGCGGTGGAGCCTGTTGCCTGGGTCAGCGGTCGGATGATCCTGCTAGCGACGACATTTTCGCTGGCGACGTTGTGCCTTTGCATCGGTCCGGCGAAATCGCGATTGGGAACCGACGCAGCAGCGATCCTGACGTGGATCGCCGCGATTCTCTCGAAAGTCGTGCCGACGGTGCCGATCGCAGCCGCGTGGTGCGATTATGTACAAGGCGGCCGATTATCTCGAAGAAAGATCGCGATCTATGTGGTGTTAATTCTGTTGGCAATCGGCGGAAGCTACCTCGCTTTGCAGGCCACCGAGGAAGCGGGCTTCCTCGAAGGAATGCAGGCCCAAGACGTAGCACCGATGCCGATACGCTTGCTTCTCGCGACACGGTACTACCTGGAAAACTACATCTGGCCGAGTCGGCTGGCCGCATGGTCGCCGCCGCCGGCTGACATGACGATCGGCTCACCGCCACCGCTGACGGCGATCGTCGAAATCGCCCTGCTCGTGACGCTGGCCTGGGTCGCAAGAAAACGTTTGCCCGCTGCGTATGTCGGGATCGTGCTATTTGGCATCTTGCTGACTCCCCTGCTTGCAGCGAGCGCGGCGAGGAACTTTCTTTCCGCTGACCGGTACATGTATCTGCCGATCATCGGCTTGCACCTGGCCGTGGCGGCGACGGCTGTTACTGCGCTGGATGAACTCTCGCAGCGATTTACGCGGGGCCGCGCCGACCTTCTGGTCGGGTTACCGCTCGTTCTTGTGCTGGCGGCGTGGATGTCGTATTCGTGGCTGCTCACATCAACTTGGAGAAGCTCGGTGAGCCGCGACAGCCGCGTCGTTCACGTGTACCCCGATTCCGAGCTTGCTTATGCGGAGTTGGCAAAGGCCTTCAACTTCGAGGGCGATCCGGACGGGGCAGTTCGTGTGGTAGAGACGGCTCGAAAACTCTGGCCGGAGAGCGGACCACTGGCTGCGGCGGCGGGAAATGCCTATCGGCTCAAGGGCGAATACGAAAAGGCACGGGAGGAACTCGAAATCGCCGTCAAACGCATGCCCGAACATGTGCTGACGCGATACCGGCTTGGGCAGGTGCTTGAAGAATCCGACGCATTGCCCGAGGCCCATGAGACGTTTCGCACCATCGTCACGAGGCATCCCGATTATTTTCCTGCGCACGTTGCATTGGCGCGATTATACAAATCGCAAGGTGAAGACTCATTGGCTCTCGTCGAGTGGGAGAAGGCATTGAAGCTAAACCCGATCGATCGGGAGGCGATGTTTGAGGTGTCCGCGATCTTCATTGGCAACGGGCAGCTTGAGGCCGCGAAGGGCGTACTCGAACGGCTTTTGCGAGTGTATCCGTCCGATGTGCCGGCGAAGATGAACCATGCCGCGACACTGGCACAACTGGGTGAAGCCGAACGAGCTTTGAAAGCGTACGATGCCCTGATTGCTGACCGGCCGCGCAGTATTAATCTGTTGATGAACCGAGCGGCATTGTTAAACTCGCTTGATCGCGGTGCGGAGGCTGAACGCGACTATCTGGCTGTGCTTAACCGGCGACCTCGTTACCTTTCGGCCATGACCGGACTCAGCCTTGCCCTTCAACGTCAGAAAAAGTACCTGGAAATGGTCGACTTCTGGCGTATGCAGTCAGGAATCACCTCTTGGATCCTCGGACAGGATGACCAAGTCAGGGCATGGCTGACTTGGTCGCACGCGATACGTGGAGATTCGTCCCATACAACGATGATGGCGGGACTCGTCTCACGGGATAGTCCTTGTTTCGAACTTGTCAGGTGGGCATATATCCTTGTGGAAATAGAAGATGTTGGGTTTGACAACCTCATGACAATTCTCGGGTCGTCGGATGCTGCGCTAAGCCGTTCGCAGCCCCGGAGCGACGAAAGCCGGGCGGTCATGCTGGCGGTCGGTGATCTGCCGAGAGACGTCAAGGCATCCACGGTGGGAGTATACCTTCTGACGCGGGCGGCGCTATTCGCGGGAAAGCTTGAGATCGCTCGAACGGCTGCCGAGCAACTCGCGTCCTCGCCCGAAGACGAGAAATGGAGAAGAGCGGGGACAGATGTCTTGAACTACCTCAGCAACATGTCCAAACCGGATGCTACTTCCCAATCAGCGCCGCGTTGAGCAGATTCACGCGATCCTGTACATCGCCGCGGTCGCCGAAACCAATCTCGATCGTCAGCGTCTCGCCGCCGCTCACGTCCACATCGACGAGTCTGAGGGCCTCATTTTTCCTGACGTGTTCCAGCTCCACAAGTAGCCGACCATCAATCAAGATGCGGACATCGGCATCGCCAAGCGGGCCGGCGGTGTCATCCAAGGCAACGGCCGCGCGAAATTGTCGAAACCGTTTGTCGAGTGCGTAGGAAATTCGGCACGCCGAGTGCAGACCAATTCCCCGGGCGTATGTCTCGCCCGCGACGCACAACGGACCGCCGACGACATTGCGATCTCGCTCGAAGCCCCAGCGAATGTCAAAGTAAGGCGTGGTCTTGTACTCCGCGGGCTCCATCATGCTGAGCCAGGTTCGCCGCCCGCCGATTGGCTCGATCGAAACCAACTGATCGATGGGAGCGGACATTTTCCGGTCCAACACAGTCTTGATTGATAAGGAACCACTCTCAATCCGAAATGCCGTCCCCACCAGCGATGTCCCGTCGGTTAGCGTGACGATCCACTGAAGGCCCGAGCCTGGCCGACGAGTGAGAGCGGCCAGTTGCAGGCCCGCGATGTCGGCCCAGCGAAACTCCCGATCTCTCTTGCCGTCAAAAAAAGTGACGCCGGAACTCGCGCAGCCTGCAACGGCTCCACGGAGGAAGTCGCCGTTTGTCAATTGAAGCAGGTCCTCTTCGCCGGCCATGGGTTCGGTAGTCACGGCTGCTGCGACCCGCTGGACGCGGGATATCTCCGTAAGCGCAATCTCCAACTCGCCCAATATGGCGTGCTTCAGTTGTAGCTGCTTTGAGTTGCCTCCGACGATCTTTCCAAACAGGCGATCTCCGGCATGCAGCGACACCGCCCAGGCACCGACGGCCTTCGAAGCGGGCGGATTATCGAACCGTACAACATCGACGTCTTCCCAGGCGACCTTCGAATCGGTCCCGTCCTTGCCATGGCACAACAGTGAGTCCGGCGCAGCGATGGAAGCGACATCGGCCTGGTAGACTGTTCCATTGATGGACTGTACCACGGCGGCCAGCTTGGTCTGTCCAACCGATCCCGTAGCCAATAGGAGTGATAGAAGGTACGTCGTCATCATCATGTTGATTGCACCGTGAAGGCCTCACTTCTGGAAGATCGGCAGCGTCTGCTTGGGTATTTGAAGGATGATGAGCGCCATGGCGGTTCCGTATTCGCTGCCGGTCTGTCCGTGCCAGTAGCCTTCATCGGTTTGCTTCTCAATGAGCTCATCGCGAATGGCTGGCCACCACCTTTTCCAGGTCTTGCCGCCGGCGAGATACATCGCCTGGGCAGCGTAGTAGTGACCGTAGAAGTAGTGCGTTTGCTCCTGCGCTTTTCCGGGCGTGAACTTCTCCAGATAAGCCAATCCGGTGCGGATGGATTCGTCATCGTAGATGCCGGCGTAAAAAAGCGCCGCAACCCCCGCTGCCGATCGGGCGAACATCGAGCCTGCCGAATCTAGCATGTAACGAAAGCCGCCGTCGGGGTTCTGGCTGTCCTGAACATATTTGATGGCGCGGTCGATCGTGCTCTTTGGCACGGCGATGCCGGCATTGCGCGCCGAGCGCAGGGCCATGATCTGGCAGATGGTGACGGAAAGATCGGCATCGGCCTTGACCGGGTGGTATCGCCAGCCGCCTTGATCATTCTGCGTTCGCACGATGAGAGAGACCGCCTTTTGAAGCTTCTCGCGCAGGTCGGGGCGGTTGGACATACCGTAGACCTCTCCGAGGAAAAGCGTGGCGAAGCCGTGACCGTACATCGGCCCATAGGAAGTCTCGGCAGCAACGAGGCCGGACTGCTCAGAAGCGGAGTCGAGAATGAATTTGAGTCCCGCATCGATGTTCCCGGCGTATCGACCGCGGCCGGGGACGCTGCCCTCACTCATGAAGGCCAGGCACGCCAGCGCCGTGATGCCAACGTGACGACCGTACTGCGAATCCGACCCGAAAGAGCCATCCTTCTCCTGTCGACGGGCAAGCCATTCCAACCCGCGATGGATGGACTCCTGCATCTGCGACGAGGAAGCGCCGTCGTCGGAAATGCGCGTCATCTGCCGCGTCGGCGCAGGCGAATCCGCTGACTGAGCGGCCACCGGCGCAGAGATAAGTATCAGGAGCGTCAACGCGCCTACGCCCATCCGCACGGTGCGGGACGACTTATCTGATTGAAACTCGTCAGTCATTTTCATGCGCCATCCGCGCCTGCTCGGCGAGCGTGCGATAATACTGCTTTATCTCTTCCCGGTATTTCTCCATGAATTGCTCGTCGAAGCCCTGGGCGATCTCTTCGCGATCACGCTGCGGAAGGAAGCCCCATCCCCGCGTCAACTCTCCCTGAACCGAGCGGCCCTGCTTTTTTTTGTCGGCATCCGGACCCTGTGCTGGCTTGCCGCCCTCACCCTCCCCTGTCGGGTGCGGCGCTGCTGAGCCTGAGGCGCGGCGCGACGAGGATTGACGCTGTCCGGACCGCTCTTCGCGCCGGCGCTTCGACTTATTCCCACCGCGCGACGCTGCGCGACTCTTTCGCGCCTCTTCTATCAGCTTGTCAAGACCAGCGATCACCTCTTGCTGAGCCTCCTGAGTTCTTGCTCCGGCATCGTGTTGTCGAGTGAGTAAATCGGTCGCCCGATCGAGCTTTGCGAGGGTCTGGTCTACCGTGTCAACCGAGGTGGACTGCCCACCCAAAAGCCGTCGCACCAGTTCCGGGTCCACGACGTCCGACGGACGAGTCGTCGGTAGCGTCGGACCAGGCTGCGGGGCTGTAGTGGACTGCTGATCAGCCCGAAGCGGTGCAATCAGAAAAACAAGCATGAGGGTAGCGGCTGTCATTTGCTCTCGGCCTCCTTCTCGGCATCGGCGATCATTTGCGCGGCGAGCCCCCGAATCTCCGATTGCGCCGCCCCGAGCAATTCGATCTGCCGAACTTGCGGCTCCGCTCGCCGGTCAGCTTCCGGTAGTTCCTTTGCCAAAGTGGCTGTACGCTCCTTTACATCAGCCTGCATGGCGCGCAGGACTTTCAACTCCGCGAGCTTCGGCACCGGCTTGCTTGCGGTCGGTTGGCCTGCCGCGCCGCCGCCGGCGTCGACAGAATCCTGGACAAACGTAGGATCGTTCGCCCGTTCATTTTCATCAACGGAATCGATCAGCCAACCCAGATCGCGGATGATCCGGTCTTCCTCGAGCAAGGATGCATGTACCTGGTGACCCGACAAGAGCGATGCCGCTTTTTCGACACGCCCGACGACTCCTGTCAGGACATGCGAATAGACTACGTTCTCCCCGAGCTTCTCAACCAGAGGCCGAATCGGCTCAGCAAGCTCAAGCTGGAGCTTTCCAAGTCGGGCGAGCCTGAACATGTCGGGCCGGGCCAGATCGCCGTCGGTGTTCGCGCGCGCGGCGATGTCGGAGGTCTCGGCGCGGATCGCCTGCTCTTTGGCGCGAACTTCACGCAACGCTTCGATCATCGCATCCAGGGATCGCTGGCCAATCTCCTCATCCACGCGATTCTCAATGCGCAGCAGTTCATCCTTCGCCGCCTCAAGCGCATCCTTGGCGGCCAGTTGATGCACGCCCGCCTCCTCGCCGGACAGCGATTCCAGGCGAAGTGAGGCCGCGCCCATTTCCCTTTTACCTCGCCGGACGTGCTCGCCCACCGATCGGGCATCCGGCTGCTCGGCCTTGAGCAGATTCTGCAAGCTGCCGGCTGTAGTCTGCAGGCTGTACTGCCGATCCGCGAGCGCCTCATACTCCTCGGTCGGATCGGCCTCCTCGGCCGCGGCTCGGGTCCGATCGATCAGGGCTTGTTGACTTGCGATGATTCGATCGAGCCGGGCGAGGATATTCTTCAAGTCTCGCGAAAGTTCCGCGAGCTCGCGGTCCGGCTTTGAATCGAGCGCGGAAAGCATGGCTCGAAGCCCAGCCGCGGCATTTCGCTGGTGCTCAACAGCTCTGGCGAATTGGCCGGCCTGTCCCGCGCCGACGGCCTCGTCCATTCGTTCGAGCACACCCTCCTGACTTGCCACGACCAAGGCAGCCCGCACCGATTCTGCGGCGAGGCGATCAGCGGTCTCCTTTTTCTGAGCAAAGGCGTCCATCGCGACAAGAAGATCAGCCGCGTCGGATCGCAATAGCGATTGAGAAAGCGCGGCCCCGACACGCCGCTGCTCCTCATCAGTCTCTGCCGACTCACCCGATTCAGCGGATGGAGCGGCGCTTGACGCGAATTCCCGTTCGAGCGACTCCTGGCGATCGAGTACGTCACGCAACTGCCGGACGAGGTCGTCGTACTGATTCCATCGCTCCATCTCCGAGAGAACGGAACGGAGCGATTCGACGAAGTCCTGCTGGGCGGCGGAAGCAGCACGAAGCCCCGCGAGTTGCGCTGAGGTCCCTGAAGACTCCGCCGCCTTAAAAGCGGCCTCCTGCGCCTGTCGCGCGGAAGGAAGAGACTCTCTCATCAATCTGCCGGCCAGGCGACGGGCCTGCTGAGCCGTACTCGACTGGCTTTCGCTGTTGCGCAGTGCTTCCTGATAGATAAGAGCCAGCGTTTCCGCAGATGCCTGGGAGGCTGCGCCGAGTCGGTCCAGGTCGGATGCCAACTGTCGCGCATCGGCCTTTTGAGAGTCCGAGAGCGGTACATCGGCCGCGGGCCCAACCTCCAGCGCCGCGGTACGCTTCATGGAGCCCTGAGTGCTGGTCATGAGTCTGCGAAGCTGTTCGCGAACGCTCAGTAGATCGAGCCGAAGCTTCTCGCCGATCCGGGCCGACGATACGACACGAATGCGTCCAACCGGGGATCGGACAGGATCGTGCATCCGTCCGTCGTGGAGATATGCATCGCGAGCCTCGGCGTAATACTCGATGGTGTCGTCGATGGTCGCGCTCAGCGCTCTAAGCGACAGGTCATGCTCCGCTGTCAGCTCACGCGGCTGAGCGATCTGTCCGGACGCATCGCCAATGAGCTCGGCAACGAGGGTGGGCGGGGCATTGTTCCTGGAAGCAAACAAGGTTAGCGACTGCAGGCCAACATCGTCGGACGCCTTGATGCGCATCGCGATGACGGCGTCGGCGGTGACCTCGATGACGCTTTCCGGTTGCACAATCGAGACCAACGGGGACTCGTCCGGCCTGACGATCAATTGATACATCTCACCACCGCGGGATCGCAGCCCGTTGCGGTCAATGAGTGAAACGTCGAATCGCAGCGGTTCCCGCGCCTCAAATTCAACTCGGAGTCGCCCGTCGGCGGATTGAACCAACGGCCATTCGCTCGATTCGCCCGCGTCATTAAGAGTACGAATCGTTGACTCAGCATCGGTCGCCGGTTGCTTGCTGGGACGAACCGTGATTGCAACCAGACTGCCCTCAAGAACCTCTGCCACGCGGTCGTCCAGTGAGTCGCGAAGAGCAGGCAGATGGCGGGCATAATCGGGCGGCGAGGCGTCCATGGTGATCGACTCAATCTCGGGTCGCTGGACGACGCGAATCAGGCTTGCGTGCTCAGAGGTATCGTCGTCGCCGGCGACGAAGTAGTATCGAACCGGCAGGCGCAGGTTATCCAAGGCCAGTCGATAGATGCCGTCCGGATCGCGCCGCATGAGCGTGCGCTGCTTTTTTTCATTGCCAAGTGCCCAGTGGAGATAGGCTCGCACATTCGGTTTGTCTCCCCGGGTAAGGCGCATCTGGGCTGTGAACGATTCGCCAACCGCGACGACGGCATCCGCGGTCAAGGGCTCGATTTGCCGGCTTCGCGGCCACTCGTCGCCTCCCAAGGGGTGAAACACCCGCGCGACGCCGATAGCGGCCGCGCCGGGGTCAATCCAGACGAAAGCCGCAACTGGAAGGATACTCGCCGCCAGCGCAGCGGAAGTCCGAATGAGTCCACGATGACTCAGAAGCCGGCTTCGCTGAAGCAGCTCCGCCGCCCCGCCGACTTGTTCGAAGACGCGCCGCCACAGTTCCGCTGAGCCGTCCCCTGCCCCGCGAAGATACGAGACGGCGCTGGCCAACTCATCGCGCATTCCAGCGGGCAATCCTTTCAGCCCGAGAGCGAGTTGATCGAGCGGAATCGG
This sequence comes from Planctomycetia bacterium, assembly GCA_015075745.1. Lineage (NCBI taxonomy): Bacteria > Pseudomonadati > Planctomycetota > Planctomycetia > Planctomycetia bacterium. The sequence continues at coordinate 525,947 of JABTTW010000002.1, forward strand.
CTGGAGCAATGGCCGGGCAATCTTCCGGCATGCCCATACGGCCGCGATCCCGGCGCCCAGCAACAGGATGCACAGCCGGACGAAATCGGGAAACCGCACGAGCCAGTCCAGAATTGCGATGAGCAAACCGATCGCAATGGTCGCAGTCAGCAGACGGCCCATCGCATCTACGGAGAGAAAAACTCGCAGACGCAGACGCAGACCCTTGATCGCCCGAAGGGTCTGTGCCGCCGATTTTGGAGCATCAGCAATGTCCGGCTCCCGTCTCATGCGACCCCCTTCCATCGGCGTATGGCCCATTCGGAGGTCAACATGATCATCAGGAGCGCGAACATTAATCGAGAATCCCAGATCGGCTCCTCAATGTCGTCCGCAATCTGAACACTTCGGTCGGGAATGATATCGGCCAGGTCCAGGTAGCCGTCGCTGAGTCGACGAAATACTCCGCCGGTCCCGGCGGCGATGCGTTGCAGATACTCGTGATTAGCCTCTCGACGGGACATCTCGGGGTTCAGTCGCTCGACGACAATGGAGCGACTCAGCACGCTCGGTTGAAAAGTGTGACCCGGAACACTCATCGTGAGGAACAGGCTGCCCTCCGAGGTTGGCACGAATCGGCCTTCCCATACTCGATCGGATCCTTCGACGGGCCGAAGCTGCACGCGAGCCTCCGGCGCTCCATGGGCGTCCTTAACCCACACTTCCAGATCCGCTCCCTGGGCCGACGGGCCGGACTCAGTGCACGCCAGAGAAATCCTCACTTCCTGACCCAACTCGTAACGTCGACGATCCGTTTGGAGCTGCCAGGGCGTCGCGGTACCGAGCTTTCGACCACGGGCAAGCGTGTGAATGATCTGCAGCCAGATACTCTCGTAGTAGGTATCTCCGGAGTACTGTCGCCATCGCCATAGTTCGTCCGTGCCAAGGAAGAAGGTCCTCCCCGCCCCGTATCGACCCAAGACGGCCAATGGCAAGGGACCTGCCTGCGTTGATGCAGTCGGGTGAACAGCGAGAACCGTGGCGCCGAACTGCGCGCGGGCGACCTTGGCAAACCAGTAGAAGCCCGGCATGCCTCGGAACGTCTGTTCGTTCGCTTCGGCCTCACGCTCCAGGCGAAAGATCGGATTCGCTCGACCGTCCGTCGTCAGTTCCGGCAGATAGTCCGCGGTCAACGTGCTTGAACTGGTTGACGATCGCCCCCGTTCAATCACGACCGGCAGGATCTTCTCCAAGGGCGTGCGCTCCAACGCGGCGGGCATAAAATGCTCCCCTGCGAGGAACGCTATGCCCGCTCCCTGCACGGAGACATAGTCCGCCAGCATCGTTAATTGTGCCGGCGCAATCCAATTCGCCCGCAGATCAACGTCCCCGAGGATAATCACGTCGTATTGCCCAAGCTTCTCGATGCTGTCCGGAAAACGCCGAATCGGCCGGGTCCCCTCCGGCGGGAAGCCCGGCGATGCATCGAGGAGAAGGCAACTGCTCTCGATATTCTGTTCGCGAAGGATCAGATTCTTGAGATACCGGTACTCGAACCGCGGCTGTTTTTCGACATAAAGAACACCGATCTTCTCGTCGTGGGCATTGATGCCGGTTCGTGCCTCGTTGTTTTCGATGATCTCCTCATCCGGCAGCGGAACCACTCGAACGACCAGGCCTCTACGACCCTTTACGCCCGGCGCGAACTGCAGTTCACCCGCAAACTCGGCCTCGCCCACGGGAAGATGCTGCGTCTGCGAAACGAGAAGTTCACCATCTCCCTCATCGCGAAGTTCAATCATTAATTCCACGGGCTGCGTGACTGCCTTCGCCGAGCCTTCGTAATGAACGGAGACGGTATCTCGCAGGAAAACTTCTTCCGGGGCCCAAAGTGAAGTGATCGCCAGATCGCGTCGAGGTTCGGGCGAGCCGGCGGCAAGGACGTGGATCGGAAGGGAATTAGAACGGGCCAGCGAAATGATCGGTTCGAGGTCGTCCTGCTCAGTCTGCGAACCGTCGCTGATGAGAATGAGGCCTGCGCCGCGGCGTCCCTGAGATTCGTGAAGCACCTGCCGGACGGCTCGCGGTATATTCGTTTGATCCTGCTCGGGCGAGATACCGTCCAGCATTTCGGCGACTTTTGACATTTCCGGTTCTTCAATCCCGAGACCAAGTGAGGTAGCGGATCGTCCAAAGCCCCAGAGGCCCAGTTGATGTCGTTGGACGAGCCTTTGCATAAGCCCACCCTCTGACGCGAGCGCTTCCACCGCTGCGGTCCACCGGTTAACGCCATCGACGTGGCCGACCTGCGATCTAAGCCGGTCCGAGTTCGACATGCTTGCGGAATCATCGATGAGGATGCCCACAAAGCTGGGCTCGGTGCGTACCCGGCTCAATACGAGAAGCGGCTGCCCGCAGACGAAAAGGACACTCATGATGATGCCAAATCGCAGTAGTCCCAGGAGCCATCGTAGATGAACGGGCAGCTCATAGCGACGATAAGACATCGCTACAACAACCGAGGTAATCAGCGCACCGAAAAGCATGATCCACGGCGCAGGAGGCGTTCCGAAGCGAAACGAAATCGGCGCGGAGTCGTCGAACCTGATTTGATCGAGACCCAGCAACCAGTGAATTACTTCGTTCATCGCACGCCGCCAAGTACCGTTCCGACAATGGTCTCAACGACGACCACTGCAAGCAGACAGATCATCATGATTTGGGCGAATTCTTTTGGCGGCGCGGCCCGGCGGATCGCCGACGTAATACCGGCTTCCGTCACGATTTCGACGTTGGCGCCGAGAGCTCGCCGAACCTGCTCGATCGAGGCCCGTGACAAGTCGCTGTCACCCGTATCGCTGTTCACGGCCGCCAATCGACGCAGTACACCCGCACCAGCGCTGTAGAAGCCGGACTCGTCCACTTTCTCAACGGTCAAGATTGCGAAGCCCTCGTCGGCAAGCAATCCGGATTGATGCGTGTGGCTGCCCGGCGTGACAACCGGAAACTGCTCGCCCGCCGACTCCATGGGAAAAGTCCAGATGACGTTTCTCCCAATCATCGTGTTCACTTCTCGGGATGCACCCGACGCCGCGAGGTGGGCGAGATTGAGCATCAGCGGCACAAAATCCGGTTTCCCGGGGAGGTTTGTCCATGACATATCGATGCTGGTGAGCCAGCATAGTACCACACCTCGGCCGACACGCTGCTGTACCAGCGCCGGCGCACCATCGGAAAAAGCAATCAGCGTCTGCAAACCGGGTTTGCCCGCTATTTGCGCCTCCCGGTACGCAGTGACGTTAGCGCGCTGAAGACCCCCCACCGGGTTGTCGCCAAAATCTCGCAGCGCGAAATTGTGAGGATCGGCCAGTTGATATCCCAGAGCCTGGGCGGGATTGGCCGCTCTCACGACGGCGCCCGGCTGCACGGGCAGCCATGAGGCATCGCCATCGCGATGAACCGAGTAACCCTCCGGCGCCGCCCTCTCGGCCAGGACAACGATTAATCCACCGCCGGCCACCACGAATTGCTGAAATCTCCGGCCCGTCTCGACGCTGATGCGTGGCAGGTCACCGAGAATCACAACCTCGTAATTCGACAGCACCTCCGACGCGAGGCCGTGCGAAGAGCATGTACGAATCCAAACCCGATCTCGATCGTCGACCGAATCGGAACCACCCAAGGCCGCCCGGACATAGAACAACGGCTCCGCCTCTGCATTGGAAGTCGGGACATCCTGCACGCACAGAACGCGCATCTCATTGACGACATCCACCGCGAGAAAGCGAACATCATCCTCGGGCAGGCCATCGTCGGCATTCTCTATTCTTGCGACGATCCTGTGCGGTCCGGGTACACTCAGCGTCAGCTCAAACTCCTCCACCACAGTCTGCCAGGGTCCGATCTGCTCGAGCTGAAGTTTTCTCGTTGTGACGCCATCCAGCCCGATCGAAACCGTCAGGGAATTGACGACCTCATCAGACTCGTTGGCGAGCTCCAGGGAATAGGTGGCAGGACGCTTTGAGCCAATGACCTGGCTGATCCGATTAAGCCTCTTAATCGAGAGATTTCGCCGAGCTTTCGGCCCGACATCCAGGATGATCAGCCGATCGACGGACTCGCTGACCTTCGCGATCGAAGCCGATGATGCGGCCTCCGCCAGACCCCCGTGCGCGAACGCGCCGGCGGTCATGTCGGTAATCACGTAACAATTTCGCGATCCTGACGCATCGTCTCCCGTATCGAGATTTGCAGCGGCGCTCTCCAACGCGCCGCCTAAGTCGTTCATCCTGAGGGAGCATTGCAGCGCATCCAGGGCCGACCGCACCGCCTGATGATCGCGCGTGCAGCGCTGAATCACGCTTCTCGCGGGAGCGGACGCCAGGACCAAGCCGATCGCATCCCGCGCATCCGACGAATCGACGATTTGTCGCGCCACTCCCAATCCAGCCTCAAACGAAGAGGCCCCGTCGTCTCGTCGGGCCCGCATGGAAAGACTGTCGTCCAGCACAATGACTTTGGACTCGGCGGCATGACCGAGCGCCCCGATGACGGATGACGAGGCGAGAAAGGGCCGGCTCAGCGCCAGACCCACCAGGAGAACTGTGAGGATCCGAAGGGCCAATAGCAGCCATTGCTCGATTCGCAGCCGACGGCGAGTGACGGTCTGAGCCGCGGCCAGAAACTGCATGGCAGCCCAGGGCTCGGTGCGATAGGCGCGGCGACTGAGAAGGTGGATCAGGAGCGGGACTCCAGCCAGTCCCGCGGCCGTAATCATCAATCCTGTGTGAACAAACGACACACTCGCTCCCATTCTACGCGGCAATCGCTTGCGCGCTTACCGCCATTCACCGTCAACGCGCCTTGGCACAGCGCACTATCGCCGAACCCGTGAGGCCCTCGCCGCGAGGTATGTTCCCAGTGCACCACCGACGGGATTACTCGTATCGAACGCGGCATAGTCCGCCTGCTGGTCGTGACATCGCCGGCGCAGCTCCGTCATGAATGAGCGCAAAGCGGTCAGGTACGCTTCGCGCATGACTCGAGGCTCGACTCGCATGATGTCCTTCTCCTCGAGGCCGACCAGACGTGTCGGTGTCTTGAAAGGGAAAGTCATCTCTGCGCGATCGAGCACCTGCATGACAAGCGGCTCGTGTCGGCGGTAACGCATGTGCTTGAGGCCGGCCGCAATCTCCTCCATCGGTCCCAGGAAGTCGCTGATGATCACAATGAGATGCCGCTCATGCGTGCTCTCAGCCAATTCATCCAGCGCATGGCGAAACGAAGTTCGACCGACGGTCGTAGCCGCCGCCAGCTCGTGAACGATGGACTTCCACTTGGCCGGATTGTTTGACCCGCGACTGGTCCGGTGAGTCTTGGAATCAAACGTCGCCAGAGACACCGAGTCCGCTTGTCGCAAGGCAAGGTACGAGATGGAAGCCGCGAGCGTTGTCGCGTAATCGAACTTCGACCAGGCAGAGTCCGCCGAACGGTAGCCCATGGATTCCGAGCAGTCGACGGCCAGTAGGAGCTGAAGATTCGACTCCATCTCGTACTCTTTAATGTAATGTTTGTCGGTCCGGCCGTAGACCTTCCAGTCGAGGAATCGCAGATCGTCCCCCTGGGCATATTTTCGATGTTCGGCGAACTCAACCGAAAAGCCGTGGGAAGGAGAACGATGCATCCCGCTCAGAAATCCGCGGACAAGCAATCTCGCACGCAGATCAAGCCCACCGATTCGGGCCAATACCTGCGGATCGAGATACCTTCGAAAGCTCTCGGTCGACTGTACCACGCGGCGAGTCCTCCCCCATCATCACGATCGATTCAAGACACGATCAGCTCCCACCGCGTCCAGCGCCGGGGTTGAATCCTTCGGTGTTTCACTGATCAGTCGAGCCACGAGGTCGTCCGTCGCGACCGCGTCGGCCTCGGCGTTGAAGTTGGTGACAAGCCGATGTCGCAGCACCGGATATGCCACGGACGTGATGTCTTCAACCGTGACGTGAAATCGTCCGTGGAGGATGGCGCGGGCCTTGGCCGCAATGACCAGGTACTGCGACGCACGCGGACCGGCGCCCCAGCTTACATAGTCCCGAATGAACTGCGGTGTGCCGGGCTCCTGTGGACGCGAGCTGCGTGCAAGGCGCATCGCGTAACGCATGACATGGTCCCCGCAGGGCACGCGACGGACAATATCCTGAATAGACAGAATGTCGTCACTGTTGAAAATCCGCTGCAGCGGAGTCTCGCCGCCTGAGGTCGTGAGGCTGATGATCCGAAGCTCCTCCTCTTCGCTCGGATAGCCCACAAGGATTTTGAACATGAAACGGTCGAGCTGAGCCTCGGGCAATGAATAGGTGCCCTCCTGCTCGATAGGGTTCTGCGTCGCAAGCACGAAGAATGGCTGAGGCAGGCGATGCGCAAAGCCTGCGGCCGTCACCTGGTATTCCTGCATCGCCTCAAGCAGCGCCGCCTGCGTCTTGGGAGGCGTACGATTAATCTCATCCGCAAGGATGACGTTGGCGAAGATCGGACCGTTGACAAAACGAAGTTGCCGAACGCCGGTCGCCTTGTTTTCCTCGATGATCTCGGTGCCCGTGATGTCGCTGGGCATCAGGTCCGGCGTGAACTGAATTCGATTGAACGAGAGACTCAGCGTCTGGGCCACGGCGCGGATGGCCCGAGTCTTAGCGAGACCGGGCACGCCCTCAAGAATGCAGTGGCCCCTCGAGAAAAGGCAAATGAGCAACTGCTCAAGAACCTCCTCCTGACCCACGATGGACTTCGCGAGTTCTTCCGTAATTCGCTTCCTGCTTTGGGCCAGCATTTCGACGGCCGCGATCTCGTCGTGCCCGAGCTGGGCGGGCATTCCGGCATCCTCGGTTGACAATGGACCATCTCCCCTGGGCGACGAGGCGCTCCTGCTGATTCTACGCACGCCAGCCGCATGAATGCCCAACGAGCATCAAGAAACCGAGACCGGCATACGACTATATCGACCTGATAAATGGCCTCTCGCTAAGCATTTAGATTCCGGCTAGGTTCCTGAAAGTCAGCCCGCCATGCCGAAGATTTGACGCCCGACATGGGTCAGCCAGATGGCGCGATTAAGACCTCTTGGAGGAGATTGGGGGCCGCTTTCCAAGGTAAGGACTTCATCGGGGGGCAGTTCGGCGTGATCAGGCAGCAGCCTTGCACTCCCGAAGCCTGACCCCGGATTGGGCTACCGGTATCATGTGAGGTTCGAATGACGCGGTCAGAGATCCGACAATATCACCACGAACGGACAGCACACGCGGGACTGCCGCGCATAGGGAATCGCACTTTGCAGTACTGAAAATGAGAATCAGCGGATGGCGACGATCGGTCATACACTCGTCGGTCTGACCCTTGCGGCGGGCCCCAAGTCTCGTCCACCGGGCCGCTTTCTGGGCCTTATGTGGATCGGCCTGATGGTCCTGTTCGCCCACTTGATCGATCTTTCCGAGTGGATGCTGTTGCTCCTGGCCCCGAGCAGGTTCTCAACTCATTCCGTGACGAATCAGCCCTGGCTGATCACTACAGTGACACTTTGCGCCTTTGCCCTGCTCGCCTTTGGGCGTGTCAAAAATCCAATTCTCTATCTGGTCGCAGGGATATCAATACTCAGCCATGTTGTGCTCGATCTTCGTTTCATCCGCATCTCACTGGCCAATCTCTACGGTTGGAGTGGAGACCTGGGCTTTCCGACTTTTCGAGAAGTGTTCATTTCAGAGGTATGGCTGTTCGGTCTCGCCCTTTCACTCGTCATGCTCATTCGCAGCTTGCGAGAATCGAGGATCAAGCGGCCCACGAAGTACCTCGGAGCCGCCCTGGCAACGATTGCGACGGTCGCTGCAATGTCGCGCATGCCGTACCTGTGGGCTCCCGCCTATTCGATTGCCGTCATTCACGCCCTCCTGGTCATGAAGTGGAAACTTCGTCCGGCCCATGCGTGGGTCCTGGTTCCACTTGCGCCGCTTTTGGCCCTTGTGGTAACGGAGGTTTACGCCGGGCAACTTCAATCACGTGGACAGAAACTGACTCAGGCCAAGGAATATCAGGCCGCCCTCAAACCACTCCAGGCAGCGCTCCGCATCGCCACAAGGTCTTCAAAGGTCGGCACTCGTGTCTACCTCAGCACTTGCAAGTACATGCTGAACGATTTACCCGACGCAGAGCATCAACTGCTACAGGTCATCGACGATCCCGAGAATCCTTACTGGCCCCGCCTCATGTTGGCCTATTTCTATGTCGCGCCAAAGACGAGGAACACGCCGTTCCACAGACCGGAGGAAACCCGAAGACTCCTGGAGTCAATCGCTGCTGACCCACGTGCCGGGCGAACCAGTGAGATTGCGCGCGAACAACTCAAGAGAATGATCAATGAACACCTCATTCCTCCGGCCGCCCCCAGATAGGTCTTCCGCCGCTCGCAACCGTGCGTCTGCGCGAGGTTTCGCACATTCCCCCAGACGGCTACCATACCGGTCATCCTGATCGAATCGGCCTGGCGAGGCTCGGGAAAGGCCCCGCCGACCGGATTTAGTATTCGTTCAGGAATGACGAGGAATACATGAAAGCACTTATCACCGGCGGCGCAGGTTTCATCGGTTCACACCTGGCGGATCGACTCCTATCCCGGGGTGACGAGGTCACGGCGCTGGACGACCTCTCGACTGGAAGCCTTCGAAACCTTGAGTCGGTTATGAAGACTCCCCGATTTCGCTTCGTCCAGGATGACGTCCGTAACAGCCAGGTGATGCACATGCTCGTTGAGCAGTGCGATATGGTCTTTCACCTTGCCGCGGCCGTGGGCGTGCAATTGATTGTCGAGCAGCCGGTTCACACGATCGAGACAAACATCCACGGGAGCGAAGTCGTCCTCAGTATCGCCAACAAGTTTCGCAAGCCCGTCCTGATCGCCTCCACGAGCGAGGTGTATGGCAAAAGTGAAAGAGTGCCGTTCCGCGAGGATGACGACACCGTGCTGGGGGCCACTCGGTTTTCTCGTTGGTCCTACGCCTGCTCGAAGGCCATCGACGAATTCCTGGGACTCGCCTATCACCAGCAATTTGGCCTTCCGGTCGTAGTCGTCCGATTCTTCAACACCGTCGGGCCCCGGCAGACCGGCCAGTACGGCATGGTCATCCCACGATTCGTGGAGCGTGCGCTGCGCAACGAACCGATCCAGATCTACGGCACAGGTACGCAGGCGCGCTGCTTCGGCTACGTCGGCGACGTCGTCGACGCAGTCATCGATTTAATGCATTCAACGGAAGCGCCGGGCCGAGTCTACAACATCGGCTCGACCGAAGAAGTGACGATCAATCAGCTTGCTGATCGTGTGATCGAGCTTGTCGGCAGCAAGAGTCCAAAGGAGTACATCTCCTACGAACAAGCCTATGGAAGGCCGTTTGACGACATGATGCGCCGAATCCCCTGCCTGGACCGCATTAAGGGCGTGATCGGCTATCAGCCGAAAACGGGCCTTAATGAGATCCTCCGGCAAGTCATCGCCGAGAAGAAATCACTAATGGGAAAAAAGGGCTAAGTCGGCATCCTCGGAGTGCGTAATTTCTTAGGCATTATCCGAATCGCCGAACGTGAGATGCCAGTTAGACAGGCTTGATGGGTCGTGCGGAAGGCCGGTAACGCCCGTTCGCCGGTAGACAAAGTGAAATCGCTTTCGAATCACTGAAGGCGGCCCATTTCGAAATCCCTCAAAACGAAGCGCACGGAGCAAAGCCGGACTCGTTGCCTGGCATGTGACGATTCCGAAGCCGCGCTGCCTGAGGTCATTCTCTGCAAAGCGGATGAGGCTCCGAATGACCGCCTCGTCGGCCTGGCTCACCAGATCCACGATCATCCCGACCTTGATTCGCGCTCGAACACCATGCGATGTCACGACCGCGCCCGCGATATCGCTCCCCCGCCGCGCCACGAATAGCTGATATGCCGATTCCGGGCGCGCCGCATATCGCCAGTTCAGGTAGTCGGACGTACGCCGGATCAGCAAACTTCCGATGTGATCGGCGAACTGATCGGCCGCGATGTCAAGCTCCTTGGGAAAGTCAGCCACTCGCTCGAACGACAGGCCGCCGTCACTGCCCCCTACGCGCCTTCGACGAAACGCAACCGCCGGCACCCACTGAAGAATCGTTCCCAATGGCTGAAAACCGGCATCCCTCATCACGGCTCGCGGATTGACAACCTTCAGCATCAGGCTGATGAGACCTGGATACTGCCAGTCGCCAAACCTCTGAAAGCCCGGCAACGACGCATCGTTGGGCAGCGTCATAATGAACTGCGCGCCGACTTGGGCCGCATGTTCGTTACTGCTGTCAATCAATGAACGAAACACGCCCCGGCGCCGATGATCCGGGTGAGTCAGCACACCCGTGTACATCGCCCCCTTGAGCGCGGCCGAGCCCCACTGCCAATCGAAAATGGCGATGGGCTGAATGCCGATGGGCCGGCCGTCGTGCTCCGCGAGCATGACGCTTGCTCGAAACGGAGTGTCATTCAGATAGCGCCAGCAAAAGTATGCGTCATCGAGCTCAAGATGGGAATCGCCATGAACAGCGCGCACTAATTCAAGAATCGGCCCCTGCTCATCAGGGCGTGCAAGCCTGTTGACCCAATACGGCCGCGTCGATCGGGCACTCCTGTCATCTTTTTGCTGCACGGGGTCCACGGGTTGCCCTTGCGTCGGATGACTTCCAGACGTCTCGACACTCAGCGGAGGCAGGACTCGAACACTTCGGCGAGTTGCTCCGCGATCATCCGTCGATCGTATTTTGCATACGCAACTTCTCGCGCATGCTTACCAATCGCAGCCCGCTCATCAGGATTATCCGCGAGCCGGCGAATCTTCGCCGCCAGATCTTCCGCGTCGCCGGGCTTACTGGCAAAACCCGCCCCGTCCGCCTCGACCATCTCCGCTGTCGTCCCCGCGAAGTTCACGATGCTGGGAATTCCTGTGAACATATAATCGAATATCTTGTTCGGCGTGACCCAGCGTGGGCGAGAAATCTGCTTGAGAATCATGAGCCCCATGTCGCAGGCGGCCAATATTCCCGGCAGCTCCCGCTTGGGCACCGGGTCCAACAGGTGCACATTGGACAGCCCTCGTGCCGCAACGTCGGCCTTAAGAGCCTCCTTCATTTTTCCTTCCCCCATCAGGACAAATGCGATGTCCGGGCGATCTATCAGCAATGCGGCAGCGTCGAGAATCTGCGGCAGACCGTTGGCGTCGCCATGGGCGCCGGTGTAAATGGCAATCTTCTTGTCTTGGAGTCCACGTTGCTCAAAAAACTCGCGATTGGGTACCACATCTCGAAATAGACTCCCGTCGGCGCCGAGAACGATTGTCTGCAATCGGTCGGGCGCCATTCCTCGTTCAAGCAGCCGATCGTGAAAGCCCTTTGAGACCAGGAGGATCTTCTTCGCTTTCGCGTAACTGAACTGCTCGATCCACTCCCACACCTTGTATTGAAGACCAGGCCCTAACCGTCCGGCATCGAGCAGATCTTCCGGCCATAGATCTCGCACCTCGAACACATAAGGAATGCGCTTGAAGGCCGCCCCAATTCTGCCGGGAATACCGACCGTGAGCGGCGTGCTGGTGGCGAATATCAAATCGGCCCCGCGCTCGAGTACCGTGACCAGCAGCGCCACAAGGGCAAACTTACCAAATGCCCAGAGTCGGGCCGGGACCCCCTGCTTATTGCTGTAATATGCGTTGCAAATCCTGACCTTGATCCCGTCAATGTGCTCCGTTCGGAACAACCGCCAAAAGGCCATTCGTTTCAGATTACTCTGATCATGGAGCCCGCAGACGATCGTGACTTCATGCCCCATCTGAACCAGATAGCGGCTTACGTCGTACGTGCGCGTCCCGGTCGTGCCTTCGTTGGTAACGAAATGCTGATGAATGTAGATGAGCTTCATGGTCGCTCCAACCGGAAGAGCACATATGTGACCAGTGCGACAGGGAGGTTCTCGTTCAACTCAATTTCCAGCGTTGGGCGCGATGTCCGCTCTCCATAGTAGAGCGATTGCCACCCCACCGCTTGATCGGGTTCATCCTCTCCGCGCCGTAACCTCAGCGAGCAGTTGGAAGGGGCTTCGATCTCGATTCGGACCGACTGATCTCCAACCATTGCCGAAACACTCTTATCGTCGGCATTCAGAGTCCAGTTAAGGTCGGCAAGATGCCAGCGCAGAATCACCCGCTGCGTTCCATCGCCCTCCAGATCATCGCGAATGGTCCAGTTGCCGCCGACCGACAGTTGAACGGAGCGGCGATGAACGACCCACCACGGGTCGCGATCATAGGAGTCATGCTCGCCAATGAATCGATCGTGGCCAGATTCCAGGCATCTTCCCGATGGCCACGGCATCCATAGAAACCTTGAGACCAAATCAAGTGGCCCTTTGCCGCCGATTTCCACGCAGTTATGAGCCTGGATATCTTTGAAGCCCTTGTCGAGACTCGGCGACTCCGGACAGTAATACTTGTAGGTGCCGCTATCGGAGAGGATGTTCACCCCTCCATGCCAGAGGTCCACATGTAATGGGTCCACATGTGCCGGACGGTCGTGATAGCTGTGGCATCGAACCATGCACCAGCTTTCGGAACCGCGAATCGTGTAATAGCCGCCGGCGTCGAATCGCTGGGAAGTCGGTCGATCCTGCAACGAAGCCCCCGCAACCGCCTTGGACCCGAAGAGCCAGAACAACGCCTCATTCCAGGGGCCGTCAGCCAGGACTCGCCGTTGAGTTGAGAAATACTGTGCTGCCTGCACCGTCGCGCGAAAATCCTGATAATCGCAAGATGAAAGAGGCAAGACGAGCGCCCCGTCGTTCGAGCCGTAATTCGGCACATGCCCGCTTTCCACATCCAACATCTGAAACAGAAACTCGCCCGCCCGACTAATTCGCAGCAGGACTTCGTCGGATAGCGGCTCGTCCGCAAGATCGCAGAGCTGCGCGGCCCAAAGGCAATCGTGCAGCATCACCCGATGGTAATTCATCGAATGCTGCACGAAGCTACCGTCAACGTAAACTTGGCGCAAGACCTCCTGATCCAAGAGCTCTCGGCCCCGGCGAAGCCATCTTGCTGAATGCCTCAGCTCCGGAAATAACAGACCCACGGTAAGCAGCCCTACCGCCTCGCTGATTCCGTGGTTGTTCTTTTGAGAGATGGCGTATTCGATGTGCCCCTCGATGCGCTCGGCCGAAAAAGCGATGGCCTTGACGATCGCGGCCACACGACTGGGCGTCGTCGCCGGACTGCGCCAGAAACCGTAAAGGGCGAAACACCACCCAAAGACACGGATGGCCGTCTCCTGGCCGCATTTCCAATTCGGCCCGCGATTGGGCGGATTCTGTCGACACCAGGACTCGAATAACTCCCAAAACGCGACGGCATACTTATCATCACCTGTCATCGCGTAGGCACGCACCAGCCAGTATGCGCACGCGAATCTCGATGGCTCCCAGACGTCCTTGATGTCTCCCAACTCAGGAGAAAACGTCGGGTAATCGCACCAGTGCGTCTTATTCTCGTGTTGACCGCCCGTAGATGGGTTCCTCAGCCAATTCACGGGCCATCCGAGATCGTGGACGTGCTTGCTATAGTAAAGAAATTTACCTGCCGAATAATCATCGGCCACGGAAATTGTTCGGTAGACGCCGGCTTCGCCAACGACCCGACGAAGCGCATCGGAGGAAACCGGCTCTCCGATGGGGAGGAAGAATCGCGCCGGACTCAATGCTCGAAATCGTGAGTACTCGGCAGATTCCGAAGGGACGCCATCGTGACACAACTCTCGGAGCGAAATGGCATCCCACGCGGGCGTCTCGAACCGTCGCCGCAGAGCGCCGCTGCGCTTTCGAAGGGCCATACCCCCGCGGTACAGTACCCAGCCCGCCCCCAGGTGTGTCACCAGGCGAGAAAATGTTCGAAGTGACGATTTCAAAATGCGTCTCTCTTCATATTTTCACATCGTGTCGCATCTTCCAAATTCGAGACGTCGCGCCGAATTTGCTCCAAACGGGAGATTCGCTTGCATAAGACACAATCGTCACATTGCCGATAGGGCGATCGGGAAGGGCCTAACCGGGCGGCGGAAAAAAATCAGGCGGAGCACTTCGAGGAATCGAGTAGCTGCCCAAAACCAGAATAGATCGCAAGAGCGCGATGAACAGAGCCTGGGTTCCAACCTGCTGATCTAACTTAGCAAATGAACCAAGCCTCGCTTGGAAACCTGAATCAATTTACAACCGCGAATTACCGTGCAATCTCAGGTGTTTCCGCTCCATTCGGCGGTGATAACCCGGTTGTCAATTCCGCGCAGGGCCTGTCCGCTGAAGATGATTGTGTCGGATTGGCATGCCCCGCGCGGCAGCACCATCGAACCGAATTGAAACAAAACCGGATGCCAGCGGTCTTTTTCAGCCGCGAAGACTCGCTCCCAGCGATCGCAATCAACGGATAGATAAAGTGCCGCCTCACGAGAGAAATTAACGCGCGATGGCTCAACCGTCGTCGAAATCGCGTAGTACTTCCCAAACCGACAGGCATATATGCAACTGCCCTCTATCGGTCTGATATCCGTGACCTTTCCAGTTGACTTATCCAGGGAGACGATGCGATTCGCCTCTAATTCACTGTCGGTTCCATAAACGAGTCGATCGCCCAGATCAAAGATCTCCACGGCGCGATATTTCTGCTCGCCCCTGCCAATCCACTCGATGCCCGAGAAGTCCTTGGCCAGAAGTCCGATTCCGGGCTCATGGTTAACGTCACCGACAAGTATCCAGTATTTCTCCAGTCGCCGATCAAACAGAAAATTATGGACATGGCGGACAGTCCCGGCATCAAAGACGTAAGCAACTTCAAAGGTCCGGCCGCCATTCTCGGAGACATAAACTCTGACCGGCTTTCCGTGGGCGTCACGAGGATCGTATTCACCCCAGATGACTCGATCGTCCGGCCCCACATGGATGCACATCGGGGGCGATAGAGGCTGATTGTCAACCGGAACGCGCGAAGGGCTCATCAATGGGTCATTCGGCCTCGAGAAAAAAACTCCTTCGCGATTGCATGCGACCAGCCCTCCGTCGCCCAGACGGCCGCATGCTCTGATTTCATGTCGCGCGAGGCGCGCCCCGAGTCGGGTCGTGCCCAGAAGGCCTCGCAGACCTCGCGGCGGTATCCGAGTAACATACTGCCAGTTGTGCCCGTCATCCGTGGAGCGAAAGATCGCCTGGCGAATGCATACGTACACGGCATTGTCGCGACCGAGATGAAGGGCCCTACCTCGGGATTTCGCGAGCACCGTGAGCCCGGAAGCATTCACATCGCCTGTCATTCCAACCCTATTTGCACATTCGCCCCCGAATGCGCCGATTCCACCGCCGCAAGAGTCGCCCGCATGACGTTGTCAATTTGTTCAAACGGCATTACCGCCGGACCACCGCTCGCGACGGCGCCGATCAGTTGCCGAAACTCCTCCGCGTGCCCCTTGTCCTGCCGCCGCAGCTTCATGCTTGCGAAACCGGGCCAGCCATAGCCGCGCAACATTCGGAAGTTCTCCAGCCGCAGTACCTTTCCGTCGCAGAAGACTTCCATCGTCTCCTTCTCGTAGGATTTGTGGCCATTGCCGAAATAGTGCAGCGTCCCGATCGACCCGTCAGCGAATGACATTGTCACGCTCATCTTGTCATCGCGCACCGTGACGCCGGGCGAATCTCCGATGCGCGTGGCGCTGACCTGCACGACCCGCGAGCCAGTGAGATACACCATCAGATCGATCCAGTGACAGCCCTCACCGATCATGCGACCACCGCCGACTGAGGGATCGTTCACCCAGCTCTCGGACCCGATGATGCCGGCGTTGACCATCATGCTCATGCACATCGGCTGCGATCGGGCAGCCAGTAACTGTCGCATTTTGATCGCGTGCGGAGAGAATCTGCGATTGAACCCTACGAGCAATTGCAGGCCCGCCGTCGTCGCGTATGCCGAGCGGATTTCGTTCAACTCTTCCGACGTCACGCAAAGCGGCTTCTCCACCGCAACATGCTTGCCCGCCGCGAGCGCCTCGAGTGTCATCTTTGCATGCAGGTCATGCCGTGTCGTAATGACGACCAGGTTAATCTCCGGATCTGACAACAATTCGCGATAGTCCGTCGTGGCCAGCTCGAATCCGAATTTTCGCCCAGCATGGACGCCGCTCACACCCCCGGCACTGGCAATCGTTCGTAGCCGAACATCGCAGCCCTTCAGCGCGGGAAGCAACGTCACCTTCGTGAAATTCCCCGCTCCAATGAAACCCATGACCACCCTGCCTGCCCGAGTGCTTTCAACCGGCTTCGGCAAGGTCACGGTCCGGGCGACGCCGGCGGCCTCTGCGGGATAAGTGAGAATGATGCCGAGGGCATCCTTGTCACCTGTCAGCGACTGATACGCCAGATCCGCCTGCGCCTGTGGAATCTGCTTGCTGATTAACGCCTGAACGTCAACTCTGCCTGAGGCGAGCAGATCAAGAATCGCTGTAAAGTTACGTCCCTCGGTCCATCGCACAAACGGCAACGGATAATCCCGGCCGCGGTCCTCATACTCCGCGTCATAGCGACCGGGCCCATAGGAACAGGAAACCTGAAATGACAGCTCCTTTTTGTAGAAATCAGATCGGCTCAATTCAAGCCCCACCACGCCGACCAGCACGATGCGGCCGCGCTTTCGACACATCGTCGCGGCCTGCTTCACGATCTCATTGCTCTTGGACGACGCGGTGATCAGAACGCCGTCAACCCCGACTCCCTTACTGAATGCTTGCGCCGCCGCAATGGGGTCCGCGCCCGAACGAATGTCGACCGTCTCCGCACCGAACGATCTGGCCAATTCCAGCCGGGATGGGTCGAGGTCGATGCCCAGCACGCGGCATCCGTTGGCCCTGAGAATCTGGACCGCGACAAGCCCGATGAGCCCCAGCCCTGTCACGACAAACGTCTCGCCGATCGTCGGATCTATAAGCCGAATGCCCTGAAGTGCGATCGAACTGAGTACGGTAAACGAAGCCTGTTCATCGCTGACGCCTTCGGGAATCTTCGCGCATAGATTCCGGGGTACGCACACGTATTCCGCGTGCGGTCCGTTTGAAATCACGCGATCGCCGACTTTGAGGTCACCGACCCCCTCGCCGACCTCCACGACAATTCCGGCATTGCAATAGCCCAGTGGAAGCGGCTCATCCAGGCGAGAGAAAACGGCCTCCAGCGTGGGAAGCAATCCATCCGTCTTGATCTTGTCGAGCACCTGTCGAACCTTATCAGGTTGGGCCCGCGCCTTGGCGAGCAGGGAGCTTTTCCCGAATTCGACAAGCATTCGCTCGGTACCGGCCGAGATCAGACTAGCTCGGCTGCGGATCAGCACCGACCCAGGCCGGACCAGCGGGCAGGGCACCTCCGTCACTTCCACAACGCCAGTCTTGAGATTCTGTAGGACTTGTTTCACTTATTATCTATCGGCCTTGGGAGCAAAGCATCATCGGGCATGCACGTTCAACGAGACCTCGCTGCCTGCCTGGTCAATGAAGGTCTGCATCCATACTTCCAGCGTTAGCAGGGCATAAAGGAGATAGGTATGGTCCGCCTTCCCGGCCCGGTTGTCGCGTAGAACTTGAGTGATCGCCCCCGCGTCGAACAGCCCTCGATGGCCGACTCGCTGCTCCCCAAGCAGATCGTTGATTTCCGCGTCAAGGTCTTCGTTGATCCACTTCCGCAGCGGAGCGCCGAAGCCGGTCTTGCTGCGGTAGATGACCTCTCGCGGCAAGTATCGCTCCATCGCCCTTTTGAGTACATATTTCGTTGTCTGACCTTTGAGCTTCACATCCTCTGGCATTCGCGCCGCCAGACGCATCAACTCGACATCCAGGAACGGAACGCGAGCCTCAACTGACGCGGCCATGCTGGTCTTGTCGGTATAGAGGAAATTGTGCGATGCGAGAAATGTCTGAATCAGCACATGGGACCGGCGATTCAATTCACCGCGCCCTTGAAACTCGTTGTAGTAACGGCGCATGCTCGCCGGGGGATTCTCGCAGCCCGCCAGGGCTGAGCTCAGCTCCCTCGAATAGAGCCGGGCCCGCACGTCGTCACTCGACCAATCAGAGAGCGCCATGTGTCGATGAATGCCGTTCCGCGACAACAGGTTGCTGAACTTCGCCAGCCGCCTCGGCAGGGCCTTGTGCGCCCCTAAAGCACCCCGGGTCACGGATGCCGCCGCTGCAAGCAGTGGCGCCGTCAGCCATCGCGGCATGGCCGATATGGCCTGCAATCGCCGAAGGGCCTGATGGCTTCGGTATCCGAAAAAGATCTCGTCCCCACCGGTCCCGGACAGGAGTACCGTCGTGCCATCCTCACGGGCAAGCTTGGAGATCAGGTATGACGGGAAGATCGCGGCATCGGCATCCGGCTCGTCAAGGTGATAAATCAACTTGGGAAGAAGCGAGATGACCTCTGAACCGAGTTCGACGGCCTTCAGACGAACACCAAGATGATCGGCCACCCGTTGGGCGTGCGGATAATCGTCCTCAAACTGGTCCAGCCGCATGTCGCCGGGCCGGAGCTTCACGGTGTAGCAGTTGATCTCGCGTTGAGGAAAGGCCTCCCTCATGCAGGCGACGATGCTCGAAGAGTCGAGTCCGCCGGACAAGAATGCACCGAGGGGCACGTCGGAGACCATCTGTCGTCTTGTCGCCCGGAGAAACGTGTCATGAGTCGCGTCCACCCAGGCGTCTTCGCTGAGCGAGTAATCCGGCTCATAGGCCAGATGAAACCACTGCCTGGTCTCGATGCGACCGTCTCTCCATGTCAGCCAATGGCCCGGTTCTACCTTCATGATCCCCTCGAGCATTGTCTCCTCGCCGGGAACCCAGAGGAATGTCAGGTAGGCATCCAACGCTTCGTGATTAAGCCGCCTCGGAATTTCCGGAATCTTGAGCAGCGCCTTAATCTCCGATGCAAAAAAGAGTCGCCGACCATCCTGCATATAGTAAAGCGGCTTAATGCCGGCATGATCCCGCGCAAGGAATAACTCCCGCTTGTGCGTATCCCATATCCCCAGTGCGAAGATGCCGTTCAGATCGTCAAGGCACGCCGGCCCCTTTTCCGCGAACAAGGCGAGAATGACCTCGGTATCGCTGTGTCCGCGCAACTGCATCCCCTGCTTTTCGAATCGCTCACGATGCTCCTGAAAGTTGTAGATCTCCCCGTTGTAGGTGATCCAGTAGCGGCCGTCCGGCGTGGACATCGGCTGATGACCTGCAGGGCTCAGATCGAGAATCGACAGCCGTCGATGCCCCAGACCGACCTGACCCTCCGTGCTGTGCCACGTCCCCATGTCGTCCGGTCCGCGATGAACCATGGCCAATGCCATGGGCTCAAGCAGCTCAGGTCGATGATCGCCTACGTATCCGCAGATGCCGCACATTACGCTTGCTTTCGATTCATTGGTTCGTTACCTGTCTTCCGCTGCCCGCCAATTCCTTGCAAAACCGGGCGAATTCATCAACCCAACGCGAAGTGCTGTAGAACTCGCGCCGGGCACGAACACCGCTGCACAGTTTTCGATAAAAGTCTGCGTCGTCGATCAATTTCTGCATCGCCCTCTGAAGCTCATCGGCGCTTTTAGGCTCTACGAGAATTCCACAGGTATGGTCAACGATTTCTGGAATCGCCTTCCACTTCGTTGTGATGACCGGTAGCCCCGCGCCAAAGGCCTCAAGGATAATGCCCGGATACCCCTCGCCGACCCAATACGTCGGGAGCAGAAGGGCGTCGTATTTTGAAAGCAGTTCGTCCGCCGCTCCGGGTTTGATTTTCCCGCAGTACCGAACCCGCTTCAGCCCATCAAAGTACGCCTCGGTTGTTCCGTCGAGCAAAGGCCCGTAGACATCCACCTCAACGTCTCCCTCAAGCTGCTCGGCCGCCTGAACCAACTCACCAATGCCCTTGGAAGGCTTGACATGGCTTAGGAACACAAAGCGACGACAAACCTTGGCGGGGGCTAAGGGGGCCAATCCTCCTGGCGCCATCGGGCGATTCGTTGGATACCATTCGACGCGTCGAAGCCGGTCTGAATTCGCCGAGGCAACAAGCGCTTTCGTCTGCGCAAGATAGAGATCAGTTGATCGCACGATAAATCGAACGATGTAACCGCGAATGCCGCCAACACTCAAGAAGTCCTGGCCACCGAACATACGGATCATGAATGGACGTCGCCACAATCGCACAGAACCCCATACGACCGGCCCCATGAACGGCAGCCCACTCGGAACAGGCTGAAGGCTCACGACATCGGCCCGACACGCACCCCAGAAAACCCGCCACGCGATCCAAAGAAATCGAAACGGCCCGGTGATCGGGTGCCCCCTCACTCGCCCGGTATTGACGGCAACGACCCGAAAGTCCTTTCGCTCGGATAGCGCGCCGATAAGGTGTTGAAGAGATACCGCCGCTCCGCCAATGGGCGGCGGCAACGTGCCAATGATGAGAACTGTCAAAGGTCTTGAGCTCATGTCAATAACTCTCGGCCCAGCTCGGTAAGTCGGGAGTTACGAAAGGTATAGATTGCGCCAGATGACGAGTTGAATCAGCTTGTAAAGCAATAGTCCGTTGTTTCTCGAACGAGAAACGTGATCGTTGATGCAGCTTTCCAAAGCTCCCCTGTCGAATACACCCCAATTGAGGGTGGATTCATCCAGTAGAAGTGATTTCATGTAATCGACGAGCGGACCACGCAACCAATTTGCAACCGGCACACTGAAGCCGGCTTTCGGAGCATCGAGTACCCAGTCGGGAACTGTGCCCCGCAATGCCTTGCGTAAAATCCACTTCTTCTGTGTCCCGCGTACTTTGAGTCGTGAGGGCAGAGCCATCACATAGCTCGTCAGATTCGCGTCGAGGAATGGAACACGAATCTCAATTCCATGTGCCATCGTGGACTTGTCGACTTTTTCCAGAAATGTGTCCGGCAGTAGGATCTGACTGTCGATGTAGAGCATCCGCTGAACCGCGTCCAGATGCTCAAACCGTCGGTACATCTCCAGATAACGAGAAAACGGATCGCTTCTCGACAAGTGTGCAAGGGCATCTCTTGAGAACACGCGCGTCGGCGGCGGTTGTCTGACCTCGGTCGTCATGAATAGCGCTGTGCGCAAGTTCGGATCGGTCTGGCTCATCACATCGAAGAACCTCAGCGCGCGTTGCATACGCGGTCCACGAGGCAACGCGAATCGGGCGCTGACTGCGGCACGAGACACTGTCTGCCAGAATCTCTCATGAGCGAGGACGTTATACCGACGATACCCCGCGAAGATTTCATCCCCTCCATCGCCCTGAAGAATGACTTTGGGCTGACCGCCAAGCTGCTCACATAACAGGAAGAGCGGGATATTAGCGGGGTCTGCAAACGGCTCGTCGTGAGAGCGCACAAGACGTTCAATGATTTCCGGAATATTCCACGGAGCATAGCGAAGCGGGTGATGGTCCGTCTTGAAATGCTCGGCCACTCGCTGCGCCTGGGGCAACTCACTCTTCTCTTCGTCAAAATCAAATGCGACCGAATAGGTGCTCAGTCGCCCCTTGTAATGCCTTGTAGCCAGCGCAGTAATCGCCGATGAGTCAATGCCGCCGCTTAGAAACACTCCAACTGGAACATCGCTGATCAGGTGATCGCGCACCGCACAATCCAGACGCTGGCGAACCTGGTCAATTGCGTCGGCTGCGCCTGCTCTAATGGGCTTCAGCTCCTCTAGCTGCCAAAAAGGCTCGATCTGCAATCCGTTACGATTAAGCACGGCGTGATGCGCAGGCAAGAGCTTCTGAACGCCGTCGAAGAGCGTTCGGCTACCGAGGGCGTTGCCGTAGTACAAGTACTCGTGCAGGGCCGGCCAGGATAAGTCGCGATTGACGCGCCCGGAAGCGAGAATGGACTTGATTTCAGATCCAAAAACTATGCTCCTCGGCAAGTGGTGGTAGTAAAGCGGCTTGATGCCGAATCGATCCCTGGCAAGGTGCAGTTGCTGGAGTGCCGTGTCCCAAATCGCGATCGCAAACATTCCGTTGAGTAAGCCAAATACCCGCGTACTCCAGCTTGCAAATGCCTCCAACACGACCTCCGTGTCAGAGGTACCGCGGAATGAACAGCCCTCAATTAAAAGGCGCTGCCGGATCTCCGGAAAATTGTAAACTTCGCCGTTATAGCTGATCCAGTACCGACCATCGCTGCTTTGCATCGGCTGATGACCGGTCGCGGAAAGATCAATGATGCTCAATCGTCGATGCCCGAGCGCGGCAGACCCAAGTAGAGCGACGCCCTGGTCGTCCGGCCCCCGATGGCGGATTGAGTCTGTCATTGCCTGAATCGTCGCACTCACAACAGGCCGATCGAAGTCAACGATTCCACAAATACCGCACATTCGTCACCAAACCCCGAGGGAATTCCGTCTATTGTCGCGATCGATCGAATGCTTCCTGATAAACAGCATATAAATTGCGGGCCATCGCCGACATCGTGAATCGACTGCGAATGGTTTCGCGGGCCGCCTCGCCCAGCCGCTCGCGCAACTTGGCGTCAAGCAGCAGACTGATGACATGGGATGCAAGCGCCCCGGCATCTCCCATTGGAGCAATTAAGCCGTCATGACCATCGGTGATCAGCTCATTGACGCCTGCATACGCAGTCGAGACCACGGGGCGCCCGACAGACATGGCCTCTAGCAGGCTGTTCGAGACTCCCTCATAGTGTGAGGTCAGCATGATAATGTCGGTCGCGGCAAGCACATCAGGTATGTCGGACCGGCTTCCAAGGAACCTCACCTGCTTGCCAACGCCTAGTGACTCGGCAAGACGCTCAAATACCTGCTGCTCATCACCGGTTCCGTGGCCAACAACCAGAAACTCGGTCGCAGGAAGTTGCTTGGCTACAAGCGCTGCCGTCTGAATAAATAGAGAGTGGTTCTTTTGAGGGCGTAATTGTCCAATGATCGAGACCGTTCCGGCGTTCTCGGGAATCCCGAGCTTTGCTTTTGCTTCAACAGCGGTCAGCCCGGATGTAAAGGCCTTGGGATCGATGCCATTATATACGACCCGCACCTTGGACGGGTTCGCCCCAACGCCCCTGACCAGGGACGGCACGGTGGCCTTCGAGTTGACAATCCAACCCGTAACAAGCTTGTTCACGACGCGATGCGCCGTTTTCGTGGCGCCAGTCCCATCGTACTCGCATCGATAGCCCGCAAATACGACTGGAACACCGGCGACCCGACCGGCAATGCCCGCGTAAATGCTCGGACCGCCCATCCAGCCGTGCACAACGTCAAATCGTTTGCTGCGGAAGTAAGCTTGAAGTTGCCAAAGAAAGCGAAATGGCCTGCCCTTCTTCGGCATGAAGGAAACAGTATCGGGCCGCAGAGCGGACGCATCGTAGGCCGCGTCGACTCGATTATAGTAAATGAGTTCAACATCGTAACCGAGATTTGTAAGTTCCCCGGTGGCGTAAAGCGCTTGGCGCTCTGCTCCCCCACGAATTAACGAGTCCAGAACAATCGCGATACGCATAGGAATGTGGGGGCTGAGCGGACCAGGGCTGGTTGCGGATGCCAGGGATCTCCGGAACCATTGGCGCTAGGCTTCAGAGCTTTAGAGCGGCTTGCGCATCTGCGTAGCGTCCGGCGCCTCTGCCGGACGTGAATCGCAAGGAACATTTCCTGATATACAACGCTGCATCAACGCGCAATCTGCCATAGCTTTGCATTCAGGGATGGTATTAGTCGGATGATCGTGAGTCGTGAGTAGCCTGCCCTGAAGACAACTCAACGACGCTGGGATGCTGGAAAACCGCGACGAGGTAGCGCTGCGAATGTGCCGAGTCCAGGTCTGATTGAAGTCGCGGCATACTTCTGCTGCATGTTCCACAGATACGCGGCGAATGCTCCGCATAGCGGCCAGATCAGGCGATGCGTATCAACGATGGCGACCGCGTTAAATGAAATGATCATGGCAAGCATGGACATGATCATGTTGGCAACTACCCTCTCTTCCTTTGGTAAATCCAATTTGCGGACCCGTCTGACGAGTTGGAACATCGCAAACAGGCTCGCAAAATAAAAGAGAAATCCCGGAAGCCCTGTCGTCGAAAGCGTCTCCGCAACCGAGGTATGCGAGTAGTGGCCGATGCCTTTGCTCGATTTACCCAGCTTGTTCAATGCAAATCCACCCAATCCTAATCCGAACACCGGGCTCTCCGAAATCACGTCGAGTGCTGTGAAAAAGTAGCGTACCCTCGGCTCCTTCATCAGTTCCTCTTTGCTTGAAAGCACATCCACCATGCGATAGAAGAATGGGAGCTTTGTGATGAACACGCCCGTGCCGACCAGCAGGCCCAGTCCAAAGATGACCGCCGCCATCTTCGCGGTGATGCTCGAGAGTCCTAGCTTTCGGAAGTGAAAGACAAATGTCGCTACGACGCCGCAAGCCAACCCCACCATCGCAGTCCTGGAACCGGAAGCGGCCACAAGATACAAGCCTGAGAGGGCCCCGGCGACAGCGAGACCCTTCAATATCAGGTTTCGGTAAGCCAAAAAGCAAGTGAGTCCGCACAGGGCAACAAGAGCCGCAAACATCCCCAGATAGTTTGCGTTACCCAGCAGCGTATCACTCGCACGCGCTTTCGCCGCATCGCCGACAACCGTGTGAGCCGACAGTGCTCTGGCAATTTGGTCCCGTCCCAGTATCGCGACCACAATGCTCGACAAGGCGATTGCCATACAGCACGCCAATACGTCTTTTCGGGTCTTAATGGTCTGTGACAAGACCCAGGTAATGATCGCGACCTTCCAATAGGTCTTTAATACCAAGAGGAAATATTCTTGATCGATCGTCACAAGGATTCCGGTGCAGGCCCAACCGCAAAAAAGCAAATAAAGCGAAATCGGCTTGATCCAGCGAATCCGTTGGCCCTGAAGAATCACTCCGACGCAAATCCACAATGCGCCGACACAGCCTGCGACCACCTGGGGAATCCACGAAACCGACTCACTCGCCGTACTGGCGAGGCACGTACTCATGATAAAAGCCGCCGATGCTGTGCCGAGAAAAGTCGGCATCTTCGGCTCGCGGACCTGCGCCGTCGCCGAATGGGCACCCCGAATGGGCGCAGATCGCCCGCGCATCGGGCTCCTCGGCGATTGAACAATGGTCCAAGATCCAGCCATCAAAGTGTTCCGTCAGGAGCCAACTGAGCGGTCACAGCGAGCGACCGCGGATTGACTCGGTATTCTATCGCTGGCACAAAGACTCTGCGCCTCTACATGCCGTGCGCGCTTCGTATATATTGCTATTCATCGGCCGAACTCGATCCAGGCGCGCAGGCGTTCTCGTAGACGCCATCCGGCAATGGCCTTACGTCGCCGGCCTCATCGAGCTCGCAGTGGCCCCGCCAACCGACGGGCGGTATGAATCTCCTGCCATACTCGGGAAACAACTTATTTAATGAAATGGGGCTTCCGGCGGCGATGATCTGGATGTCGTCTGGGGCGAAGTCAGTTAGCGGGAAGCGATGGTCCGCAAACGCCTCTCTAACAAGAGCAATCTTGTTGGGGTCCAATCCCATCAGAATGCAGTGGACCCACTCTATCGCCGCCGTATTCAACCCCATGGTAAGCAGGCCCAGCGGAACTGGAATGGGACAAAGAGGTCCCTCGCCCTCACCGGCAATCAGGGCATCGGTGATTGACAGCACCGTCCGCTGTCGCGCTGCCGAGAGGCTTCCATCGACCTGGCCATAATGAAGGATCCGCTGAAGATCGAGGCACGTTCGCCAGATCGTGTCGTTTCCGTGCCAGGCGCCTTCAAAGTTCGAGTCCGCTCCCAGCACCTTTCCGACGGCAGATCCAATCCGCGACGCGACGACCATGGCCCTTCGCATGGCCAGGTTCTCAGTGCGGTTGCCAATGTCAAGAAAGTCCTCTACGACGCTCTTCACCCAGAGACCGCCGTCGTAACAGTCCCCGCCCTGGCCGACCCCGCCCTTGCGATGATGAGGAAGGTACTCTTTGTGACCGTTAATCCCCACCATGTTCTTCAGCGCGCCGGTCACGCATGACTTGCGATGAGTCTTGAGCTTCGGAACGTTGATAACGACATCCGCCTCTATGACGTCTCGAGCGATCAGATACTGATGTCGCCCCGGCCCATGAGTCTTCTTCATCAGATCGGGGTTGTACATCGTGACTCGAAAATCCGGATCTTCGCCGCTGATATCCTCCAGCGCGCTATCCTCGCCCATGTCATAGAGGACGAACTCATCAAGCGGTCGACAATCGTGACGTTGACCCGCCTGTGCCTTGTCCTCATGCCGAATCGTCCTGCGGAAGTCCTTCACAATGACCTTCGTATCCGCCGAACTAAACTTCCCCGCAATTCGATCGAACCCGCAGCTAGTGTTCAGGCTCTCAAAATCGCACCCTTGAATTGGAGCGTCTCCCACGACCACCACCGAGGGTCCGGCCTTGACAACATATGTCAGGATCGCCTCGATGACGGAAATGTGCGTGATCAGACAATCTAATCCCAGACCGGACTTATTGACATGCAGAACCCAGTTTGGCTTCAAAACAACCCGCATGCCCTTTTGCACGAATTCGCCCAGCGGATTCCAGTCTCGCGTGCCGAAGCGCGCCCGATCTAATCCGGCGTCATGCAAGAGTCTGCGGAGAGTCGCCAGTGCCTGCGTCGCGGGGATCTCTTGCGGTATCTCCGGCCATTGGCCTCTTGGGCATGGGCCGTATCGGGGCTCCGCTGCGCGGGCGATATATACTTCATTTGGCTTCATCATCACCACTTCCGGAGCCCAGGCCCTGCATGGCATTGGCTCGCGTTCGCGCTGGTTTCGCATTCACTTCCTTGATCAGATCCTGAAGAATCACGTCCTGCGGCCAATAATGCCCCTCATGCCATTTCAATTCCGGATCCCAGTAACCCGGACATTCGTAAATGAAGTCAGCCAAAAAAGTATAGCTGATCTCCACGAGGATGAGCGATTCCGACGGGCCCTTGATGTAATCAAAAGCCAACGCCTGGGTTCCGAGCCTCCTGGCAATTCGAAATGCTGACTCGATGCAGCGAGGGTCTATCTGATTCTGGTCGAATACATTCAGGCCGCTCCCGGATGCTCGAAAGTCATCGGCCCTCACCATGCGCAGGTAGCCAAACGCGCGATTCCCAATGACCGTGATCCTCGTGTCGTACTCGTTGTTGGGCAGGAACTCCTGAAAGTAAATGTATCCTCGCTCGCGCGGCATCTGCCTGCTCAAGCGCACGAATTCCCGCAAAGTCTTCGGCAACCGCTTGACCGTCGGCCAGATATCACCCTTTCTGCGGTGCTTTGCCAATTTCGACCGTGCATCACCCCAACCTGACGCAACGGAACGAAACCCTGCGCCGAATGCGCGGTTCACAAGCTTTCTAGCCTTTGCCGCCGAGTGAATGAGCTGGACATTCTGAGACCCCGCGCCTCGGCTGAGCTTGAAGACCTTAGGCCACTTTGTGCTCGCAACCCACTTAAGTGCCGACTCCTTGTCATAAAAAACGAAGGTCGGGGCAAGCTCCGCGCCAATTGCCTCAAGCAGATACTTTTGGCCGACTTTGTCGTCATAGTGCTCGCATGTCGCGGAATTGGGGAAGACAACAAGGCCCATCGCCTCTGCCGCGCGAATCACTCTCAGTGCCGCGAGCACATCCCTCGGATCCCCGTATTTCCACTGCCAAAGCAGTCCGCCGCAACCCGCCAGTTGAGAGATAATGTCAGAGTCATAGCAATTAACGATGCGATGTGGGACGCGGTGTCCGCAACAGTATTCAAGCCACCTATCAGAATAGGAGCCTTCGCAATGATGAATAGCTATCTCCGGACAAGTCTCCATGTTATGACTCAATTCCATGTTCAATCGATCATCCGTTGACTTGGTATGGATTAACTGCGGCTCACGTTCGGCATGACCCGGGCCTTGACTCGACTCATGAATGACCCCAGATGCGCTCGCTCTTCGACGCCCAATCCCAGTGCGATGATCAATCCGAGAAACACAACTTCCCCGATGCCGACTGCACCCAATATCCGAAGCCAGTCTCCCGTGCCGATCTGACTCGACACCACCCACGTTAGCAACGCGGAGGCCGCCCCAAGTGCCGCCGGCAGCGCCATGCCCTCAAGGATCAACCGACGAACGCCCACTCCGATCTCCCGACTACCGTGAACAAACACGACTAAGCTGAAAAATACTTGAATGGCATATAACCACACGGCGGCTCCGGTTAATGACGGCTCTTCTGAAAAATACATGTAGAGTCCGGCCACTACCAGGCTCACCGCCCCCCGCGAAAAAACCGCGGGACTGGTGATCCTCAGCCGACCAAGACCAATCAGCATCTGTTGCGCGCTCAGCGAGGCCGAGATCGGCAACTGCGCCAGCATGATCACAATCAGAAGGGTCGTTAGCGATGCGAACTCCTCCCCCAACCACAGGCGAAGAAACGGGCCAAAAACGGCAAGCGGTACCAGGCACATCGACGCAGCCGCCACAGAGGAGTACTTCGTCGACGCCACAAGAAGCTTCCCAAGTGCCTCGGCGGACCCGCGGGCCTCGAGCGCGCTCGCCGTGGGCGTGAGCACATTGGTCATGCTGCAAATGACCATGAACACCATCGAACGAAACGCCCACACCGCGGACAGGCCGCCGACGTCGGCCATGCTCAGGCCCTTTCCGACGAGCACGCGAAATCCCTCCTGGCCGAGAACATTTCCGACCGTCATCACCAATCCCGCGGCGGCAAAAACCAGAAGAATCTTGAATCGATCGAGACGAATATGGCGTACAGAGAATTCGAGCTTGGGTATGGCCCGTTTCAGGCAAATGAAAAACATGACTGACGCGAGGATCATCGCGACCATGTGAGACAGGGCGAATACGACGATGCTGCCCGCTCCAAGCTTGAAGAATGCGATGATCGCCAGCATGCGAAGTACGGTTGTCGCTCCCGTATAGGCGCCGACAAGATCGAATCGTTGGATCGCCTCAAGTCCAGCCTGAAAGGTGAGCAACGGCCCCTCAACGAGCATGAAGATCGCGACGATGAAGAAGGCCATATTGCCGTCAGCCCTCAGTTCGGGGGTGATGCCCGGATCATCAAGATACCAATCCCGCAGAAGCAAGATGGTAATGGCTGCCAGGAGCCCGAGCATTCCGAACATTGCCATCGCGGAATTGAATGTCCCGTTGACGCGCTCCGCGTCGGCCGACTCCAGATCCTGTGGCAGGTACCGCTGCATGGCGCGATTGACCGCATTGCCGAGAGTGGTTGTGACAGTGATGCCCGAAAGGAGCATCATGGCAAGGCCGTATCCAGTCTGCGTCAGGTCGTTGACCACTATCGGCACGACAATCAGCGATGCAATGCCCGCAACCACGGTCAGCCCGTAGTTGGACAGAACATTAATGATGAGTCGGTCAGTTTGGCGCATGTAAGGAAAAGCGCTGGAAGGAACTCAGCTTCCCGGATTTGAAATCGCTCTTATCCGTCGCGGGGAGATGGTTTGTAAGAAGGTGATGCGATGCGACGCGGCAATCGCTACTTTAACGGAATGTGATACAGGCTGGGCTTCGGACGACCCACGAGACTCGAAAAGTACCGGTTGGCCATCACCGCGATCGGAAAAACGCCGGGCAAAAAGGGCACATAGGCGAGCATCCATCCAATACGTCGGAGATCTTTAGTCAACGGAGCCGCAGCCCCCCGCCGACCAGGTCTCGATGAATGTATGTGTGACAAAACTCCGTCTCCGGAAACATGGCAATGCCGAAACGTCGATCCAGCATTACCGCAAGCGCCGTCGTCCCGCTCCATTGACTGCCGACTAAAAAAATCGGCTTCGTCCTTTCGATGAATCGGAAGAGCTTGACCCGATCTTGATCGCGAGTACACCGACTCTGCTCTTCGAGAAGTGCAAATGACTGGTTACAGATTCGCGATGATCGTATGAAGCTCTCGTAAAGATTCGGTCTCGCTCACCCTCGCCCCCATTAATTCGGGGCTCTGAATCCAAGCAAATCCCATTACCGTTCGCTCCGCAAAAGGATAGCGGCGGTTCGCTCGTTTGACGCGCCATCCTCCGCGGACGTCATGGCGCCGATCTCAAACGACACGTTGTTCCGAAGCTCGCCAAGGTACCGCTCGACATCAGCCCGCGTGTCGAACTCATGTCCCTCATAGATCAAGAACGACCACGGGATCCTCGCAATTGATTCCATCCACCCGATGTGCCCATGAACCGCCAGGTATGAAAGGCCGCAACCCTGAACCGACGGCCCCAGCCAGTCGGGCAGGTCGTCTCCCAGGCGCCGATCACGTTTGAGTTGAGCGCCCGTCGTCGAGTACCGCGTACAGCCCAGACTGGAAAGCAATCGCTCAGTGTGCGGCACGACATTCGGAAAGTCCCAACCATGGCACCACTTTGCGCCCCACTTCAGATACTCGGCGATCATCATGCCGATGTTGCAGCCGACATCGAGCATCAGCCGATCCCTCACTTGAACCCCGGCCTTTTGGAGTAATTCCGTGAACATGGTCGATCGTGACTCCACCGATCGCTTGGCTGGCATGTTCACGCCGGGAATGGATTGATAAAGTATTCGACCCCCGCCGAGCAGACGCTTATCCCCGAAGTGTGAGTCGTCGACGGCCGTACGGGCAACCTGGTCCAGATACTTGCTGTAGTTTCCGGTGACGAAGTTCTGAAAGTCAACGTACTGAAACTTCCCGTCCTCATCGATAATGGCGTTCCCATTACAGGAAGGTGGCAGAAAATCAATATTGCGATGCGCCCCCGTCGCAATCGTCATCAACGTGCCTTCTTCTTCGAGCCGGCGCATCTTCGCGACACCCGCCTCGCACTCCTCCGTCGTCGGCTCTCGTCCCTGAACGTGCCGCATCACGTACGCAGTCCAGATCTGGCTGCCGCAAACCAATTCCACAAGATCGTAAATGCGCGGCCCAAGTCCCTCGTTGTAAAGCATGTTCGCCGCAAGCAGCAAATGGCGATCGATTTCCTTTCGCTTAATCCCCGGACCATACGTACTCTCGCCGACAGGGCCCGCAGCCTTCAGGAGTTTTACCCCGGCGTCTGGCGGATACTCGTTCTTAAGAACCTTAAACGGCGTTCCCGCCACGGTCTCGGGAGGCAGGTACAACGCAAATACGCCGTTTCCATGCTTTAAGCCCGCTGCCTCTACGCAACCCTTGATCGACTCCACTGTCGGAAAGTCTGCCTGAGGAATCTCGATTCGCCGAATCCCCTGATACGGAAGCACGTTCTGCCAGCTCGCCGCCTTCTGAAGTCCGGGGAACAAGTGTCGCCAGCTCAAACGCCGGACGACGTAATATTCCATTCGCGCGCGATCCTTGATGTCTCGCGCAGCGGCGAATGCTCTTGGAAACTGGGCCTTCAGAAATGCCTTCATCTCTCTTCCTCTAGGGTGCTACGGACTTGCTCAACCATTGAGCGAACTTGGCCAACCCGGCCTCAATCTCCGTGCTTGGTTCGTATCCCAGTTCCGCCTTCGCTCTGCTTACGTCTGCATAAGTCTGATGCACGTCCCCCGGCTGAAGCGGAAGTCGCTCAATCATCGCCTTCTTGCCGACCGCCCGCTCAATCGCTGCGATCAAGTCACTGAGCGACACCGGCCGGGATTCCCCAAGATTGTAAATCTTGTATCCACCACAGTGATCGATTGCGGCAACAACCCCGGCGATGATGTCATCAATATAGGTGTGGTCCCGCATCATGCTGCCGTCGCCAAAGACCGGGATCGACTTGCCCGCAAGAATCAACTTTGCAAACTTATGGATCGCAAGGTCCGGCCGCTGTCGCGCGCCATACACCGTAAAGAACCGAAGACACGTGATATCCATCCCGAACAGATGGTGATAGGCATGGCAGATCAGTTCGCCGGCCTTCTTTGTCGCCGCATATGGCGAGATCGGATTGTCCACCACATCCGTCTCGGAGAACGGCACCTTCTTAATGTTCCCGTACACGCTCGAACTGCTGGCAAAGACCAGCTTCTTCATCCCCAGCTTTCGCATCGTCTCAAGGATGACGTTCGTCCCGCGAACGTTCACGTCCTGATAGAGCAGCGGATCCTCGATCGATGGTCGCACCCCGGCACGCGCCGCCAGATGAACCACCAGATCACACCCCTTCAGCGCGGCGGCCACAACTTCCGCATCGCGAATGTCACCCTCAACCAGACGAAAATTGGAATTCGTCAGGCATCCGGCGATGTTCGCGCGCTTGATCTTCGGATCATAAAAACTGTCGAAACTATCCAGCCCCACGACGCGCCGGCCATCCGCCAGCAGTCGCTCGCAAAGATGGGAGCCGATGAAGCCCGCCGCACCGGTTACAAGTATCGTCTGCATATTCTCTCACCCACACTGACCGGCCGTCGGTCGGCCCACGCTGTGATATTCGAAACCCATTCGCTTCATAAACGCGGGGTCGTACAGATTCCGCCCATCGAACACCACCGGCCGCCGCAGGTTCTTCTTCATCAGGTCGAATTCCGGCACCCGGAACTCCTGCCAGTCCGTGAAAATCACCAGACCATCGGCCCCGTTCAATGCCTCGTAACCATCCTCATGATATGTGATGCCGGTCTCGCCAAGCGTCCTTCGCGCATTCGGCATGGCTTCGGGATCGTGCGCCCGAATGGTGACACCGTTCTTCAGAAACATCTGGATGGCCGTGATCGCCGGCGCCTCGCGGATGTCATCAGTCCGCCCCTTGAACGCCAGCCCCCATACCGCCAGCGTGACCGGGCCCTTGCCCTTCTCAAAACGCTCAATCACGCGCTGAGCGAAATGCCGCCGCTGCTTTTGGTTCGTATCCTGGGCCGCCTGCGTGATGAGCGGGATGTAATCCACCTCGCGCCCCATCGAAACCAGCGCGCTCACGTCCTTCGGAAAACACGATCCGCCATACCCCACACCGGGAAACAAGAATGGATGGCCGATTCGCGAGTCCGAACCAACGCCCGCACGAACCAGTTCCACGTCCGCCCCATACCGCTCGCACAGGTTGGCGATCTCATTCATGAATGAGACCTTGGTCGCCAGCAGCGCATTCGCCGCGTACTTGGTCATCTCCGCGCTCGCCGGGTCCATCACCAGAATCCGCTCGCGCTTCCGCATGAACGCCGAGTAGAGCTGCTTCATGATCTCCACGACCGCCGGATTCGTCGTACCGATCACCACTCGGTCTGGCTTCATGAAGTCGTCGAGCGCCGCTCCCTCCTTCATGAACTCCGGATTGCTCACGCAATCGAACGGGTGATCCGTCGCTGCCTTGACGACATCTCCAATTTTCTTATGCGTCCCCACCGGTACCGTGCTTTTCGTCACAATGATCCGGTACCCGTCCATGACCTTGGCGATCTGCTCGGCGACACTGAGCAATGCCGACAAGTCCGCGCTGCCGTCGTCCGCTTGCGGCGTCCCCACCGCAAGGAACATGATCAGCGAATTGGCCGTCGCATGAGCCAGGTCGGTGGTAAACTCCAGCCGACCGGCCTTGGCATTCCGCTGAACAATCTCAGCCAAACCGGGCTCATAAATGGGAATCTCGCCCTCGCGCAGCTTGGCAATCTTCGCCTCGTCAACGTCAACGCAGATGACGTGATTTCCAACATCCGAGAAGCACGCTCCCGCGACGAGCCCGACGTAACCAGTCCCAACCACACCTACTCGCATAGCTATTCCGCCCTTATACCTACGAGCCCCCGAAATACATCAGGTACTTTGGCTCTGGATAGACTCCGTCCCCGTCAACCGCTTATCGCGATCTCACCGAATCCCTTGTCTATTCTGGACTTGCGCACGAAACGTGCGCCCCCGCAAGGGGCATCAATGATATCGGTTTCGCCTTGTGAGAACTACAGACTGAATGGATCCGCCGATCCCCCCACAATTGCCGCTCTCTCAATACGTTCCGCGCCTATGCAGGGTTTGATTTGAGGCTGAACCTCTTGATCGGGCGACCCCGCGCCGACTGCTCAGACATACCGACCAAAGAAACTCATAAGCCATGTATTTGCAACATCTTAAGACATGGACGGATGATCGATCCTCGGATTAGCCCGCATATTTCATCAGTGATCTTCGAATGGTGATGGACGGAGTTTTTCGGCTTTGTGCGTGAGCGGAGGGATGAAGGTGGAGGTTGGAGCGCGCAGGGCCCCCTTACCCCCAAGCGGTGATCAGGTTGTTTTTCGGGTCATGATGGGGCGGGCGGGATCAGGCGGAGTCGTGGAACCAGGGATCGCCACAGGTCCTGCAGGGGGCAGCTGCTCGACAGTCGCAGTACGACGCGGCGCACGGAGACGACCACCCGCGCGGCGACCTTGAAGAGTTTCAGGCGAATGGTGTTCACCTGGGCCTCGGCCAGTTCGGTGCCGGCCAGGGCCGTGCGGCGCAGCGTTTCCACCAGGACGTAGGCCGCCGAGGACAACAGCAGCCGGAACTGATTGGCCAGGAAGGCGTGGCAACTGGTGCGATCGGCGAAGAGCCCGAGCTGCTGCTCCTTGATGCGGTTCTCCATGTCGCCGCGGGCCGTGTACAGACCGTCGTAGATATCGTTCGGCGTGCGGTCGGTCAGGTTGGTCACCACGAATCGAACGTTGGGCCCCTGAACCAGCCGCTCGGCCTTGACGATCACGCGGCGCGGGCGATCCCAGGTCTGCGCCGCGTACTCGATCTCGTGGAAGTTCCGCACCTTCTGCTGCGTGGTGGCGAACTGGGCCTCGGCCGCCTGCATGAAGGACTCGGCCGCTTTCTCCAGGACGGTGTTGCGGGCCAGGCCCAGCACGTACTTGACGCCGTGCCGGTCGCACCATTTCATCATTCGCCGGCGGCAGAAGCCGGAATCCCCGCGGACGATGATCCGCACCCCGGGCCACGCCTGTCGCAAGCGCTGCACCAGCAGCTTCAGGATGGGCCAGGCGTGATGGGCCCCGTCGATGTTGCTGGGCCGCAGGTAGGAGACCAGCAGCCGCGAGCCGCAGAACACATACAGCGGTAGGAAGCAGTGGTGGTCGTAATAGCCGTGGAAGAAGCGGCCTTCCTGGTTGCCGTGGATCGGATCGTCGGTCGCGTCGAAGTCGAGGATCAATTCCTCCGGCGGCGATTCATAGGACGCGATGAACTGCTCCACCAGCACACGCGACATTCGTGCCAGGTCGCCGCGCGTGACGCGGTTCTCCAGCCGGCACAAGGTCGGACTGCTGGCCAGCGGCTCATCCGCGCTCGGCGGCCGCCCGGTCAGGACCGCCAGCACGGGATC
Organism: Planctomycetia bacterium; assembly: GCA_015075745.1. NCBI lineage: Bacteria > Pseudomonadati > Planctomycetota > Planctomycetia > Planctomycetia bacterium. Next base: position 561,417 of record JABTTW010000002.1, read on the forward strand.
GCTCCGCAGGGCTTGATGGTCGTTGAGATCTTCGTAGCCCATCGCAATGGCAAAGATGCGCTGGGCCAGCATGACCCGCTGGTCATGTTGAATTCGGGCCGGATCACGCGGGTCGTTGATGACCCCGGCCAGTTGATCGACCAGGCCCAGACGCCGCTCGACCTCCCGAAGCAGCAGACCCCCGGCGTCTGAGGTGAGCGTTCCGCCTGTGAAATCGGCCACGATTTTCTTGCGGCCGAGACTGGAAAAGAACATCGGTTTGCTGTTACAGTCTGTCACGAAAAAGCCTCCCTGCCTATGGACCGGAATGTTCTTACGAAACCCCAGTCTACAGGGCTTCGAGGCTTTTTCTATTCCTATTCAACGCCGACCTGATGAAATATTCGGGTTAGGGCGCGTTCATTCTTTCCAGTACGTCGTCCGATACCTCTACGCTCACGGATTGGCCCAGCATCACCACATTGAGCACCAGGCGTACGCGTACGCGTCCGCTTCGCTGGAGGACAATCCCCTCAACCCCCATCAGCGGCCCCGACGTCACGCGCGCCCAATCCCCCACCTTGATCTCGGGATGCCAGCGAAGTCCGACGCCGGTCGAGATCGCTTTGTAAATCTCCCGAAGCTCGCGCACCAGCGACTCCTGCCGAGGCACATCGATCACCGTCACGATGCGGTTCGTCTTCAGCGCTCGCAGCCGCTCCTCCTCCGTCGCATTGAAAAACAGGTAACCGGGAAAAATAGGGACGACGCTCTTGTAAACACGTCGCGAAATGCGGCCTCGCGTCTGTCGCGGCTGAAGCGGCAGAAAGTGAACGATGCCCGACTGCACAAGCTCCCCGGCCAGCGACTTCTCATTACGCGGCTTGGTGTGCGCGACCCACCAGCGCCCCGCGAGACCATCGGGAATCGCTTCCTCTGCCGGCAACATGATCATCGATGCGTCCGTCACAACTTGATGCCCCGCTCGTTGCAGTACCAATCCACCGTTCGTTGCAGCCCCTCGTCGAACCCCGTCGTCGCCTCGAATCCAAACGCCGCCTTCGCACGACTCGTATCCAGACACCGTCTCGGCTGTCCGTCGGGCTTCGTCGAATCCCAAATAATCCGCCCCCTGTATCCGACGATTCCGCGAATCTTCTCCGCTAGGTCGCGGATCGTGATCTCCCGCCCCGTCCCGATGTTCACAGGCTCCGCACCATCATAGCGCTGCGTCGCCATCACAATCGCCCGGGCACAGTCCTCGACATAGAGAAACTCGCGGCTCGCCGACCCCGTCCCCCACAGCGTAACCTCCGCCGCCCCCGACACCCTGGCATCGACAAACTTGCGAATCATCGCCGGAATGACGTGACTCGTTTCCAGATCAAAGTTGTCGCCAGGCCCGTAAAGATTGACCGGAATCAAATACACGCCGTTAAGCCCATACTGCTGCCGATAGGCCTGAAGCATGACCAAAAGCGCCTTCTTCGCAATCCCATAAGGCGCATTCGTTCCCTCAGGATAGCCGTTCCAAAGATCGTCTTCGCGAAACGGAACCGGCGTATGCTTCGGATAAGAGCAAACCGTCCCGACCATGACGATCTTCTTCAGTCCGGCATCTCGGGCCTGTTCGATAAGATGCATGCCCATCGCCAGATTGGCATAAAAAAACCGCCCGGGACTCGCGCGATTGGCCCCGATCCCCCCCACTTCCGCCGCCAGATGAATGACGATATCAGGTCGCAATTGCACATACATCTGCGAGACCGCTTCCCGTTGCGTCAGATCAAATTCCGCCCTCCGCGGCACCGCAATTTGCTCGCGGCCCATTTCATTTCGCTCCAAATCTGCGCAGACGTTTCGACCGAGGAACCCCGCCCCTCCAGTTACTGCTATGCGATGTCCCTCAAATGACAAGTCAATTCTCGATGTGCAGTGGTTTAATGCGCTTGCGAATTAGAAGTCGTAGCAAACGATCGCATATTCGTTCAATCGCCAAGTCTCGAAGCGACACCAACCCTAACTAGACCGCGACTTGCGCCCTGAGAGCAAACCTTCGACACTAAGATCCTCGTCGATGAGCGGCCAGTGTATCCCCTCGCCGTCGCCCAGCAGTTCCCATTTATTTCTCTGCTCAGGCGTCGCCCTGCTAAGCCGAGGAAACCAGACGATCGGCACGGATATCCGCCGCCCATCTGCAAGTGAAACGACCAGTTCCTCATCGGTCACTTCGACGCCCTGAGCAAGCGGAGTTATCTCAACCACCGAAGAATTCATTCCACGCCTCCAGAAACCTGCCCTTGTTCTCCAAGACGAGCTTCTCAATCTGTCGAAGCTCATGCGCGGCAAAGCCTCGCGACTTCGCTAGCGCCACTTCGTTCAACCAATACTTGGCCAACAGCCGCTCCCGCTGAACGTGTATGTGAGGAGGCTCGTTACCCTCGTTGCCAAAAAAGAAAAACCGGTAGGGACCGATTCTTGCGACCGTCGGCATATCATTATACCTCGCGAATTCGGGCAGGTATCTCGTGACCTAGCCGTTTCTCGCCCGGTGATCCGTCAGTACCCGCTCTTCCTTCGCCAGCCGCCAGTCGTGTTCCGTCATCAGCTTGGCCAGCTCGGCAAACATCACGATCGGCTTCCAGCCCAGCTTGGTGCTTGCCTTCGAGGCGTCGCCGCACAGTTCGTCGACCTCCGTCGGCCGCAGGTACCGCGGGTCATGCTCGATGGATTTCTGCCAGTCCAGACCGAGCTGCCCGAAGACCGCCTCGGCAAACTCGCGCACGCTGTGCATCTTCCCGGTCGCGATCACATAGTCGTCCGGCTCGCCCTGCTGCAGCATTCGCCACATCGCCTCGACGTAGTCCCCGGCAAATCCCCAGTCGCGCTTCGCGTCCAGATTGCCGAGAAACAGCTTGTCCTGCAGGCCCTCCTTGATCCGCGTCGCCGCGCGCGTGATCTTTCGTGTGACAAACGTCTCCCCGCGTCGCGGGCTCTCGTGATTGAACAGAATCCCGTTGCAGGCAAAGATGCCGTAGGCCTCGCGGTAATTGACCGACTGCCAGTGCGCATACGCCTTGGCACACCCATAGGGGCTGCGCGGTCGAAACGGCGTGGCCTCATTCTGCGGCGGCGGCATGTTGCCGAACATCTCGCTGCTGCCTGCCTGATAGAACCGCGTCGGCATCTGCAGATCGCGGATGGCCTCCAGCATCAACAGCGTGCCGATCGCCCCCGTCTCCGCCGTATAGACCGGCTGATCGAAGCTCAGTCGCACATGCGACTGCGCCGCGAGATTGTAAACCTCATTCGGTGCGACCTGGTGCAGCACGTTGCGCACACTGGCGCCGTCGTTTAAGTCGCCGTAGTGCAGGAAAAGTGCCGCGTCTTTGTCATGCGGATCGCGGTAGAGATGCTCGATGCGCGCCGTGTTAAAGCTGCTCGACCGGCGAATCAGGCCGTGGACTTCGTAGCCCTTGGATAGCAACAACTCAGCCAGATAGCTGCCGTCCTGGCCCGTGATACCGGTGATGAGCGCCTTCTTCATACCATCCCGCCGCAGCCGTCACTTGCGGTGCCTTGCGTCACGCGATCGCCGCGAAGATCGCCGCGATGCGCTCCGCCGCCTTGCCGTCCCAGAGCTCGGGCCGCTTCGCCGATGCGCCGCCGCGCGCGAGCTGTTCGCGGTAGGCCTGCATGATGCTCGCCGACTCCGGCTTGCACAACCGGTTCGTCCCCTCGGTGATCGTCACCGGCCGCTCGGTGTTCTCGCGCAGGGTGAGACAGGGCACGCCCAGAATCGTCGTTTCCTCCTGAATCCCGCCGGAATCGGTCAAGACCATCGCCGAGTCCGCCATCAGTTTCAGGAAGTCCAGATACCCCAGCGGCTCGGGCGTCTGAAAGCCGGCTATGGATCCTACGCGCTGTCCAAGGCCCATGTTCGCCATGTTCTTGCGCGTCCGAGGGTGCATCGGAAAGACGATCGCCATGTCCTTCGCGATCTGCTCGAAGGCATCGAGGATCGATCCCAGCGTCCTGGCATCGTCCACGTTGCTCGGCCGATGCAGCGTGACCACGGCGTATTTCTTCGGCGTCAGGCCCAGGTCGGTCAGAATCTTCGACTCGTTGGCCCGCTGGCGGTTCTTCATCAGCGTGTCGATCATGACGTTGCCGACGAAGTGAATCTTGCTGTCGTCCACGCCTTCCTTGCGAAGATTCTCAACGCCCGACGGCTCGCTGACCAGCAGCATGTCAGAGATGGAATCCGTAAGGAGCCGGTTGATCTCCTCCGGCATGCCGCGATCGAAGCTGCGCAGGCCGGCCTCGACGTGGGCCACTTTCACGCCGAGCTTCACGGCGACTATGGCGCAGGCGATCGTGCTGTTTACGTCGCCGACGACGATCACCCAGTCCGGCCGATTCTCGATGACGACCGGCTCGAAGCGGCGAATGATCTCCGCCGTCTGCGAGGCGTGGCTCCCGCTGCCGACTTCGAGATTGATGTCCGGCTCGGGTATGCCGAGGTCGCGGAAGAAAAGCTGACTCATCCGCTCGTCGTAGTGCTGACCCGTATGCACGAGGACGGCTTTGACCTTTCCGGTGCGGGCAAAGGCGTCCATCAACGGCGCGATCTTCATGAAGTTCGGCCGGGCACCGCAGACACAAATCACTTTAAGCATCAGAACCCTCGCTCCGAACTTCGCCTCGACAAAAAAGACACCGCCGCGTGCGCTGTCTCCCCGTATCCAAGTTCGGACCGTATCGGGCGGCCATTGAGTTTAAGCCCAGCGGCAGCCAGCGGATAGGCGCCGGCGGGCATTCGCTGCGGCCTGCGTGTCCGATAAGGCCGGCCTCACTTGTCGGTGGTGGTTGCCACCCTTAAAACCTGCGCGATGCCTGTTTCGAGTTGGGTTCTGATTTTAGTTCGCTACGGCCGCCGATTATTCACCGCGGCCGCATTGCTTTCCGCCATTCTCCTTTCTGCCTGCGCCGCGACCAACGAGCTTCAGGTCGCCGATCGGGCCGGCTCCACGTCGAGCATCGCGCCCATCACCTCGCTTGAGATTCTGTCGACCGAATCGCTGCCGACGACCTACGCGTACAACCACGCGTCGACCATTATCGAGGCGGCCAATGGCGACCTGCTCACCGCATGGGGCGCCGGGTCGGAGGAACTGGCCGACGACTGCGTCATCGTCCTGTCGCGCAAGCGACCGGGCGAAACGACTTGGAGCGAGCCGATCGTCGTGGCGGACAAGCCGGGCTATGCGGATGCGAACCCGGTGCTGCTCGCGGGCGAGGGCGACGAGCTTCGGCTCTTTTACGTCGAAATGTTCGGCGACTCGTTTTGCCTGGGCCGGGTGATGGAGCGCGTCAGTCGCGATCACGGCCTGACATGGGGACCGCCGCGCGATGCGCTCAAGACCGTTTGCACGATGATCCGCAATCACATCCTCATCACCCGAAGCGGGCGCTGGGTGATGCCCGCGTATCAACAGGCGATTTATCAATCGCAGTTCCTCCTTTCCGAGGATCGCGGCGCGACGTGGAGCGCGACGGGCGGCCTGCTGACCCCGTCGGCCAACAATCTTCAGCCGGCCGTGGTCGAGCTTTCCGACGGCTCGCTGTATGCCCTGATGAGGACGGGCGGCGGGAACAACGAGACATGGGAAGGCCGCTCGACGGACGGCGGCCGAACGTGGAAGCTGGGCCAGCGGCCGGAGCTGCCCAACCCCAACAGCGGCCTCGACCTGATCCGGCTCTCGGGCGGCCAACTCGTGCTGGCCTACAACCCCAGCAAGACGGAGCGGACGCCGCTTTCTGTCTCGATTTCAAACGACGAGGGCCGCACCTGGTCGGCCCCGCAGACGATCGAAGACGGCGAGGCTCAGCTTTCATATCCAAGCCTCTGGCAATCGAGTGACGGCGCGATCCACCTGACATACTCGCAGCGGTTGCAGCGGATTCGGCACGTCGAACTGCGGACGGGGGACGCTCGCGGGGCAGCAAATCGGAAGTGACATATAGTGACACAGCGCGTTCGGGGATTGTGCCAACAGATGTGGCGGACAAGGGTTGGCGTGGTTCGGGTTTGGGTGATTTTTTGAGCGCATTCGAGTGACTCCTTCACCCCTGCCGGGGTTGGGTTCTTGCTGGGATGCTTACCACCGGTTGCGCTCGGCTTGCTGCGCGGCGCCTTGCTCCACCGGTGGCTACAACCCGGCGCCCCATTCGGGGCTCGAACGGGGGCGATGCATTCGTGGGTATGTGCATCCACATTGTTTGGGCTGAAGTTTGTGGCGGGGATGCGATAAATCGATGGTGACAATAGGCGAAAGAGAATGGGCTGAGCGACCGAGGGGCCGAAGGGTCCAGGGTGAAATCGAAGACGATGATCTCGCGCAAGAGCTGCAAATCTGAAGGTGACATAAGGTGACACAAGGCCTCTGGAAACTGTGCCAACACTTGTGGCGGGCGCGGGTTGGGGCGGTTCGAGTTTTTGGCGGTTTTTGGTGAAAAACGGCAAGGTGAAACAGGACCGGTGTATGCCCGAATGAGCACGGAAAGTTTCGGGAAAGTTCGTTTGTAAGTCCTTGAAAAATGTGCCGGAAAGGTGACACAGAAGGTCGGCGGGATTGCGGGTCAAGACAGGGCGGGAGGTGGGCACGCGTCGTGACGACTTTGCCGGCGCTTCGGGCTGGTTCGGGCGCGGAATGGGCGGGGCATTACGCATTGCATAGGAGATACTTGCCCCATGTGCGCGCGGATTTTTTTGGGAGCGGGCGGGGATGGTGCGTGGGGATGAGCCCCCGATCAATGGCCGGAGCAAAACGGTTCGGGGTGCGGTTGCGCGGAAGACGGCGGCGATGGGGATGTCGAGCGTTAATTCGTCACCCACAAGGGGTGACGGTACGGATGGGGCGCGAGGGGACGGTACGGATGGGGCGCGGGGGGACGGTACGAATGGGGCGCGGGGGGACGGTACGAATGGGGCGCGAGGGGACGGTACGGATGGGGCGCGGGGGGACGGTACGGATGGGGCGCGTGCGGCGCTACGGATCGGGGTGCGGGGGTGGTTTGTTTGTGGCGAGCGCGGACGAGGTCGTGGGGAGTGGGTTGGTTGTCCGTCGCCAAACGGCAAGCCGCGGTGGGGGTCGCGCGGTGATCGGATCGGAGCGAGGATAGGGCTACAGGGAATGATCGCGGGGCGGCGGCCGAGGTCGGCGGGCAAATGCGGGGGCGATAGGCCGAACGGGGATGATTCGGTTACGGCCCAATGGGGGCGGACAATGATGCGTCGCGGGCCCCTGTTAGCCCGCATATTTCATCAGTGATCTTCGAATGGTGATGGACGGAGTTTTTCGGCTTTGTGCGTGAGCGGAGGGATGAAGGTGGAGGTTGGAGCGCGCAGGGCCCCCTTACCCCCAAGCGGTGATCAGGTTGTTTTTCGGGTCATGATGGGGCGGGCGGGATCAGGCGGAGTCGTGGAACCAGGGATCGCCACAGGTCCTGCAGGGGGCAGCTGCTCGACAGTCGCAGTACGACGCGGCGCACGGAGACGACCACCCGCGCGGCGACCTTGAAGAGTTTCAGGCGAATGGTGTTCACCTGGGCCTCGGCCAGTTCGGTGCCGGCCAGGGCCGTGCGGCGCAGCGTTTCCACCAGGACGTAGGCCGCCGAGGACAACAGCAGCCGGAACTGATTGGCCAGGAAGGCGTGGCAACTGGTGCGATCGGCGAAGAGCCCGAGCTGCTGCTCCTTGATGCGGTTCTCCATGTCGCCGCGGGCCGTGTACAGACCGTCGTAGATATCGTTCGGCGTGCGGTCGGTCAGGTTGGTCACCACGAATCGAACGTTGGGCCCCTGAACCAGCCGCTCGGCCTTGACGATCACGCGCGCGGGCGATCCCAGGTCTGCGCCGCGTACTCGATCTCGTGGAAGTTCCGCACCTTCTGCTGCGTGGTGGCGAACTGGGCCTCGGCCGCCTGCATGAAGGACTCGGCCGCTTTCTCCAGGACGGTGTTGCGGGCCAGGCCCAGCACGTACTTGACGCCGTGCCGGTCGCACCATTTCATCATTCGCCGGCGGCAGAAGCCGGAATCCCGCGGACGATGATCCGCACCCCAGGCCACGCCTGTCGCAAAGCCGCTGCACCAGCAGCTTCAGGATGGGCCAGGCGTGATGGGCCCCGTCGATGTTGCTGGGCCGCAGGTAGGAGACCAGCAGCCGCGAGCCGCAGAACACATACAGCGGTAGGAAGCAGTGGTGGTCGTAATAGCCGTGGAAGAAGCGGCCTTCCTGGTTGCCGTGGATCGGATCGTCGGTCGCGTCGAAGTCGAGGATCAATTCCTCCGGCGGCGATTCATAGGACGCGATGAACTGCTCCACCAGCACACGCGACATTCGTGCCAGGTCGCCGCGCGTGACGCGGTTCTCCAGCCGGCACAAGGTCGGACTGCTGGCCAGCGGCTCATCCGCGCTCGGCGGCCGCCCGGTCAGGACCGCCAGCACGGGATCGCTCCGCAGGGCTTGATGGTCGTTGAGATCTTCGTAGCCCATCGCAATGGCAAAGATGCGCTGGGCCAGCATGACCCGCTGGTCATGTTGAATTCTGGGCCGGATCACGCGGGTCGTTGATGACCCCGGCCAGTTGATCGACCAGGCCCAGACGCCGCTCGACCTCCCGAAGCAGCAGACCCCCGGCGTCTGAGGTGAGCGTTCCGCCTGTGAAATCGGCCACGATTTTCTTGCGGCCGAGACTGGAAAAGAACATCGGTTTGCTGTTACAGTCTGTCACGAAAAAGCCTCCCTGCCTATGGACCGGAATGTTCTTACGAAACCCCAGTCTACAGGGCTTCGAGGCTTTTTCTATTCCTATTCAACGCCGACCTGATGAAATATTCGGGTTAGCCGTGGTGATAGGCGAATTCATCAATAGATGCGGCCGGGGCCTGAGCGGGATATGATTCCCCCATGGCTCAAAACACACCCCCACAAAGCGTAGCAGCGGATCCGAAGCCCGCCGGCGGATTTCCGTGGTTGCTGGCGGTCGGTGGCATCGTTGTCTCGCTTGCCGGGCCGGTTGTTTACACCGCGCTGATGGGCGTGCCGTGGATTCGCTCGACGGGATTGCCGGCGTTCGCGTTGATTTTTCTCGGCATTGCTCTCTCGTTGACGGCGGTCGCGAAACGACCACGACTTTCCACCAAGATCATGGCGGGTCTGAACACGGCGTTTCTGGCGCTCTTCGGGTTCGGGTTTTTCGTCATGGCGGCAGTCCCGGAGTCTCCGAAGTTCGAAGGACTCAAGACCGCGCCGGACTTCACGCTGAAGGATGAAAACAACAACGCCGTCTCGCTGGCCGACGCGCGGGCGCGTGGGCCGGTGCTGCTGGTATTCTATCGCGGCTTCTGGTGACCGGTTTGCATCTCGGAGCTCGTTGGGCTCCATCCGGTAGTTGATGAACTGAAGGAGTTGGGCGGCCGAGTTCTGGCGATCAGCGTGGACCCACCCAAGGACTCGCTCGGTGTCGTCAAGAAGGCGAAGCTGGAGTTTCCCATTCTGTCTGACGAGACGCGCGAAACACTCGAGGCCTATGGGCTGGTCCATGCGGGCATGGGGCCAGGCAAATCGGACATCGCCATGCCGGCGATGGTCCTCGTCGGTCAGGACGGCAGCATCCTTTGGCGTCGCAAAAGCGTTCGCGTTCAGGATCGGCCGGCGCCGGAGGAAGTCCTCGAGGCGGTTCGCGCGGCGGTCGGAAAGCCGTAGAATCTACCGCGAATCGAACCTGTAACGACGGGCCATTCCCTGACGGTCCGGCATTCCGAGACGACATGAATCGCCATCAATTCCACTTTGTCAGAACCCGAGTGTTTCGCGCCCTTTCCGCGACGCTGATTTTCCTGGCGGTGTGGTCGCCGGCGCTTGGTTTCGACGGCAAGCCGACGCCGATCATGGACTTGGTACCGTCGGATGCCTTGGTGGTGTATGCCGCCAAGCCGTACTCGTTTCTGATGGGTGAGAGTCCGACTCAGTCCGACGGCGAGACGAAGGGGCCGACGGTCTCGCTCACGTCGATCGTGGGGTTCTTGAACGCCGCGGGGCTCATTCCCGGCGACGGCCAGGTCTATGCGGACATCATTTCCGCCCTGCCGCTATTGGGTCGATACGAGCACGCGCTGGCACTGTTGGACGTGTCCACCAAGCTGGTCCAGCCGGCCGGCGACGACGATCAAACGGGCACGCAGAAGAAGATTCTCCGGCTCGATCGGCTTCAGGTCGCGGTTGTCTTCCGCACAGGGGAGAACTGCAAACCGGTGACCGATCAGCTTTATCGCGTCATGAGCCGTTACACCAACCGGGATGTGGCGGCGCTGTCGACCCACAAGACGGGCGACTATGAATATCAGCGGTTGGTGGACGAGCGGCTCAAGGAATGGGCCGTCTGGGAATGGGGCACAATCGGCGACTGCTTTGTGCTGACGTTTGGCGAGGGCGCTTACGACCGGCTGGTGTCGGTGGCGAGCGGCAAGACGACGTCGATGTCTCGGAACGACTGGTATCGCAGGGGCGCCGAGCAGACGCACGTAGGCGACTGTTTCGCGCACTGGGTGACCGATTTCACGCAGCTTCGCGAGCGCCTGGGCGAGGCGGCCGAGGGCCGGGTGGCGCGTGTGGCGGCGGCGCTTCAGGCTGACGACATTCGGCAGGACATGTGGGCGGTGGGCATCGAAGGTCGGGCGCTGACCTGGCGTCGATATTATCGTCGCGGAAGTGAGGACGTGACGCGGCTGTACAGCGATCCGTCGCTCTATTCAAAGGAGCATCTGCGAATTGTCCCTGACGAGGCCCGGCACTTTGCGATCATCAAGGTGCCGACGCGGTGGCTGGTGGACAATCTTCCGCGGGCCTGGGTCGCGGCGCAGTCGGAGAGCAACTATCGAAAGTGGAAGACCGCATGGCAGCGCCTCGAACAGGAGCGAGGCCTCGACATCGGCGGAAACCTGATCGAACACATCGGCGAGACGGTGATATTGTTCGACTACCCCGAGCATCCCCTGCGCATCCCCTTCGCGCTGACGATCGCCATTGAGATCGATAACGGTCGCGCCGTCTCCGCGGCGATCAATTCGCTGCTCGAGGCCTGGAGCCGATACCTCGATGAGCGCGCCGAACGCAATAAGACGGTGCTGGCTCGGGTGAGCGTCAAGCGCGACGACGAGGGCATCTGGTACCTTCAGGCGGCCATTCCCGGCCCGGCCTTGAAAGTCACCGACCGATACATGGTGATCAGTTGGTCGCCACAGGCACTGCGCGACGCGCTGCGGTTTATCGAACCCGAAAAGAAGGCCCGCCGGTAATGAGTCTGCTGATCCGCTCGCCGCAGGGTTGGGCCGTTTGCGGCATGCCGCGAAAGGCCCCGGCCGGTTGACTTTGGGCGTCAAGCGTGATAAATATGGCATCCGCAAGCTTTTGGCATCATGCATGCCCCGGGGGGAGTTCGGTCACGCGCCAATTGCGGGTCGAACCCGGTAAGTTCAACTAAGGGATCACAAACGTGGCAGGAAAACCCGGCGGAATACTCGGTCTGGGCCTCGCCGTTGTCCTCGTGGGCGCGCTCGCAGGCTCTCCGTTCTACCTCAGGATGTTGCGCTCGGACGATCGGGCGCTGGCGGAGGCAGCTTCCGCGGACTCTGACACGCTGCGCCGGGCCGTCGCAAACCTCGATCACGAACTGGCCCTTCTCAACTACATGATGCACAGCGGCGACGATCCGGAAGGGATCGACTCCGCGGTGGGATTTCGCTTCGCTCGGGAGAACCCGGGAATCTGGAACCGCGAAGTCATGCGCGAATCGGCCGCCCTGGTTGAAGAATTGACGGCGATAGAAAATCGCGACATGGAGCGCAACACGATCGTCCTGGGCAAGGGCACCGTGAGCCGCGTGAATCCGCGCGGCGAGGATGTCCTGAGGGAAGCGCTCGAGCCGCTTAAGGCCGGCCAGAGCATTCTGTCACGGGCCGACGCGGCGATGAATCAGATTCGATCGCTGACGGTTGGCAGCGCGTCCGCATCCAACAGCCTGGACGTCAATCGCGTGCGGTCGCTTTACCTGATGGCCAAGGCGCGATTGGAAGTTGACAAGGCGCGATTCGAGCGATCGCAGGCGTCAATTCTGCGTACCGGCGTCGAGCAGCGGGCCACCAGTTTGGGCAAGACACGATCGGTTCTCACCGCGCTCGAAGCAAGGCAGACCGAGACGATTATTCAGCAAAAGCAGGAAAGCCTGGCACGCGCCGATGCGGGAAGCCAACAGGCGGCGCAGGCGATGGCCGGGCTTGAGGCATTGATCGCTTCTCGCAAGGCGGACATGAATTCGCTGTTGGAAGAGGCGGATCAGGCACGATCTGAGCTTGCGGAGCTGGCGGCGTCCGGAAACATCGATTCTCAAAGCGATCGCTATGCGGCGCTGTCGAAGAAGGCGCGCGAGGCAGAGGCAGCGGCGGCTGCCATTCAGAACGGCACGCTCCGGGGAGCGACCGAGGTCGCGGCCGACGATCGGGAATTGGCAGGGCCCGCCTACGAAGGCGGCACGCCGGAGCCGGGCATCGGCGTGCTGGAGTTTCGGATGGAACAACTTCGCCAGCAGACGGCGGCGCTGAACTCGATGCGCGAGTCGCTGACGAAGGAGATCGCGGCGCTTCAGGAAACGGCCGAGGCCACCGCGACGAGCAAGGCACAAATCGCCGAAGGACTCCAGGCGGAAGTTGCACGCATCGACGAGCAGCTTGCTCAGGCTTCGCAGCGCGTGAAGAATGCGGAGAAGAGCGAAGACGCTGCCCTGAAGCTACTGAAGGAAGCAGCCCTGGCCGCGAAGTCAGCAGTCGGCGCCGCCAAGAAGCGCACCAGTGATGCGATGCAAGGCACCGGCTCCGGCGAAAGCGTTGACGAGCGATTGCAGCGCGTCAGCCAGGATCACGAAGCCGAGGCTTATGTACAGACGCTCGTAGGTAATGCGCTGTTTGCCTCCGCCGCCGTTCGATTTGATCAGATTCAGGGAATGCTCGCTGAGAAAAAGATTGCCGCCTATGTCGCCCAACTCAGCGGCGCCGGCGAGCCGGGTTCGGTTTCGGAGGATGTCGAGAAGCAGAAGACCGAGGCGATCAACGAACTCGCCGAGGCCGCGAAGGCCTATCAACAGGTGGCGACGCTGATCAATCGAGTCAATCTTCGATTCCCGGACAACACGCCCATCAGCGGCAAGAACTATGTCTGGGAGGCGCAGGTCGGTGAAGCGGCATGCCTGCTGCTCGAAGCCGCGATCAAGGCGGACGACGCCGACGCCAGCTTCGAATCCCAGTCGAAGGCCTACGACCTTCTGAAGGAGGCGGTCGAAAAGCGTGAGCAGAGCCCACTTCTGGGCTCCGCGCTGGACGCCATTTTGTATCTTCAAAAGACCGCCCGCTAGACACGGCGCCACAACTCTCTTTTTCACTGACACTTACGACCTCGACTGAATCACGGCGGTGTCCCCCGCCGCCGATTTCCGGCTTGGCAATGGGGGGTATTACGGCACCGGCCCATCGGGCCCGGTAAGTTGGCAAGTTCCTCCTAAATCCGGATTGACAACTAGATGGAGAATCATATAATCCGGCTGGATGGATACTAGCACGCGACAGTCCGGATCGACCGCCCCATCGACCAGCGATGAAGTCTTTCGCTGTCTGGCGGACACCACGCGCCATCGACTGCTCCAACTGCTTCTGGCGGAGGAACTGAACGTCGGGCAACTGGTGACGATCCTTTCGCAACCGCAGTCCACTGTCTCGCGCCATTTGAAAGTGCTGCGCGATAGCGGCCTGGTCAGGGACCGGCGGATCGGAACAACGGTCTTCTATCAGGCCGTCACCGACCCGAGAGCGTCGGACGACGTTCGCGGAGTGATCCTCGAATGGCTGCGCTCGCAGCCGCTGCCCGCGACTTTGGAAGCTCGACTGCGCCGAGCCCTGCGACATCGCAGCGACGGCGATTTGAGCTTCTTCGAGCGCATGGGGCAGCGGTGGGACGATCTTCGCACCACGGCGTTCGGCGAAGGATTTGCGTGGGAGGCGTTTATCAGCCTCCTGCCTGCCGATTGGGTCGTCGCGGATGTCGGTTGCGGGACGGGATATCTCCTGCCTCACCTGGCCGCGCACTTCCGACAGGTCGTGGCGGTGGAGCCGGCGGCGGCGATGCTGGAGTGTGCCCGACGGCGCGTGAGCGAAATGGGACTGACGAACGTTCAGCTTCACTCGGGCAATCTGAGTGAGCTTCCGCTGGGCGACGCCGGCTGCGACTTGGTGATTGCGTGCCTGGTGCTGCATCACGTCCCGAAGCCCCCAGAGGCGCTGGCGGAGATGCATCGCGTCCTGCGGCCCGGCGGTCGGCTGATCGTGATCGAGCAGCACTCCCACGAGAATCAGGCGTTTTATGACACGATGCAGGACTTCTGGTGGGGCTTCGATCCGGAGGAACTGGCAAAAATGGCGATGGCCGGCGGTTTCGCAAAGGTCCGCCGAACCGAACTGATATCCCCGACGACCGCGCCGCGAGAAATGGATGCCCCCGGACTTTTCGCGCTGACCGCCGAACGAAAGTAGAACGGCCGCGCGGACGATCCGATTAAGTGATGAGTAAGAGATCAACTTTTTTTTGAGAACTGACGGAGACAGACGATGGCGACAGCAGTGATGACTCAGGACTTCAAGGTTGCGGACATGACGCTGGCCGACTTCGGCCGCAAGGAGATCGAACTCGCCGAGCACGAAATGCCAGGCCTGATGGCGATCCGCGAGCAGTACGCGGCCAAGCAGCCGCTCAAGGGCGCGAAGATCGCCGGCTCGCTGCACATGACGATCCAGACGGCCGTCCTGATCGAGACGCTGACCAAGCTCGGCGCCGACGTGCGCTGGGCCAGTTGCAACATCTTCAGCACCCAGGACCACGCCGCCGCGGCCATCGCCAAGGCGGCCATCCCGGTCTTTGCCTGGAAGGGTGAGACGCTGGAGGAATACTGGTGGTGCACGCTTCAGGCGATGACCTGGCCAGACGGAAGCGGACCGAACATCATCCTCGATGACGGCGGCGACGCGACGATGCTGGTCCAAAAGGGCTACGAATACAACAAGTCGGGCAAGGTCCCCGGCCCGGAGACGACCGACGTCGAGGAGATGCAGATCATCCTCAAGCTGCTGGCGGCGGAGCAGAAGCGCGACCCGCAGCACTGGGTGAAGGTGGCGAAGGACATCATCGGCGTTTCGGAGGAGACGACGACGGGCGTCCACCGCCTCTACGAAATGCAGAAGGCCGGGACGCTCCTCTTCCCGGCCATCAACGTGAACGACTCCGTCACCAAGAGCAAGTTCGACAACCTGTACGGCTGTCGGCACTCGCTGGTGGACGGAATCATGCGGGCCACGGACGTCATGCTGGCCGGCAAGGTCGCGGTGATCTGCGGCTACGGCGACGTGGGCAAGGGCTGTGCCCAGAGCCTTCGCGGGCAGGGCTGTCGCGTGATCGTCACCGAGATCGACCCGATCTGTGCCCTTCAGGCGGCGATGGAAGGCTATCAGGTACTCCCGCTGGAGGACGTACTGAGCACGGCCGATCTCTTCGTCACCACCACGGGCAACTTCGGCATCATCACCGCCGAGCACATGAAGAAGATGAAGCACAACGCGATCGTCGGGAACATCGGCCACTTCGATAATGAAATCGACATGGCCGGCCTCAAGAAGATCTCCGGCGTCCGAAGGATCAACATCAAGCCCCAGGTGGACGAATGGGCCTTCCCCGACGGCCATAGTGTCATCGTGCTGGCAGAGGGACGGCTGCTCAACCTCGGCTGCGCCACCGGTCACCCGAGCTTCGTGATGAGCAACAGCTTCAGCAATCAGGTGATCGCCCAGATTGATCTCTGGCTGTCGAGCCAGGGCAAGCCGACGCTCTCGGGGATGAAGTACGAAAAGGGCAAAGTCTACACGCTTCCCAAGAAGCTCGACGAACAGGTCGCCCGATTCCACCTCGATAAACTGGGCGTGAAACTGACTCGTCTCACGCAGGCGCAGGCCGATTACCTCGGCGTGCCGGTGGACGGTCCCTACAAGCCGGAACACTACCGCTACTAGGGCGCACGCTCGGCCCCGATTTGACATCGCGTTAACCCGCATATTTCATCAGTGATCTTCGAATGGTGATGGACGGAGTTTTTCGGCTTTGTGCGTGAGCGGAGGGACGAAGGTGGAGGTTGGAGCGCGCAGGGCCCCCTTACCCCCAAGCGGTGATCAGGTTGTTTTTCGGGTCATGATGGGGCGGGCGGGATCAGGCGGAGTCGTGGAACCAGGGATCGCCACAGGTCCTGCAGGGGGCAGCTGCTCGACAGTCGCAGTACGACGCGGCGCACGGAGACGACCACCCGCGCGGCGACCTTGAGGAGTTTCAGGCGAATGGTGTTCACCTGGGCCTCGGCCAGTTCGGTGCCGGCCAGGGCCGTGCGGCGCAGCGTTTCCACCAGGACGTAGGCCGCCGAGGACAACAGCAGCCGGAACTGATTGGCCAGGAAGGCGTGGCAACTGGTGCGATCGGCGAAGAGCCCGAGCTGCTGCTCCTTGATGCGGTTCTCCATGTCGCCGCGGGCCGTGTACAGACCGTCGTAGATATCGTTCGGCGTGCGGTCGGTCAGGTTGGTCACCACGAATCGAACGTTGGGCCCCTGAACCAGCCGCTCGGCCTTGACGATCACGCGGCGCGGGCGATCCCAGGTCTGCGCCGCGTACTCGATCTCGTGGAAGTTCCGCACCTTCTGCTGCGTGGTGGCGAACTGGGCCTCGGCCGCCTGCATGAAGGACTCGGCCGCTTTCTCCAGGACGGTGTTGCGGGCCAGGCCCAGCACGTACTTGACGCCGTGCCGGTCGCACCATTTCATCATTCGCCGGCGGCAGAAGCCGGAATCCCCGCGGACGATGATCCGCACCCCGGGCCACGCCTGTCGCAAGCGCTGCACCAGCAGCTTCAGGATGGGCCAGGCGTGATGGGCCCCGTCGATGTTGCTGGGCCGCAGGTAGGAGACCAGCAGCCGCGAGCCGCAGAACACATACAGCGGTAGGAAGCAGTGGTGGTCGTAATAGCCGTGGAAGAAGCGGCCTTCCTGGTTGCCGTGGATCGGATCGTCGGTCGCGTCGAAGTCGAGGATCAATTCCTCCGGCGGCGATTCATAGGACGCGATGAACTGCTCCACCAGCACACGCGACATTCGTGCCAGGTCGCCGCGCGTGACGCGGTTCTCCAGCCGGCACAAGGTCGGACTGCTGGCCAGCGGCTCATCCGCGCTCGGCGGCCGCCCGGTCAGGACCGCCAGCACGGGATCGCTCCGCAGGGCTTGATGGTCGTTGAGATCTTCGTAGCCCATCGCAATGGCAAAGATGCGCTGGGCCAGCATGACCCGCTGGTCATGTTGAATTCGGGCCGGATCACGCGGGTCGTTGATGACCCCGGCCAGTTGATCGACCAGGCCCAGACGCCGCTCGACCTCCCGAAGCAGCAGACCCCCGGCGTCTGAGGTGAGCGTTCCGCCTGTGAAATCGGCCACGATTTTCTTGCGGCCGAGACTGGAAAAGAACATCGGTTTGCTGTTACAGTCTGTCACGAAAAAGCCTCCCTGCCTATGGACCGGAATGTTCTTAAGAAACCCCAGTCTACAAGGCTTCGAGGCTTTTTCTATTCCTATTCAACGCCGACCTGATGAAATATTCGGGTTAACATCCCGCCGCTCCATGCGGACAGGCTGGCCCTCAAAGGGGTTCAGCCGTCCGCGTGGCGCGGCGTTCTGTTTATCCGACGAACCCATCGAGAATTTGGCTTCGGCGTCAGTTACTACCGGACCCACCCGGGCATCCTGGGTCGATAACGGGGCTTACCTTTTGCGCGAGCAAGTGACACCCGCCATTGCTTGACCCGGCCCTAAGCTTTTAGGTATAAAAGAGCTATTGAACACGCCGGGGTCAGAGCATTAAAAACAACTCCTCGCAGCGGGCACCCCGTGCGCCTTGCCGAGGATGGTGAAAAGACTCTCGATGGGAGGAAGAAAGATGACCGTTAGGAAGCGACTTGGATCAGTGGCTGCCTTCGTGGCATGCGGGATCGTCGTGATCGGCGCCTGCGACGCGTTGCGAAGCCTCAACAATAATGTCGGCGGCATTCCGGTTCCCGACACGTCAGGAACGGTCGGCACCAGCATTTCGCAGGGACGCGACAATGCCTCGCGTCTGATCAACACGGCGGTCGGCAATTTCCTGTTTTTTGACCTTCGCCAGTTCACCGGCGCAGGCACGCAGAACCGCTGCAATCCGCTTGGCACCGGCGGCATCGACCCGTGGCCAAGCCGCATCGGCGGCCCGGTGATCATCACACCGAACCTGTTCAACAGCCCCAGCGAATATGACTGGGTCGCCCGAATCGGCGAGACGGAATACTGCCTGGCCCTTCGCGTGCCGGTTGAGCCGTTCTTCCCGCTTCAGTTCTCGCAGGTCGAGTTCAGCCTGCGGGCGGTCAACCCCGTGGCCAACGGCCACCTCCTGGTCGCGCCTCCCGGCAATGACTATTTCCTGACCCAGGCGGATTTCCCGTCGAACGATGACATCGCCGCGAATCGCAGCCTGATCGACACCACCGGCGGCGACGTGGCCCTGATCGTCTCGGGTATCGACTTCATCGGCTCGCCGACCAGCACGGTGGCCACGATGAACTTCCTCGGCCCGACCGGATGGCTGGTCTTCATGCGCGACAACGCCTTCCGCAGCGGCCGCTTCTTCAACATCACCGGCGCCCTCAAGGGCGGCCCCCCGGCCTTCTTCGATACGCCGGGCACGGCGGACGACGGTTTCTTTGAGTCGGTCCAGGTGAACGGCGATAACTTCGACTCCTTCAGCGAGCCGTTCGCCAATACGACCCTGTTCCCGACGGCCCTCACCTGTGCCGGCGGCGCACCGACGCCCGGCCGAACCTACTCGTTCGTCGATCTCTCGAACCTGAACGAGATTCTTGCCCCCGGCCCCGGCCAGGGCGGCGGCATCTTCATCATTCGCCGCGAGGCCTTCATCGGCACCGGCGTTGTGGTGAATCCGAACGTTCCCGGTCCCGCCCCGGCCCCGGTGGCCATCGGCGACCTGATCGTTCCGCCGTTCTCGGGCTACAACGAGACCATCATCCCGGCCATCACCGCTAACGGTCCTTACACCGAGACCGACAACTCGTTTAACGGACCCGGCGGCGTGCACGAGATCGGCTGGTCGATCTTCTTCGTCCACGGCAGCTAGTCCGAAGAATCGCCCGTACTATCGGGCGCAACGTTATCAAACCCCGCGGGGCGTGTCATAACCATGACACGCCCCGCATTTTTTTTGCGCAGATATCCACGGACGTTGATCGGGCCGAACCCGGGGTCATACCATGACGTGGGGGAATCGGTATCACCTTCGCTGTTGGCGAGGCGAGACCGTTTCGGGGGGATTCTCGAAAGATTGATACACAAAGGCGCTTCCGCCGGATGCACCCCGCAACCAACCGGCAAGATCGGTCGCGCGACCGACAGAACGCCTGGCACGAATCGAATGAGATATGGGAGGGAGAAAGATGACCATCACCAAGAAGGTATTGCCGATTGTCGGCGTCCTGATCGTCGGCATTGTGGCGATCGGCGCGTGTGACGCCATCAAGAGCCTGAGCGGCACGCTGCCCGGCGGCGCGCCGCAGATTACGGACGTCTCCAGCGGACGGGCCAATGCCGCCCGCTTGATCGACTCCGGCGTCGGAAAGATGCTGACGTTCGACCTCCGGCAGTTCACGGGCACCGGCACCCAGGTCCGCTGCAATCCGCTTGGCACCGGCGGCTTCGACCCCTGGCCGAGTCGCATCGGCGGCGCGAAGACCTTCACGCCCAACCTGGCCAACAGCCCCAGCGAGTACGACTGGCTCTTCACGCACGGCGAGACCGAGTACTGCCTCGCCATCCGCGTGCCGTTTGAGCCCTTCTTCCCGCTCCAGTTCTCGCAGGTCGAGTTCAGCCTGCGGGCGGTCAATCCCTGTGCCTACGGCCATATCCCCGGCACCGACTACCTGATGACCGCGGACGGCAGCCAGGCCGACTATCCTTCGAACGATGACGTCGTGGCGCGGCGCAGCCTGATCGACCTGAACGGCGGCGACGTCGCTCTGATCGTGACCGGCATCGACTTCGCCGGCAATCCCGCCAGCACCAGCTCGACGATGAACTTCCTCGGCCCGACCGGCTGGCTGACGTTCATGCGTGACAACGCCTTCCAGAGCGGCCGATTCTACAACATCACCGGCGCGCTCAAGGGCGCTCCGCGGGCCTTTGCCGACACGCCCAGCACCTTTGATGACGGCGCTTTCGAGTCGGTCCAGGTCAACGGAGACAACTTCGACGACAATAGCGAGCCCTTCGCCAGCACGACGATGTTCCCGAGCGTGCTGACCTGTGCGGGCTTCCCGTCGCGGGCCTACGCGTTTGTCGATCTTTCCAATCGCAATGAGCTTCTGGCCCCCGCGCCGGGTCAGGGGGGCTTCGTCTTCGTCATTCGCAGCGAGGCGTTCTTCGGCAAGGGTGTCGTTGTGAATCCGAACACGCCCGGCCCGGCTCCCGCGCCCGTGGGGATCGCGGATCAGCTTCAGCCGCCGCTCTCGGGTTACAACGAGCCTGTCATTCCGGCGATCACCTGCCCGGATGAGGACGATAACTCGGGCATCGGCACTGCTGGTGTTCATGAGATCGGCTGGTCGGTGTTCTTCATTCACGGTAGCTAATGAGAAAACCGGCACTTTGATTAGTGTGATCCGACGGGGCGTGCCGAATGGTGCGCCCCGTCGGCATTACGCCGAGGACGGGTGGAAAATTGAAAAGGCAGCAAGGGCTCTTTAGAATGTGTGAATCCACCCGAGACTCTTGTTGTTTTCTTCGGCGCGGGGGAAGTGCGGTCATGTCGAATCAGTCAAATCGACTTTGGGCATGTGTCCTGCTCACCATGCTGGCCCTCGTAACCGGCGGATGCGACGTCTTTCAACCCGCACCGCCGAACACGCCGGGCGGCCAACCAAATGACCCGCCGACCGATTCGCTTCCGACCGTCAACATCGACGGCACATGGCGACACGAAGCATCGGGAGACATCAACGCCACCTGCCTGACGATTCAGAACGCTCGAATCACTTCCATCGACGACCTCTGTGACGGCTCGCTGCTGACCCTGCTCGCCTCGCCGCAGGCCCAGGCCAACGCGTCGGGCATCACTCTGTTCGCGGGCTTCGGCGCGTCGCCGACCGACAATATCAACGGCGGCCTCTACACCTACATGGTGGTGTTGCAGGCGAGCGGAACGCTTCAGGGCACCGTCATCCTGCGCATCGAGCCGGGCGGGCCCATCACAACGGCGCCCGTGACGCTGGTTCGCCAGTAGCCCCAATGCCGGCAACGGTACTGCTCTAATAGGCCCCGTCGTACACGATCCGGGTATCGATAGCCCATAAATAGTCGATAGTGGTGACAGTCTCGTTAACGGTCGACGACGACTGTTAGCGGCAGGCTGCCGTCGGCCCTTGGCAGCGGGTCCGGGGGTTTGATGGTGACGCCGCCGTGGCGGAGTTGCACTTCTCCGCGCTCCACGCGCTGGGCGAAGGCGAGCGACTCCTCGTAGAGCGCGTCGAGCATGTCCGCTTCGCTGACGGTCCGCGTCTGCTCGCCTTGCACATAAATGATGCCCTTGCCCTTGCCTGCGAAGATGGCGACATCGGCCCCTTCCGCCTCGCCGGGGCCATTGACCACGCAGCCCATGACCGCGACCTTGACCGGCGTCTTGATCGTCGCCAGCCGCTGCCGCACTTCCTGCACCAGCTTGATCAGATCGATCTCGATCCGACCGCAGGTCGGGCAGGCGATCAACTCCGGCTCGACGCGCGGCTTAAGGCCGAGGCAGTTGAGCATTTCCTTGGCGTCGACGACTTCAAAGACCGGGTCGCTGGCGTAGCTGATCCGCACGGTGTCGCCGATGCCGTTGGCCAAGAGCGTCCCCAGCGCGACAACGCTTCGTATGCACCCCGTCTCCTTCGGACCCGCGTGGGTGACGCCCAGATGCAGCGGGTAGTCGTACTTCTCGCTGATGGCCGTGTAGGCCTTTATGACGATGCGCGGGTCGATGCTCTTGGCGGAGATGACCACGTCGTGGAAGTCGTTCTCGTCGAAGATGCGCATGTACTCGGCCAGCTTGTCCATCATGATGCCGACGAGATGGTCTTCGTAGTTCTCTTCGAGCTTCGCCTTTTCGCCGGCGCGCTTGTCCTTGTCCTTGCGCTCGATGATGCCGCCTTCGTTAACGCCGACGCGAATGGGAACGCCCCGCTCGCGGCAGGCCCGAATGACGCGATCGACCTGTTTGCGGTCCTGAATGTTGCCGGGGTTCAGGCGAATCTTGTGGACGCCGGCCTCGATGGACTCCAGCGCCCGTTGAAAGTGAAAATGCACGTCGGCGACGATCGGCACCGGCACCTGCGGGAGGATGTGTTTCAGGGCCTCGGTGTCGCGCGGGTCGGGGACGGCAACGCGGACGATGTCGGCCCCGGCGGTGGCGAGGTCGTGAATCTGTTTGACGGTCGCGTCGATGTCGTAGGTGTAGGTGCTGGTCATCGACTGGATCGAGACCGGTGCGTCGCCGCCGATGGCAACGGGACCGACCTTGAGCTGTCGTGTGGGACGGCGACTTCGCATGGACTCGATTCCTCCGGTACGGCGCTACGACGCCGACAGCCGTCTATTGTAGCGCGCCGGCGGCAGGTCGAAAGTCGGCGATTTATCCATACTTCCCCCTTGACGAGGCCGCGCAACCCGCGATTATGGGCGGCTCAATCAGGAGCGACACCCGGTCCGGTGCATCTTACGAGGTCGAGTCTTGCCTTACTCATGCAGCATGCAACGGTCGCCCCGCCGCACCCTCTCCTCCGGATCGCATCGGCGTTTGCTGGGGGTCATCGTGTTGACACTTTCGACGCTGGCCGGTTGCCAGGACCCCAAGGATCGGATTCGACCCGGACAAACACACGGCGGCCTGGAGCCGGCGCGCAGCGTCATCGGCACGTCGGTCGAGGGGCGGCCGATCGAGTGCGAAGTCTTCGGCGACGGCCGCGACACGATTCTGATCCTCGCGACGATTCACGGGAACGAACCCGCCGGGACGCCGATTTTGCACGAACTGAGTGCCCATTTGTCCCAGCATCCTGAACTCATCGAGGGCCGGCGTATCGTGCTGGTACCTGAGGCGAACCCCGATGGCTACGCGAAGAATCTGCGGCACAACGTTCGCGGTGTGGATCTGAATCGCAACTTTCCCGCCGGGAATTATCAATCGGTGGGTCGTCACGGTGACAATCCCCTTTCGGAGCCGGAGAGCCAGGCGATTTACCGGCTGATCCGCGAGTACTCGCCGAACCGGATCGTCAGCATCCACCAGCCGACGACGCTTCCGGCCTGCATCGACTACGACGGACCGGCCCAGGGGCTCGCTTCGGCGATGGCGCAGCACACCGATCTGCCGCTGAAAAAGCTCGGCAGCCGGCCAGGCTCGCTGGGGTCGTACGCGGGGATCACGCTGGGCATCCCGATCATCACGCTGGAAATCCCGCGGACCCACGACGACCGGGATGGCCCGACGCTCTGGCGGCGATATGGGAAGATGATGCTGGCGGCGATTGAGTATCGGTAGCGGTCGGAAAGATCGTTCGCTAGGCCATGCCGGGAACGGTGCCCGAACGATTCGCCCGCGCGTACAAGATCACTGACAAGAGCGTGCCTGCCAGCAGCAGCGTGTTGCGCCCGATGGTGAGCCAGCCGGCCTCGCCGCCGCCTTTGCCGGTGCAGCCGCATTCGATCTTCAGACCGAGATAAAGCGCCGAATAGCTGATGGCCGCGATGAAGGCGAGGAGCATGCCGCCGATGAGGATGGCGCCGGCGCGGCGCGAGAACGGGGCGAGCAGCGCGAGGGCCGCGCCGATTTCCAGCCAGGGCATAAGAATCGCCGGCAGGTTCACGAACTCCTTGGGCAGGATGCGGTAGTTGCTGATCTCGATGGCGAACTGCCGCTGATCGTAATAGACCTTGGTGATCGCCGCGTAGAGAAAGAAGCCTGCCACGCCGAGGGCGCAGAGGTGCGAGATGATCCGCATCAGGCTCTGTCGCTGCTCAATGGTCATGGGGGATTGACTCCACCATTCCGGCGAAGCGGTCACTCGCCGAAATGACTTCTTCCCAGCCCTTGGTGTAAATCCAGACGTTGGTGTAGCCGAAGTCGCTGCGAAGGGCGCCGGCGACGTTGTGACTGGCCTCGCAGTTGCCGCCGCCGCAATAGACGATGACGCGCGAACTCGTATCGGGCACGACGCTGAGAACCGCCTCGATACTCGCATAGATCGCGCTGGAGGGAAGGTGAATCGCCCCGCGAAGGTGGCCTTCCTGAAAATCGTGCAGCTCTCGGGCATCGATGAAGAAGGCGGTGTTGGACGTCAGCGCCTCGATCACGTCGTCGATGACGACGGTGCCGTCGGCGGCGTGAGCGGGCGATTCGCCGGATTCAGCGCCTGCCGGACCCGAGGTCGAAGTCGACTGCGCGTCGGCGCTTTTTGCCGGACTGGTCGCGGGAGTCGCGGCGACATCGCGGCGAACCCAATCGATGGGCCGCTCGCGCGACTGATTGACGACCACGCCGACGCCGCAACTGACGGTGGCGATGATGACGCACATTCCCAGATCGCGAAGCATCCACTTACCTCTTCGTCAACGGTCGGCGGACTTCTTGTCCGATGTCGAAAAAAAATCCCTGGCGATGCCTTGAATCATCTCGGCACCGCCAGGGATGTGAGCAGGACTCTGTTACTTACCTGCGCCGTTGGCAGGCTGAGGCTGTGCGGGCTGCGGCTGAGCAGGCTGCGGCTGGGCAGGCTGCGGCGTCGTAGCGCCGTGGTTATGACCCGCATGGTCATGACCGGCATGGTCTTGGCCTGCTTGCGCCGGCGGCTGGGTCATGATGCCGGGATTCTGTCCGGCCTGCATGCCGAACTGCTTGGTCACGTCGCCCATCGGCGGAACCTGATTGATCGGGATGATCAGGTTCGGCACGTTGGGATTGTCGGTCTTGAGGGTGATCTTGTCGCCACTCTCTGCCACGACGTAATCCTGGGGAATATCGACCGTCAAGCGGTAGGCCTTGCCGACCGGCTGGGTTTCGACAATGTTCAACTGGAGCTTCTCGTTCGAGGCGGTCTGCTCGCTGATCTTCACCGGGTTGACGGTGTTGTTGCGGATGAAGAACTGGCGCTGGACCGTGCCGTTGCGATTCGGTGTGAGGGTCAACTGGTTCGGGGTAACGTCCACGTCGGCGGTGACGTAGGCGTTCACCGGGATCAGCATCTTCTGATTGTCCTGCATGGTCGTGGTCAGCTCGATGTTGCCGGTGACCGGTCCGGTGGACAGCGGCGGGACCACGGCGACGGTGAGCTCGAACTTCTTGCCTTCCTCAAGCTCGGAGACGTCGGCCTTGAAGGAGGGATTCGAACAGGTGACCTTGGTGATCTTGATCTTCTCGTCGGTGTTGTTGACGACGGTCAGCTTGCGCTCCATCGAGGCCGAGGCGGCCGTGTCGGTCGTCAGTCGGCCGAACGACGCGCTGGCGGGAGTCGCCTGAATCGGCTGCCAGACTTCGCCCTGAATGTGCAGGGTGACCGCGGCGCCTTCGCCGGGGGCGTTGGTGTTGATCATGATCGTCTTGTGGATGGGGCCACTGGCATGACCGGTGTTAAGGCGAATCGGAATCTTGCCGCTCTGGCCGGGCTGGACGATCTTGTCGTGCTCGCCGGCGGTGGTGCAGCCGCAGGACGGCCGGACCTTGAGCAGCTCCAGGGGACCGGTGCCGGTGTTGGAGAACCAGAAGTCGTGAGTGATCTCCTGACCGCTGCGAACACGGCCGAAGTCGTAGGTCGGCGTGTCAAACTTGACCGACGGAACTTCGCCTTCCTTCAGCTTGACCGTCGGCTCGGGAATCTCCTGGCCGGGAACCTTGACCTGCGGAGGATTCGGATTCATCGCGCCGGGCTTGGGCATCGGCTGCTGGGCGCCGGGAACCTCGTGGCCCTTGGCGGGCGGAACGACCTGGGGCTGTCGGGGCTTGGTCTGCTCTTCCGCGCGAAGGCCGGCGGAAAGGCACAACATGGCCATCGCTGCCAGGCAGACGAAGGCGGCAGGAATCCGCGATTTCGAACAGGTCATACTTTTCTCCTAAGGTTTGAGGGCTTTCGTGACTACACTGAAGACGGCCGGCACACAGGACCGAAAAAACGATTCTCAACCGGCCATGACATGCCATGAGTATAACTCACGCTGGGGCCGACTCCTGTAACGGGTGAGTAACACCACAAAGCCCGCTGATACGCGATTCATCACAGTATCTGCCGCCTTTTTTAGGACCATCCGGGTTGCGCGTCGTGCCCGCGCAATGGACGGGGCGGCGGACCGAATCGCTGATCTGCGTTATGATCCCCCAATGGAGGGCTTGCAGAAGCCGCTAGCGGCCGACTCGGGCGAAAGCCTTTGACGGTCGCCGGTGGGGAAGACGTAAACTGCAAAGAGCAGCGCGGCGTGATTCTCTCGCGCCCGATCATGCTCTTTGCGTTTTTTTCAGCCCGTCTTGTCGGCGAGCGTGGCCGACAATTTATCGCGAACGATGCCGCCGATCTGATTCACGTCGAGCCTTTGCATGCACGCATGCTCGTGCGGGCACTGGCTGAGCTTCTTGAGATAGCACGGGGAACATTCCAGATCGATCCGCACCACATCCTGCGCCCGGCCATAGGGGCCGGTTCGCTCCGGGCTGGTCGGGCCGAACAGGGCGACGAGCGGACGATCCAGCGCTGCGGCGAGGTGCATCGGCGTCGAATCGGCGGTAACGACGATCGCCGCGCGCTCAACCAGCGCAGCGAGTTGGCGAAGGGTCGTACGGCCGCAGAGATTCACCGCCGCGCCCTGCGACGCATTGACCGCGCTTTGCCCCAACTGCACATCCGCCGGTCCCCCGACCAGCACCGATCTGATCCCGCGCTCGCGGTGCATCATCGCCGCCAGCATTCCGTAGCGATCGGCCGGCCAGCACTTCGTCTCCCACCGCGTGGCGGGCACGAGCATCACAAACGGCGACGAGGCATCAATGCCTGACTCGGCCAGCAGCTTCGCGGCGGCTGCGCGGTCGTCATCATCGAGTTCGACGGAGAAATCCATCGGCACATCGCCGAAGCCGAGCATCGCGGCAAGGCGATAGTTCCGGTCGGCGGCGTGAATCTCGCGCGAGGGGCTCGCGGGAATCTTGTCGGTGTAAAAGAGCGGCGACATCTCGCGGGCATCGGCGAAACCGATACGCACCTTCGCCCCGCTGGCCATCGAGAGGAAGCCGCTGCGAAAGAGACCCTGCAAGTCGATGACCAGATCGAACTCGCGATCCCGCAGCGACTTGACGAACTCCCAGAACTCACCGGTCACGCTCAGACTGCGCCCGAGCCGGCCGAAACGCTTGCGATCGAACAGGATGATCTCGTCGATTCGCTTGTCGCGCTCGAGCAGATTGGCAAACGGTGAAGCCACGAGCCATGCGATGCGTGCGGCGGGATAGCGCCGGTGAAGCCCCTCCAACACCGGCAGCGCGTGAATGATGTCGCCCGGCGAACTGGGCTTGATGATCAGGATTCTCTCAAAGGCGCGCGTCGCCAGGTCGCCGTCGGTCATGCGGGTAGTGTAAGCTCGATGGCCCGTTCGATCCCGCCCAGGTCGCGAAACCGTCCGGCGGCCGCGAGCCCCCCATCGGCGACCATCATCTTCTCCACGCTGTCGGCCTGGCCGCTGCCGACCTCCAGGATCAGCACGCCGCCGGGCCGCAAGACCGAGCGCGCCTTCGCGGCGATCTTGCGGTAAGCCGAAAGCCCATCGTCCCCGGCAAAGAGCGCCACGGAGGGCTCGTACTTTCGAACGTTTTCCGGAAGCGAATCTCGATCAGTCTCGGCGATGTACGGCGGATTGGACACGATGACGTCGAACCCGCTCGGCGGAAGCGCTTCGGGCGGCAGGTCGAGCATGTCGGCCCGAACGCATTTCACGCGTTCGGCAACGCCGTGCCGCGCGGCATTGCGCTGCACAACCGCGAGGGCCGGTTCGGAGATGTCCCCGGCAACCGCGTGGACGGAGCCGGCGCGCTTGCAGATCGTCACCGCCAGACAGCCCGATCCGGCGCCGATGTCCAATAGCTCGTGCCGATCGGCGGGATGCCCCTTGATCCAATCGAGGGCCCGCTCGACGAGCAGCTCGGTCTCCGGCCGGGGAATCAGCACATCCGGCGTCACTTCAAACTCCAGCGAATAAAACTCGCGCGTACCGATGAGGTAGGCGATAGGCTGATGCTCGGCCGCCGCGCGCACCAGTTCGCGAAATGTCGCGCGCCGCGCCTCATCGGGAACCTCCTCAAAACGCGCGTACAACTCGATGCGTTTGCAACCGAGAGCTTTGGCCAGCAGGAGTTCGGCGCAGAGCCGCGCATCGTCGACGCCGCGCGACTCAAAATGCGATCGCGTCCACGCCAGAAGGCGACCGATCGTCCACGACTCGGACGCTTGAACAGGCGTATCAGACATGCGCGCTCGATGGTTGGAGTGTGAACAGATTCGCGGAGCTAGCCCGCATTCTTAAGGTGTTCTTTGAGCCGCTCCATGTCGGGCCGGCTGCCGACGAACAGGGGCGTGCGCTCATGGAGTGACTTGGGCTGCTTATCAAGGATTCGCCTCGTGCCATCGGTCGCCGTGCCGCCGGCCTGCTCGGCGAGGAATGCGATCGGATTCGCCTCGTAAAGCAGCCGAAGCTTGCCATTGGGCGCCTTGGCCGTGGCAGGATACAGGAATATTCCGCCGCGTAGCAAGATGCGGTGGAAATCTGCAACCAGCGAGCCGATGTACCGCGCCGAATACGGGCCCGCCCCCTCGGTCTTGCACCATCCCAGGTAAGACTGCACGCCCTTGGGGAACGAGTTGAAATTGCCCTCGTTCACGCTGTAGCTCTTGCCCTTATCCGGCATTTTCACATGCTCGTTGGCAAGGATGAAGGCCCCGACCGACGGGTCGAGCGTGAACATATGCACGCCCTCGCCGGTGGTATAGACCATGACCGTGCTCGAACCATAGACGATGTAACCGGCGGCAAGCTGGCGATGACCTGCCTGAAGAACGTCGGCGGCGGGGTCGCGCGACTCAAACCCGCTGGGATCGCGCTCGAGGATCGAGAAGATCGTGCCGACTGAGACGTTAACGTCGATATTCGATGAACCGTCGAGCGGGTCAAAGATGACCACGTATCGTCCGTTGGCGCCGCTGCGCGTAACGACGGTCGGCTCGTCCAACTCCTCGGAAGCGATGATGCCGATGTTGCCGCGATAGCCCAGGCAAAGCTCGATGGTTTTGTTCGCGAGCAGGTCTAGCTTTTGCTGCTGCTCGCCGTGGACGTTGGATGCCCCGGCGTCGCCGAGCACGTCGAGAATCCCGGCGCGCCGAACATTGGCCGAAATGATTCGCGCCGCGAGCGTGATGCCGGAGAGCAGCCAACTGAATCCGCCCGTCGCAGTGGGGTGGCTGCGCTGCTGGCTGAGAATGTGCTCCTGAACGGTGATGAACCGATTCCGTTCCGAGGGCATATCCTCCATCGGCGATACCCCTTCTTCCGACGGATCCATCGGCGGCAAATCAATGGTGGTCATGGTGACTATTATAACTCAAAGCGCGTCGCATCACAGGACCGGCGCGTCTGTCAGTGGCGGCGAGAATGCACGTTTCATGCGACGCGCCACGAGATGAATCAAATCGCCCCACCTAGTCCATTCTTGTTTATTGGGCCGTCGACCGTAGACTTGAAATCGCTTGTAAATTAAGAGAAAACGTTTTACCGCAGAACCCGACCAGTTGCTCCGCGGGTTCGCGGATTCTATCATCCGGCAAACCAGACCCCATTCATTGAGAGGAACCCCGCATGATGATTTCAAAACCCATGAACGCCGCCCTGGACAAGCAGATCGCCAACGAGCTGGCGGCCTCGCACAAATACCTGGCGTTGGCGTTCTGCCTGGAGGGCATGGGGCTCAAGATTTTCGCCCAGCGGTTCAAGCAGCAGGCCGACGAGGAACGCGGCCATGCACTGAAGATCGCCGCATACATTCAGGATGTCGGCGGCAAGGTCACCCTCGGAGCGATGGACAAGCCCAAGGCCGACTACAAGACCGTGCGCGAGATCGTCAAAGCCGCCGTCGATAGCGAAATCACCGTCACCCGGCAGATCAACGACCTGATGGCCAAGAGCGAGAAGGAGCAGGACTACACGACGCGCAGCTTCCTGAAATGGTTCGTCGATGAGCAGGTCGAGGAAGTCTCCTCCATGACCGAGCTTCTTCAGCTCGTCACGCGCGCCGGCGAGAGCAACCTGCTGTACGTGGAGGCCCGGCTGGCGGCGGCGATGGCCGCGCCGTCCAAGGAATGACCGCTGTTTATTGTTCGCGTCCTTTTCTTAACCCGGATGGCCTGAAATGACGCCTTCCAGAAAGGTGAAGCTCACGGCGTACGCGTCGTGCGCGGGTTGAGCCGGCAAGCTCCCGGCCGGAGCCATCTCGCAAGTCTTGCGAGCCTTGCCCGCGATGACCCATCCTGACCTGCTGCTCGGAGCCGAACACTTCTCCGACGCGGGCGTGTATCGACTGCGCCCCGATCTGGCCATCGTGCAGACGACCGACTTTTTCCCGCCGCTGGTTGACGACCCGTTCACCTTCGGCCAGATCGCCGCCGCCAACAGCCTGTCGGATTGCTACGCCGCCGGCGCAACGCCGATCACCTGCCTGAACATTGTCGGCTTCCCGGACAAGGACCTGCCCATCGAGATCCTCAGCGAGATCCTCGCCGGTGGCGCCAACAAAGTCGCCGAGGCAGGCGCCGTCATTCTCGGCGGCCATTCCGTCCGCGACGCGGAGATCAAGTACGGGCTCGCCGTCACCGGCACCGTGCATCCGGACAAGTTCCTGTCCAACGCCGGCGCGAAGCCGGGCGATCGTTTGATTCTCACCAAGCCCATCGGCTCCGGCGTGATGACCAGCGCCTGCAAGTCCGGGAAGATTTCCGAATCTGATCTCGCCGAGACCATCGAGATCATGATCGCCCTCAACGCCGTGGCCTCGCGCATCGCCGTCGAAGCCGGCGCGCACGCGGTCACGGATATCACCGGCTTCGGCCTTGTCGGACACGCATGGGAAATGGCGTCCGCATCGGGCGTCACTGTAGAACTCAGTGCGGCGGCCGTCCCGCTGATTGGTCCGACGCTCGACCTGGCCCGCGGCGGCGTGTTGACGCGCGCGTGGAAGAGCACGCTGGCGGCGATCGGCGATCAGTTCAGCACGGCGCATGTCGAAGAGGCATTGGTGGGCGTCCTCGCCGACGCACAAACCTCCGGCGGACTCTTGATCGCGGTCGCCGAAGCGAATGCCGACGGGGTCGTGCGTCGCCTGCGGGAAAGCGGCGTGCCCCACGCCGCAGTCGTCGGCCGGGTCACGGCGCGCGGCGATTTTGATTTGATTTTAGGGGCCTGAAACCGGCATTCGGCAATTCGTTGAAATTCCCGCAAAACGCGGTATGCTAGCCCCAAACATTTACAGCTCGACTCGCGTACGAATCCTGAATCGAATCGTGCGCGGCAAACTCAAGGATGGACCACCGCCGTGAAACCGACCAGACGAGGACCGAGCCTTTTTGAGGTCATGAATAAAGCGCCGATGACGCAGCATGCGCCGGCCGGTCGCTCCTTCTGGAGGCGCTCGAAACCGAGCGGCACGGTGCTCCCCGTCGCCGAAGCCCTCACCGACGCACAAGCCGCCGAGGCCCTCGCCGAAGAAAAGGCCAGGATGGAGGCTCAACGCGCGACACGTGAGATGAAGGCACAGGCCAAGGCCGCCGCCAAGGCGGAGCGCGAGGCGCGCAAGATCGCCAAACAGGCGGCAAAGCAGGCGGCGCTGGAAGCATCGCGTGAAGAGCGGGCCCGTTCGGGTCGATCGCCTTCGGGCGGTGACGGTCGTCTGCATCTGTCAATCGGCGGCGCCGGTTTCGTCGCTGCCGCGGGCGCGCTGGTCGCCATCATTTTCGGCGCCTACACCATCGGCAAACAGTCGCTGGGCACAGGTGCAAAGCTCGCCACGGTCGCGGCCAGCACGGCGCCGGCCAATGCCACGCTCGGCTCCCCCCTACTGCCCCGCACCACCGAGAGCCCGGTCGTCGTGCCCAAGCCGCTCGCCGACAAGGTCGAGTCCGACCCCGATCTGCGACACCTGTTGCAGCAGCCGACCCTTGCCCAGCAGCGGGTGGCCGCGAACAAGCCGGTGTCGGTCAACGGCCCCGCCGCGGCCGCCGTCGAGGCCGCTCGCCCCGAAAACCTCAATTATTTGCAGATAGAGTCGTTTCTTATCACCCGTGAGCGGAGCGGCGAGCAGCTCGCCCGGGACCTGGCCGACGTTCGGGCCTTCCTCCTGAACAAGGGTATCCGGACATTTGCCCGAAAACGCAGCAACGGTTATGTTCTATTCGCTGAAGACGGTTTCCCGCCCGGCAAGGCAAGCCGAGATGACCGCGGGGGATTCAAAAGGAAAATTGAAGGTTTTGGAGCTGAATATCGAAGCCAGGGCGGCTTGTATCAGTTCAAGGGTTGTTTGTTCGTGAGCTATTCGGCGACGAAAGCCGGCGACCCCGTTTGAGAGTGCAGGAGTTTTTGCATCATGTCCATGGATCGATCCCTGAAGAGCAAGGCTTCGCTGGCCCGCCACCGAAATGTTCTGACTCGAGCCGAGCGTATCGAGCGATTGAGGAATGAGGAGCGCTTTCCGGAGGGAAGAAGTGCGACCGGCCTGCCCAAGGTAGCAAACCGAAAGGCGCCGATCGGCGGAAAGACAAAGAAGGGACCGGCCAAGGAGGGCGAGGCTGAGGCAGCAGCGCCTGCAGCAGCCGCGCCGGCGAAGAAGTCAGCCGCGCCGGCCAAGAAATAGGCTCGTAACTCGGTTCTTGTTGTGCCTGCCCTGCCCGCCGTTTTTCCGCTGGGAATTCGCGGCAGGCGCGGACCCTGTTGGAGTTGGTCAGTCATCTCTACCCCTCGCGAGTGAAGATGGATTCGCGTCAAATCCTCGCCGAGCGATCCAAGAAGGTCGAATTCTCCGGCATCCGCAAATTCTTCGAGATGGCCTCGCGGATCACCGATCCCTGCGACTTGTCCATCGGCCTGCCTGATTACGACGCGCCCGAAAACGTCAAAGACGCCGCCATCGCCGCGATTCGCGAAGGGAAAAACCGCTACCTCCCCAGTTCCGGCCTCCCCGAACTGCGCATGCGCATCATTGAAGCGCTCAAGGCCGAAGCAGGTGTGGAGCAATCGGTGCTCATCACCTCCGGCGTCTCCGGCGGACTGACCCTCGCGCTCCTGGCGATCACCAACCCCGGCGACGAGATCGTCTTTCTCGATCCCTACTTCGTTTCCTATGTGCACCTCGTCAACATGGTCGGCGGCACGCCTGTTCCGGTTTCGTCCTATCCTGATTTTGCGTTCAACGCCGCCGACATCGAGGCGGCCATCACGCCGAAGACCAAGGCCCTGATGATTAACACGCCCGGCAACCCGACCGGCCGGGTCATGAAGCCTGCCGAGGTGGAGGCCGCGGTCGCGATCGCCAAAAAGCACAACCTCGTCCTCATCTGCGATGAGATTTACGACAAGCTCTGCTACGACGGCCCCAACGTCAGCCCGATCGCCCTGGCCCCGGACAACGCCCTCATCCTGCGCGGCTTCGGCAAGACCTACGGCATGACCGGCTGGCGCATGGGTTATGCGGCCGGCCCGGCCTGGCTCATCGAAGAAATGACCAAGCTGCATCAGTACACTTATGTATGTGCCCCTTCGATGGCCCAGTTCGCGACGCTCACCGCCCTGGAGACCGATGTGTCCGGCCATCGCCGGGACTATTCCGCCAAGCGCGATCTGGTGTGCGATCTGCTCAAGGGCTCATTCGATTTCGTCCGGCCCGGCGGCGGCTTTTACGTCTTCCCGCCTGCGCCGAAGTCATTTCCAAACGCCACCGCCTTCGCCGAGGCGGCCATGAAGGAAAGCGTCATCGTCATCCCCGGCGGCATCTTCTCTCAACGCGACACCCACTTCCGCATCAGTTACGCGGCGTCGGACGCCATGCTGCGGCGCGGCTGCGAGGTCCTGTGCCGACTCGCCCGTTAGCCCCGCCGAACATGAACACGATCGCGCCGTTCGGATTGACTCACGCACCAGCGAGCCGTAGAGTCCCCAAGGGGCGGATTCATCGTCGATTACAATGAGCCCAAGCGTGCCACGGATCATCGATCATCGCTGGATATCACCATCTATCGCCGTGGGTCTGATTGCAATGGCCGGTTGTTTCGCCCGGCCCGACACCCCGCAAAGCGACCCCCAGATCGACGCGGAGAACTCCCCCTTCAAGGTCCCCGTTCAGACCAATCGAACGTCGAATTTCGATCGTCCGGCGCAGCGCCTCGTCGTCGAGTTCTCTGTTTTTCGCTGGACGGCCCCGAAGGGCGTGTTCACCGCCGCGGATTCCATTATCTGGAAGCGCGTCGCCGGCGTCCTGTCCTCCTCCAACACAACCATGCATCTGGCCGACAGCGGCTTTCGCGCGGCCATCGGCCGTGAGTCCGATCGATCCGAACTCGTCGACGCGCTCAAAGAGCTCGCCGAGTCCGTCGACCTGCGCAGCGTCATCGATCAGGTCGTCCCCGACGTCTCCCGGGCCGCTGAAATCGGCATCGGGCAATTGCCGACGCGGACCCTTACCGTCTTTTACCAGAACGGCGACGGCCGCGCCGTGGGCTATGATTTCAAGGATGCCCGGCCAAAGCTGCTGCTTTCCTTCGGCATGAGGGCCGACAACCTGCGCGAGGTGGTCCTGCGCGTCGTGCCCGCCATTGACGAGCCCCCGGGCCCGCCGAAATGGGTGGGCGTGCCCGGCGGAGGCTTCCAGCAGATTCAGGAGGAGCGTCGGAAGGTCTTCACGGACCTGGAGTTTTCGGCGACGATTCCGGAGGATGGTTTTCTTCTGATCGGCGGCATGCCGATCATCTATGAACGGCCCTATCTGGGTCGGGCATTTTTTGTGGAGCAGCCGGCGAACGGCATGGACGAAGAGGCGACCCGGGAAAGCATCTTTATCATCTGTCCGGTGATTCACACGGTCGCGGACCGGCTTGGGGTGGTCAGCGCGCCGCTTGGATCGCCGGCGGACAACGAACGCGGGGCAACAGACGGAAAATGACGGAGCACCCGAATCTCTTTCACGATCTGTGGGATCACCTGGGATTTATTTGTCTGGCGCTGGATCCCTCCGGAAACATCCAGCACGCCAATCGAGCGGCCTGCCTTCAGTTTGGAATCTCAGCGCAAAACCAGGGCACGCCGTTCATCGATCTGCTCAGTGAGCCGGATCGCCCGGTGGCGACTGAGCACTTTCGCAGCGCCATCGAGAAAAGCGAATCCAGCGAGATGGAGACGACCTACATCGACGAGGAGGGCGCGCGAACCACGTTCGTCCTGGTCGTATCTCCGATCATTGAGCTCGGTGGCCGCGTGCTCGGCATTTCCCTGTGCATGAGGAACATCTCCGAGCGCAAGCGCCTCTCCAAGGACCTCGCGAGGGCCCGCCGGATGACCTCGCTCGGCAAGATGGCCGGGGCCGTGGCGCATCACTTCAACAACATCCTCGGCGGCATGCTGACCAGCATCGACTACGCCCTGCCCAGCGACAGCCCGCGCGAATTGCGTAAGACGCTTCAGCTTCTCTCCCAGTCGATCGGCCGCGCCACCCGAATCACCCAGCAACTCGCCGCATTCGCCGAGTCGGAAAACGCACAGCACGAACAATCCACCCTCGATCCCATCATGACCAAGTTCATCGCCGTGCTCCGGCCTCGCTGCGAGAAGGCACGCGTCGAGTTGATCGCCAAAGTCGAAGCCACCCCCTCCGGTCTGCTCGATGAAGCGCGCATCGTATCGGTCCTCGAGGGCATCGCCCAGAACTCGATCGACGCCATGCCCGACGGGGGAACCCTGACGGTCGAACTGTCTCACGACGCCGAGAACGCCACCATCTCCATCACCGACTCGGGCTGCGGCATTCCCGAGGATGTTCTCGAACACATCTTCGAACCGTTCTTCACGACAAAGGGGGGTCTGGGCGGTGGAGACAGGGACAACATCGGCCTGGGCCTTGCAGCAGTGCACGGCCTCGTGGCGGAAATGGGCGGCTCCATCAAGGCCTATTCCAAAGTCGGCAAGGGAACCACGGTGCAACTCACCCTCCCCCTGCACCGCAAAGCCGCGCCGCCGCTCGTCGACTCGACCGGGCACACCGATACGCCCAACGCCTAATACCCCGTGACGGCCGGGTTCTTGCGCGGCTTATCCCCCTGGGTGCGGTCAAATACCATGAGGAGCTTCTCCTTGTCGAAGATCATCTCCTCGCGGGTTAATCCGACGAGTTTGAATTCTGGTGTCAGCTCAATGGCATCAACCGGGCACGCTTCTTCGCACATCCCGCAATAGATGCAGCGCAGCTCGTCAATATCGAACTTGATCGGGTACTTCTCCCGATCCGGCCAGGGGCTTTCCGTGCCCTCGATGTGAATGCAATGCGCCGGACAGGCCGTCTCGCACATGAAACAGGCCACGCAGGCCACCCGGCCCTGATCGTCCCGGTTGAGTCGATGAACGCCGCGGTAGTTCTCTCGCCGAAGGGCGCGCTTCTGCTCCGGATACTGGACGACGGTCTGGTCGCGCAGTTTCTTCTTGAACATGTGCCGAAGCGTCGTCCTCATGCCGCCGAAGATCTGCGGCAGATAGGTCCGCTCCGACATGGACAGTTCCGGCTGGTCGACCTGGATGACGTCGCGATCGCGCCAACTACCGGGCGGTACGGATGTCGCGGGCGCGGACGACTGCTCCGCGTCGCCGAATTCCTGAATGGATGGATGATTGCTCACTTCCGAATCCTCATCGGTAGGCGAATGCTCCGCCGCCCGACCGTCTCAAGCTGTGCTGCCGGCCGGTGATGACGCGGCCGCTGAACCGCCCCACGAACCCGCCGAACACAAGCAACCCCACGTTCGCCGGCAGTGCCCACCAGGCCGACGCGTCGAAATAAATAATGAGCACCTGAACGACCACAAGGGCCATCGTCAGCGGAACAAGAGACTTCCACGCCAGCCGCATCAATTGATCGAACCGAAACCGCGGCAGCGTCCAGCGGATGAACATGTACAGGCAGATGAACAGAAACACCTTGCCCATCAGGACGCCCATTCTTGCAAGCATGGCCCCCGCCGTCTGGCTCGTATTGAGCCAGTCCCACCCGGGAATCAGCGACCCGCCGAAATAAAGGCACACGATAAACGCGCTGGCGGTGATCATGTGGGCATACTCGGCCAGGAAAAACATGGCCAGCTTCATCGCGCTGTATTCGGTGTGATACCCGCCGACGAGCTCCTGCTCCGACTCGGCCAGGTCGAAGGGCATTCGATTCGCCTCGGCCAGGGCGGTGACGAACAGAATCATCGCGGCAATGGGGTGGTACATCACGATCCAGCCGTGATGAAGCTGATAATCCACCATCTCTTCCAGCCGCAGCGAGCCGGTCGCCAGGATGGCGATCAGCACCGCCATGCCCAACGGAATCTCGTAAGAAAGCATCTGGGCCGCGGCACGCATCGCCCCATAGAAAGAATACTTGTTATTGCTGGCCCAGCCGCCAAGGACCACCCCGTACACGCTCATCGACGAAACGGCGATGATGTAAAGCAAGCCGATATCGACGGTGGCCACCTGAGCGACCAGCGGCGCGGCGTCCGCATCCATCCACGGCCAGCGAAACTCTCCGCCCCAGGGAATGACCGCGAAGCCGATCAACCCGACGATAAAAATCAGCCACGGGGCAAGCAGAAAGAGCGCACGATCCACGTTCGCCGGGATCACGTCTTCCTTCAGGAGAAACTTCACGCCGTCGGCGATCGGCTGAAACAGACCCATCGGCCCGACGCGATTGGGACCGTAGCGATCCTGCATCCACGCGGAGATCTTGCGCTCCAGCAAAATGGAATACGCCACGGCGGTCATAATCAGGCCGAAGACCACGAGGGCCAGTATCAGACTAAAGTAAAACTGGTCAGCCAGAATAGCCTGCACCGGCGCGCGCCAGTGGATCCATGCATAGATCGCCAGCGTCAGCCCCCCACTGCCGACGATCGTCAGTGCGAGCAGCCCGGTGATGATCGGATGCGCCTTGATAAAGGCCACGCTTCGACTCCTTTAGTGGGCGTGCGCGGCGAGTGGCGGCGCGACGTGCAATTCAAGGAACTTCGGCATCTTCTCCGCCAT